>NZ_JBXTSN010000028.1:0-72835 GCF_057158775.1 Antribacter sp. NEAU-D49 | reverse complement strand
GGGTTGGGTCAGCGGGTGGTGCAGGTGGCGGTGGTGGGTGGGGTGCCGCTGCCGATGAAGCCTGCGGTGGTGCTGGCTCCGGCGCCGAGGTTGCCGTTCCAGGAGGCGTTGCTGAGCGTGGTGCCGCCGGAGAGGGTGGCGCTCCAGACCTGGGTGATGGTGGCTCCGGTGACGGTGGCGGACCAGCCGCTGATGGGGGAGGTGCCGGCCTTGATGGTGAGCTCGGCCTGGTAGCCGCCGCTCCAGGAGTTGACGACGCGGACGGTCGCCGCGCAGGTCCCGGCACCCGGGGTGGGCGTCGGCGTCGGCGTGGGAGTGGGCGTCGGGGTGGGGGTCGGCGTCGGAGTAGGAGTGGGGGTCGGCGTCGGCGTCGGCGTCGGGTTCGGGTTGCCGCCCGGCCCGGGGACGATGTCCCCGCCGCCGATGTTGATGTCCGAGCAGAAGAAGTACGCCTGGTCGGAGTGCGACGCCTGCCAGATCGTGAAGAGCACCGCACGACCGGAGCGGCCGGCGAGGTTCACGTCGGTGACGTACGGGTCCGCCGTCGGGTAGCTGCCTGTCTGCTTGACCAGGTCGAGGTTGCCCCAGCCGACCGCCTGTGTCGTCGGGTCGAAGCCCGGCTTGGTCACGTAGATGCGGAGGAAGTCGGCACCGTGGTCGGAGCCGTCCGTGAGCGTGAGCCGGAAGCTGGTGGGGACGCCCTTGGCGTACCAGTTGCCGGGGCGGTCCATGGCGTCGTACAGGCCGTTCTGCGTGTGCCCGCCGGAGCAGAGTGCTCCGCTCGGGATCCGTGACTCGAACTGGCCGCCGAGGCCGTTCTGGTAGAGGCCGTTCCAGTTCCACATCGCGCTCGGGCTGGTCTGCCAGGCGTTGTGGCACATCGGGTCGGCCGTGGCCATGGCCGGGTCGAGGTGGTTGGCGCTCCAGCGCTCGTAGCAGCCGTAGGTGCGCGACGGCGGGTCGGTGACCGACCCGTGCGCCGCGGCCGGGGGCGCGGTGGCCGCCTGGAGCGCCACCACCCCCAGGGACAGGATCATCGCGAGGGCGGCCAGCACGACCACGGCCCTCGCGCGGACGGATTTCACGACGAGCATGAGTTCCTCCTTGAGCTCGATGGAGGCACTACCGTGCGGGTCCGGGACCCGGCCGGGCCAGGGTGCGAAACCTTTAGCACGGCGACGGCCCGGCGCCCGGCCCCCTCAGGGCCGCGGGTCCCGGCGCGTCCACGGTTTCTCGTCGCGGCGCGCTCCCAGCCCCGCCGCGCACCGACGGCAGACGCTCGTCACCCGGTCGGCGTAGCCGCCGGTGGCGGGCTGCACGTCGGCCCAGGTGATGTGCGGGAACCGGCGCAGCCCTTCGCGCGACAGCGCGAGGCCACAGAGCGTCTGGTTGGTGCCGGGAAGCCAGGCATGGACGTCGCCCGCCGGCGCCCGGACGTGGTCATCGGGATCGGTCCACTCCTCCGGGGCGGCGACCGAGGCGTTCCTGACCCGCTTCGACATGGGCTGCTCCTCCAGGTCGGGGGCATGCATCGTCGCACGGTTCGCCACCCTCCACTCGACGGAGGCGTCCCATTTGCCCCTATACAGAATGGTTTGACCCCTGTAGCGTCGTGAATGCCCGTTACTTGTCAAACATTGGGGTTCGACATGCGGATGCTCGGTAGGCGCGCGCGAGTGCAGGGGGTCGCCCTGGCGGCGGCAGTGGCGATGGTGGCGTGCGGTTCGGCGGGCCCTGCGTGGGCCGACCGGCCTGCGGAGGGCGACACGCTCGCTCAGAAGGAGCTCCGGGCCGCCACGCAGGAACAGGCGGCTTTCAGCGACGTGGTGCAGGAGCTGTTCACGACGATGCCGGAACGGCTCGTCGACTTCTCGTGGCAGGGCGACCGCGGTGTCGTCGTCGTCACCGCGGCCGGAGCCGAGGCCGTGCGCGAGAAGGTCGCCGCAGCCGACGTCGAGATCGCGGTCGAGACGGCGGACACGGAGGCCGTGCCCTACCAGGAGAGGTCCTCGGTCGAGCTCGCGACCCTGCGGACGCTCCGGTCGGCCGGGGTCGACCTCGTCGCAGCACGGTACGTCCCCTCGACGGACAGCGTCGCCGTCACCGTCTGGACCGACGACAAGGCCGGCGACGCGACCGTCGTCCGGCAGGCCCTGGCCGGGACGGGCCTCACGACCGCTGCGAGCCCGGCGACCAGCGTGGAGTACCGGTCCGCGGCCGACGCGCCCCGCGAGGAGAACACGCAGGGCGGCGAGGTCTACGGCGGATGCACCGGAGGGTTCGTCGGCAACCGGAGCGGCGCCTACGGCATCATCACGTCGGCGCACTGCACCACCAAGCCGGCCACGTACGACGGCGACACGACGGGGTCCACCTATGTGGCCTCGAACAGCCGGGACGTGCGCTTCACGGCGCTGACCGGCGGCGTGGCGGAGAACCGGTTCCGCTACGACTTCGGGTCGTACCGGGTGATCACCGCGACCGGCATCGTCAGCTCCGGCTCGCTGCTCTTCAAGTTCGGCAAGACGACGGGCTACGGCAGCTCGACGGTCGAGTCCTACCAGGGGTGCGTGACCTTCTCCTCGGGGAACGTCTGGTGCAACCTCTACTACACGGAGACCAAGGTGACCGAGGGCGGCGACTCGGGCGGGCCCTGGTTCGTGGCCAACACCGGGTACGCCTTCACGACCGGCAGCAACTCCGGCGGCACCTACATCACGCCCATCGCGTGGGTCAGCTCGATCTCGGGCGGCGTCACCGTCAAGACGAGCTAGGGGTCGCCGAGCCCGCCGCCGGCAGGGTCGTGGTCACGGCGTACGCCGGGGGAGCCGAGGCTGAGCCTGCCCCGGTGAGAGGACCGCTCGCCGGGGCAGGCTCGCCGTCGGCGCTCAGGCGCGGAAGGTGCGGCGGTAGGTGTCCGGTGCGACGCCGACCGTGCGGCGGAAGTGGCGGCGCAGCGTCGCGCCCGTACCCATCCCTGCCGCGGAGGCGATGACGTCGATGCCGTCGTCGGTGGTCTCCAGCAGCTCCTGCGCGCGCCCGATGCGCTGCAGGAGCAGCCACCGCAGCGGTGTGGTGCCGGTGACCGCCTGGAAGTGGCGGGCCAGGTGGCGCGAGCTCATGCTCGCACGGCGAGCGAGGTCCTCGACGGTGAGCGGCTGGTCGAGCCGCTGCATCACCCACGGGAGCAGCTCGGCCAGGGCATGGCCGTCCCGGGCGGGCACCGGCGTCGCGACGTACTGCGACTGGCCGCCGGCCCGGTGCGGCGGGGCCACCAGGCGGCGCGCGACCACGTTCGCGATCGTGGGCCCGTGGTCCTGGCGGACCAGGTGCAGGGACAGGTCCATCGCCGCGGCCTTGCCGGCGGACGTCAGGACGGTGCCCTCGTCGACGTACAGCACGTCGGCGTCGACGGTGACCCGCGGATAGCGTGCCGCCAGCTCCTCGGCGTGAGCCCAGTGGGTGGTCGCCCGCCGCTCGTCCAGCAGGCCCGCGGCCGCCAGCACGAACGCGCCCGTGCACAGAGACGCGACCCGTGCGCCGGCGTCGTGGGCGGCGCGCACCGCCTCGACCAGGTCGGCCGGAGGCGCCTCGTCGACGTCGACCACGGCGGGGACGATCACGGTGCCGGCCTGCGCCAGCCGGTCGAGCCCGCAGTCCGGCTCGACGAGGAGGTGCCCGGCCCGGACGGCCTGCGCGCCGCACACCGTGACGTCGTACCAAGGACCCGGGACGGCGTCGGGCGGGGAACCGAAGACCTCGTACGCCATCGCGAGCTCGAAGTGCAGCATCCCGTCGGTGACGGCGATCGCGACGGAGCGACGGGCGCTGGACATGTCCGAAAGTGTACGGGGCATGTCGTTCCAGACACTGGGCAGCAGCGAGGCGCGCAGCGAGGATCGTGGCCATGAGGACGTCGTCGAGCACGGGAGCGGTCATGGCAACGGAGCGGGAGGTGGCGGTGTTCGGGGCCTCCGGGCACACCGGGCGGTTCGTGGTGGCGGAGCTGCGCGAGCGGGGATACGTCCCGCGGCTCGTGGGGCGCGACGCCGGCAGGCTCGCCGCCGTGGCGGGGTCCCTGCCCGGGGTCGACGCGCGGACCGCGTCGGTCGACGACCCGGGTTCGCTCGACCGCGCGCTCGCCGGCGCGGCCGCCGTGGTGAACTGCGCGGGGCCCTTCGCGACGACCGCCGCACCTGTGGTCGCCGCGGCGCTGCGCGCCCGTATCCCGTACGTCGACGTCGCTGCCGAGATCGAGGCGAACGTCGACACGTTCGCGCACTTCTCGGAGAGGGCGGCCGACGCCGGGGTCGCGGTGGTCCCCGCCATGGCGTTCTTCGGCGGGCTCGGTGACCTGCTGGTGACGGCAGCGATGGGAGACCGGTCCACGGCGGACGAGGTGCACGTCGCCTACGGGCTCAGCAGCTGGCACCCGACCGCGGGCACCCTGGCAGCGGGAGCGGTGTCGGGCGAACGCCGGGGAGGCCGCCGGGTGCGCTTCACGGGCGGACGGCTCGAGTACCACGACGACCACCTGCCCACCCTGGAGTGGACGTTCCCGTCCCCGCTCGGCCGCCAGAAGGTGATCGGGGAGTTCACGATGGCCGACGTCGTCACCATCCCCAGCCACCTCGACGTCCCCGAGGTGCGCACCTACATGACGGCGACGGCGGCCGCCGACCTGGCCGCCCCTGGCGCCCCGGCACCGACCGCCGTCGACGCGAGCGGCCGGTCCGCGCAGACCTTCGTGGTCGACGTCGTCGTGCGGACCGGTGCCGAGGAGCGCCGCATCGCGGCCTCCGGGCGCGACATCTACGCGATCAGCGCGCCGCTCGCGGTCGAGGCCGTCGACCGCCTCCTCACCGGCCGGAGCCGGGCCACCGGCGTGGTGTCGGCGGGGGCAGCCTTCGACGCCCCCGACGTGCTGCGCGCGCTGTCGGCGCACCTCGCGGTACGCCAGCCGCTCGGCACGCGCGGCTGACCCCGCCGGGTTCCGGCCAGGGGAGCCGGTCGCCGTGGCGGGCCCGCCGGCGCCGGCCTAACCCCGGGGGCGCAGGTCCAGGCGGCGGAGCAGCTGCGCGTTGAGGGCGACGACGACGGTCGAGGCGGACATGAGGACCGCGCCGACCGACATGGGCAGGACGAAGCCGGCCGGCGCCAGGATGCCGGCGGCGAGAGGTACGGAGACCAGGTTGTAGCCGGCGGCCCACCACAGGTTCTGCTGCATCTTGCGATAGCCGGCGCGGGAGAGCTCGATCACCGACAGGACGGACCGGGGGTCGTCGCTGGCCAGGATGACCCCGGCGGACGCGATGGCGACGTCCGTACCGGCGCCGATCGCGACGCCGACGTCGGCCTGAGCCAGGGCGGGGGCGTCGTTCACGCCGTCGCCCACCATGGCCACGGTGCGGCCCTCGTCCTGCAGCCGGCGGACCGTGGCGGCCTTGTCCTGGGGTCGCACGCCCGCGAAGTGCCGGTCGATGCCCAGCCGCGCAGCGACCGAGGCGGCGACCTCCTCGGCGTCGCCGGTGATCATGACGACCTGGACGCCGCGCTCGTGGAGCGCGGAGACGGCGTCCCGCGACTGGGGACGCACCTCGTCGGCCAGGCGCAGCGCCCCCGCCACCCGGCTGTCGGCCAGGACGTGCAGCACGATCGAACCGTCCTGCCGCCAGTCCTCGGCCACCGTGAGCTCTCGCGAGGAGCGCTCCCGGAGGAGGGCGGGACCCCCGACCTCCACGACCTGACCGGAGACGGTCGCCCGCACGCCGACCGCGGGCGAGGACGCGAAGTCCTGCGCCGGGTCCAGGGTGATGCCCCGCTGGGCGGCGGCCCGGACGACCGCCCGGGCCAGCGGGTGCTCGGAGTCCTGCTCGGCGGACGCCGCCAGGCGCAGCACCTCGTCCGTGGTGAGCCCCTCCGCCGGCTCGACGGCTGTCACGACGGGCTCGCCCTTGGTCAGGGTGCCGGTCTTGTCGAACAGCACGGTGTCGACGGAGCGCATGGTCTCGAGGGCCAGCCGGTCCTTGACGAGCACGCCGCCTCGGGCGGCGCGCTCGGTCGCGATCGACACGACCAGCGGGATCGCCAGGCCGAGCGCGTGGGGGCACGCGATGACCAGGACGGTCACGGTCCGGACCACCGCGTCGTCAGGCAGCCCGGCTGCGCTCCACACCACCGCGGTGACGGCCGCCGCGCCCAGGGCGAACCAGAACAGCCAGCCGGCCGCCCGGTCGGCGAGCCGCTGGGCGCGGGACGACGAGGCCTGGGCGTCCGCGACCAGCCGCTGGATCCCCGCGAGCGCGGTGTCGGGGCCGACGGCCGTGACCCGCACGCGCAGGCCGGAGTCGGTGGCGACGGTGCCGGCGACGACGGGGTCGCCCTCGGCCCGCTGCACGGGCCGCGACTCCCCGGTGATCATCGACTCGTCCATGCTGGCTGCTCCGGCGACGACCTGGCCGTCGGCGGGCACCCGGCCGCCCGGCCGTACAACCACCACGTCGCCGGTGCGCAGGGCCGAAGGCGCCACCCTCACCAGCGTGTCGCCCTCGACCCTCTCCGCCTCGTCGGGCAGGAGGGCGGCGAGCGAGTCCAGCGCCGAGGTGGTCTGGGCGAGGGACCGCATCTCGATCCAGTGCCCCAGCAGCATGATGACGATGAGGAGAGCGAGCTCCCACCAGAAGTCGAGCTGGTGGTCGAGCACGCCCAGGCTCGCGCCCCACGACGCGCCGAACGCGACGGTGATGGCCAGCCCGATCAGGAGCATCATGCCTGGCTTGCGTGCCCGGACCTCGGAGACGGCGCCGGTCAGGAACGGGCGCCCGCCCCAGACGTACATGAGCGTGCCGAGCAGGGGCGACACCCACGCCAGGCCGGGCAGGGCGGGCAGCTCGTAGCCCAGGACCATGGCGAACATCGGCGAAGCGAGCACCACGGGCACCGCCAGGACGAGCATGATCCAGAACAGCCGCCGGAACTGGGCGACGTGGTCCCCGTGCCCGCCGTGCCCGCCGTGCCCGGGGTGGTCGTGTCCGTCCCCGGGCCCCTGGGTGCCGTGGTCGTGGGTGCTGTGGTCGTGCTCGGCGGTTCCCGCGTGGGTGGTGCCGGCCGGGTGGGAACCGGCGTGGTCGTGCGTCATGTCCGCTCTCCTCGTCGCGTGCGTCATCCGTCTCCTCCGTCGAACGGGAATACCCCCGTGGGGTATTCCCGTGGCCCGGCACCACTTCTCTCGCATCGTCGGGCCCGCCCGCCGCAGCCGGCGTTCGCCTGACCGAAATGTGTTGCTTCGATCATTAGTTGTTTACGGCAACGTCATGACGTGGGGGGATGCTCGCCAAGGACGGTCGCAGCGAGCGGCCGCCGCGACGCGAGAGGCGGCTCATGGGTGCTCCTGAGGTTTCCGGTTCCACCGCGTACGAGCGGTATCTGCGGACCGACACCTTGCTCTCGCTCCAGCGGGACGCCGAAGGGCTGGTCGACCCGGACGAGATGGTCTTTCTCGTCGTCCAGCAGTCGTCGGAGCTGTGGCTGAAGCTGGCTGCGCACGACCTGCAGCGGGCGCTCACCGCCTCCAGCGAGGGTGCTCTCGCCGGAGCGGTTCGCCTCGTCGGCCGGTCCCGTTCCCACGTGAGCGATCTGACCCGGCAGCTGGACTCCCTGGACCACATCTCGCCGTGGGGCTACCAGCTCATCCGCACGCAGCTGGAGAACGGCTCGGGCTTCTCGTCCCCCGGGTGGCGGAGCGTGCGCGAGCTCGCCTACCGGCTGGGCGAGGAGCTCGACCGCCACCTGCTCGCAGCCGACGTCGCGCTCCGGGACGTGTACCTGCGCCCGCACGAGCTCGAGGTGCTCTACCAGCTCGCCGAGGCGCTCGTGGACCTCGACACCGAGTGCATGCTCTGGCGGCTGCGCCATCTCAAGGTGGTCGAACGGCTCGTCGGGGTCGACGCCATCGGGGTGGCCGGGACCCCGATCCGGGTCCTGACGAGGCTGACGGGGCAGCGGCTGTATCCGCAGCTGTGGCAGGTGCGGTCGGAGCTCACCGAGCACGCCGACCGCACGCTGGCTGACGTCATGGCCGTACCCGCGAACGAGGCTCGATGAGCCGCCCGGCCGAGGACCCCACGGACTGGGACGCCCTGCTCCGCGCGGCCGGCCCCCACCTGGCGGCGCTCCTGGACACGCAGCGCGCCCCGCAGGACCGGCCGGTGTCCGTGGACGACGGGTCGTCCTACGACCGCAGCCGGCACCCGGGCGTGTTGCCCGACGACGGTGCCCCGCTGTCCGACATCCTGTCCGGAGTGCTGGGCAGGGTCCTCGACAGCGGCTACTGCAACGGCGCTCATCCCCAGTTCTTCGGCTACTTCCACCCACGGCCGCTGCCCGTCGCGGTGCTCGGCGACGCGATCTCCTCGCTGCTCAACCAGACGCCCGCGGCCTGGCGCATGGGACCGGCGGCGACTGCCATGGAGATCGAGACCCTGGCGTGGGCCGCCGACTTCATCGGGTACCCGGCGGCGGACGAGTCGGCGTCGCCGCGGGGCATCTTCACCTCCGGCGGGAGCCTCGCCAACCTGTCGGCCCTGAAGCTGGCCCGCGACCGAGCGTTCGGTCCGCAGGTGCGCGCGCAGGGAACCTCGGCGACCAGCCGGGGGACCGTGTACGCGTCCGCCGAGTCGCACTACTCGATCGCCCGCGCGCTCGACGTCCTCGGGATGGGCCGCGAGGCGATGCGGACCATCCCCACCGACACCGTCGGGCGGATGCGCGTCGACGCGCTCCGGTCGCAGGTCGCCCAGGACGTACGAGCCGGGTTGCGCCCGGTCGCCGTCGTCGGCCTCGCCGGGGGGACGGCCACCGGCGCGGTCGACCCGCTGGCAGACCTGGCGAAGGTCGCTGCCGCGCACGACGCCTGGTTCCACGTCGACGGGGCCGCCGCCGCGGTCTTCGCCGACCTGCCCGAGTCCCGGGCGGCGTTCGACGGGCTCGCCGCGGCGGACTCCGTGACCCTGGACCCGCACAAGTGGATGTTCGTCTCGTACGGGCTCGGCTGCCTGCTCGTCCGCGACCCGGGGGCGTTGCGCAGCAGCTTCGCGGACGGGGCGCACTACTGGAACCACGACGAGCGGGAGGACTTCGTCTTCCTGGGACCGGAGGGCGCGCGGTCCTGGCGCTCACTGGGTCTCTGGCTGGCGATGCGTCAGCTCGGCCGCAGCGGCTACGCTCGCCTGCTCTCCCAGAACCTGGCGGTGGCCCGGCACCTGGCGGCCCGCGTCCGGGCCACGGACGGGCTGGAGCTGCTGACCGAACCGCTGGTCCCGATCTGCTGCTTCCGGGTGGTGCCCGACGACGGGGGCGACGGCGCCGCGCTCACCGAGGCCGTGCACCAGGCGGTGCTCCGGACCGGCGCGCACTACGTGACCGTGTGCCGGCCGAACGGTGGCACGTACCTGCGGGTGGCCGTCAACAACTACACGACGCGCGAGGAGCACGTGGACGCTCTGCTCGACGAGGTGGTGCGCGCTCGCGCGAGGCTCTGAGTGGGCTCCGGACGTAATGTCTCGTCCATGAACATCGTTCTGATCCCCGGTTTCTGGCTGACGGCGTCCGCCTGGGACGACGTCGTGCCGGTGCTCGAGAGTGCTGGGCACACGGTGCGCGCGCTGACCCTGCCCGGCATGGAGTCCGCCGACGCCGACCGGTCCGGCGTGTACCTGGCCGACCATGTCGCGGCGGTCGTCGCCGCTGTCGACGAGGCGCCAGGGGAGGTGGTCCTCGTGGGCCACTCCGCCGGGGGTGGTCTCGCGTACGCGGCGGCGGACCGCCGCCCCGACCGGGTGCGGCGGGTCGTCTACGTGGACAGCGGCCCGTTCGCGGAGGGTCAGGCCGTCGGTGCCGAGCTACCCGACGACGTCGTCGACCACCAGCTGCCGGCCTGGGACGCGATCGATGCCGAGTCGCTCACGGACCTCACCGACGAGCTTCGCGAGCGGTTCCGCTCCGCGGCCGTGCCGCAGCCCGGCGGCACGGTGCGCGAGCCGCACACGTTCACGGGCCTGGCGCGTCGCTCGGTGCCGACCACCGTGATCGCCTGTGTGTACTCGGGTGAGCAGCTGCGAGGGCTGATGGAGGTGGACCACCCGTTCGTCGCCGAGCTCAGGACGCTGCCCGACTACGAGATCGTGGACCTGCCGACGGGCCACTGGCCCATGTTCACCAGGCCGGCGGAGCTGGGCCGGGCGATCGTGGCGGCGGTGCGCTGACGGCGGACTCGTCGGGCCGCCCGGCGGCGGACGAGGGTTGACACGGTCGCCACCGCGCCCCGAAGATGATCGAACTGGGAGCGCTTCCAGAACCTTCCAGTTCGTGCATCTTCGGAGCGAGCACGCAACGACGCGTTCGCAGAGACCTTGGGAGATTCCCCGCATGACACCACCCACCTCCCGGCGCCGGCTCGTGCTCGCGCTGGCGGCCTGCGCCCTCGGCGCGACCCTGCTCAACGGCGGTGCCGCCACGGCGAGCAACGACGTCCTCGCCCCCGGGACCGAGATCTTCAACGACTCCCAGAGCTCGACGAAGGAGGCGGCCCAGGCGCTGCGCGGCCAGGCGAGGCAGGACGCGCTCCTGCTCAGCAAGGTCCCCAGCTCCACCTGGTTCACGGCCGGCAGCCCCGCCGAGGTGCAGGCTGACGTGCACAAGCTCGTCAAGCGCACGGGCGAGAAGGTGCCCGTGCTGGTCGCGTACAACATCCCGTTCCGCGACTGCGCGCTGTACTCGGCCGGTGGCGCCCAGAGCGTCGAGGAGTACAAGGCCTGGATCGACGGGTTCGCCGCCGGGATCGGGGACGAGGAGGCCGTCGTGATCGTCGAGCCGGACGGGCTCGGCGTCATCCCCTGGTACACGACGCTGGACGGGCAGCTCGAGTCGTGCCGGCCCGCGGAGTACGACCCGGCCACCACGGGCCGGGACGCCACCGCGGAGCGCTTCGAGATGCTCAACTACGCGGTCGACCGCCTGACGCAGCAGCCGAACGCCGTCGTCTACCTCGACGGCACCAACCCCGCCTGGCTGAACGTCGGCGAGCTCTCCGACCGCCTCGTCAAGGCGGGCGTCCAGCGGGCCGACGGCTTCTTCCTGAACGTGTCGAACTACCTGTTCACCGAGAACAACGTCGCGTTCGGCACCTGGGTCTCCCAGTGCATCGCCTACGCGACGCAGGTCGTGCCCGGGGACTTCTCGAACTGTGGCAACCAGTACTGGAACGGCGGCCCGGCGAACGGCTGGACCGGCCAGGCGCTGTCCCACCAGGGCCTTTGGAGCCCGACCGCCGAGGACCCGGCCCTGAACACGGCGGGCATCGAGTCGCGCTACGACCTCGCCCTCGGCGACGTCGAGCCCACCATGCACTTCGTGATCGACACCAGCCGCAACGGCCGCGGCCCCTGGGCGGCGCCGGCCGGGGTCTACCCCGACGCCGAGACGTGGTGCAACCCGCCGGACCGCGGCCTGGGCCAGCGCCCGACGACGGACACCGGCAACGACCTCGTCGACGCCCTGCTGTGGATCAAGATCCCGGGCGAGTCGGACGGCGAGTGCTTCCGCGGCCTCGGAGGTCCCGAGGACCCCGAGCGCGGCATGGTCAACCCGCCCGCCGGTTCCTGGTTCACCGACCAGGCGCGCGAGCTGATCGAGTACGCGCAGCCTCCCCTGACCGCCCCCTGACGCGGGGGTCCACCACCAGTACCGATGGAGGTACACATGCGATCAACGACGACGCACCACCGCACCGCACCCCGCCTGCTCCTGGCCCTGGCCCTCGTGGCAGGCCTCGCCGCGACGCCGGCCCTGACGCCCCCGGCCGAGGCCGCGATCGGCGGGAGCTTCACCGACAACTTCGACGGGCACAACGGAGGGCGCTGGCACAAGGCCGACGGTTGGAGCAACGGCGGCATGTTCAACGCCGGCTGGCGCGCCGACCACGTGTGGCACAACGGCGGGGTCATGGGCCTCAACCTGGACAACGCGTCGTGCCCGGGCGGCTGCTCCGGCAAGCCCTACGCCTCGGGCGAGTACCGCACCAACGACCTGTACTCCTACGGGCGGTTCGAGGTCCGCATGAAGGCTGCCTCCGGGTCGGGGATCGTGAGCTCGTTCTTCACGTACACCGGTCCGAGCGACGGCCAGCCGTGGGACGAGATCGACGTCGAGATCCTCGGCAAGAACACCTGGCAGATGCAGACCAACTACTTCACCAACGGGGTCGGGGGGCACGAGACCACCATCAACCTCGGCTTCGACGCCGCGGCCGGCTACCACAACTACGCCATCGAGTGGTGGCGCGGCGGCACGATCAACTGGTTCGTCGACGGCCGCCTCGTGCACCAGGAGAACGGCTCCCGCGGACCGCTGCCGACGCGTCCGCAGCGCATCATGCTGAACCTGTGGCCGGGCACCGGCGTCGACAGCTGGCTGGGGCCGTTCCGCTACTCCGGTCAGAAGACCGCCACCTACGACTGGGTGCGGTACACGCAGTACTGAGCACCGCCCGGCGGGAGGGTCAGCCCCTCCCGCCGGGTGCCGAGCCGCGCACGACCAGGTGGGTCGGCAGGATGATCGGGGTGGGGGACTCGCCGCCGATCAGCCGGACCAGCATCGTCGCCATCTCCTGACCGAGACCGCGGATCGGCTGGCTCACCGTGGTGAGCGCCGGCTCGGTGTGGCGTGCGATCTCCAGGTCGTCGAAGCCGACCACGGCGACGTCCTCCGGGACGCGGCGGCCCGCCGCCTTCAGGGTGCGGAGGGCGCCGGCCGCCATGTTGTCGGAGGCGGCGAAGACGCCGTCGAGATCGGGGTGCGCGTCGAGAAGCCGCGCCATCGCCTGGGCGCCCCCCTCGAAGCTGAAGTCGGCGTGCTCGACCCGGTCGGCGGGCAGCCCTCCCACGGCCATGGCGTCCGCGAACCCCTGGTACCGGGCGACGGAGGCCTGGAGGTCCATCGGGCCGGTGATGGTGGCGATGCGCCGCCGCCCGGAGGCCAGCAGGTGGTCGCAGGCGAGGCGGGCGCCGCCCTTGTTGTCCACGTCGACATACCAGCGGGCCTCGCCGTCGAGTGGCCGGCCGCCGAGCACGACGGGCAGGTCGGTCGCGGCCACGACCCGGTTCAGGGGGTCGTCCCCGTGCAGGGCCAGCAGCATCACGCCGTCGGACCGCCGCGACCGCAGCAGCCGCCCGAGCCGGGCCTGACCCCGCTCCGACGACGCCAGGATGAGCGTCAGGTCGAGCTCCGACCGGTCCAGCGCCTCGGCCACGCCGACGAGCACCTGCGAGAAGAACGGGTCGCCGAAGAGCGCCGGGTCGTCGTTCGAGACCGCGAGGACGACCGACCCGCCCGTGCTCGTCGCCAGGGCGCGAGCCGTCGCGTTCGGGACGTAGCCGAGCTCCTTGGCCGCCCGGGCGACCGCCTCACGTTTCGCGGGGCTCACGTTGCGGACGTTGTTCATCGCCCGGGACGCCACGGACCGTGAGACGCCAGCCCGCTGGGCGACCTCCTCGAGCGTCGGCGCCTTGGGCGCGCGGCCCGCGTCCTCTCCCGGCGAGGTGTCGCGAAGGCGGTCCGCGGGACCGGCCGTCGTGGGGTGTGACATGCGGTCCAGCCTATGGCTCGCTGGCCCAGGCGCCGTCGTCGCCCCGGACGAGGCGTGCCTGCCGCAGACCGAAGGGGGGCGGCGTGACCCCGCGCCGCGCGTCCCAGACCTCCAGGGCGTACGGGACGCAGCGCACGACGACGTAGTCCTCGGAGTCGGGCCCGTCCGGCCAGAACGCCCGCCAGACGGGCATGAACCACCGGCGTCGAGCGTCGTGGTCCGTCACGATCTCGGCCCGGCAGTGCGCGGTGACACACGCGCCGTCCCCCTGGTCCAGGTAGGCGAGGGTCACGGTCCCGGTGCGTGCGATCTCGAGGGCCTTGCGGCTGCTGGGCGAGGTCCCGAGGTGGACGGTCAGGTCGGCCCGGGGGCGGAACGGCTGGACGGCCCGCGCGGCGGGTCCGTCGGGCGTCTCGGTGATGCACAGGCAGTACCGCGTGCGGGTCATCACCGCCCGGGCCGCAGCGAGCCAGTGCCCGACGTCGTCGCGGTGCTTCCGGACGCCGCGGGCACGCACCGCGGCTCCTGTGCGTTCGAGGACGGCACGCAGGACTCGACCCATGGTCGCAGCGTATCGAGGCTGGTCGGGTGCGGCGTCAGCGCGGGTCAAGCGATACGAGGCGACGGCCTCGCTGGGTCCCGGTGCCGCCGCTGGCCGGTGCGGTCGAGGAAGTCGGTGAGGAGCGGAGCGATCCGGTGGAGCTGGTCCTCCAGGGCGAAGTGGCCTGACTCGAACAGGTGCACCTCCGCCTCGGGCAGGTCGGCTCGGTAGGCGACGGCGCCGGGCTCGGGGAAGAACGGGTCGTACCGGCCCCAGACGATGAGAGTGGGCGGCCGGTGCTCCCGCAGCCAGGCCTGCCACTGCGGGTACAGCTCGAGGTTGGACCGGTAGTCGAAGGCCAGCGCCGTCTGGGCGTCGCCCCGGCCGGGCAGGTCGAGGAAGTGCTGGTCCAGCGTCCAGCCGTCGGGCGGGACGAGAGTCGGGTCCGTGGTGCCGCCCTCGTACTGCGCGCGGGTGGCCTCGAGGGTGAACAGGCTCCGGACCGTGGCTTCCGCGCCGGAGGTCTCGGGGCGCAGTGCGATGAAGTCGCGGGCGGTGGGGGACAGGCCCGACTCGTAGGCGTTGGCGTTCTGGATCACCAGCGCCGTGATCCGGTCCGGGTGGCGCTGCGCGAGCCGGAAACCGACGGGACCACCGAAGTCGAACAGGTACATGGCGAACCGGTCGAGGCCCAGGTGCAGCACGAGGCTCTCGACCACGTCGGCCAGGCGGTCGAAGGTGAACTCGAAGCCCGCGGGGGTCTCCGTGTGCCCGAACCCCGGGTAGTCGGGGGCGACGACGCGGTAGCGGCTGCCGACGGCGTCGATCAGACGGCGGAACTGGTGCGACGCCGAGGGGAACCCGTGCAGGAGGAGCAGGACGGGAGCGTCGGGTCCCGAGTTGGTCTCGCGGTAGAAGACGCGGGTGTCGTCGAGGTCGACGTACCGGTGGTGCACCTGCGGGATGGTGGTCATTCGCGTGCCTCTCTGCCGGGGTGGTCCGTGAGTGGCACGCTAGCGCGAGACTAATGAACATGACAAGGATAAACGTTAGGCCGGCAGTGCTGCCGGGTCCGCGAGCAGGACGTTGCTCCCCGTCTGGGCGGCAGAGGGGAACAACGTCCTGGTGGCGGGCGGCGGGGGCCTTGCTGGAAACAGCGAGGCCCGGAATCCTCAGGATTCCGGGCCTCCAGAAAGCTCCCGCGGTAGGACTTGAACCTACGACCGTCCGATTAACAGTCGGATGCTCTGCCAGCTGAGCTACGCGGGAAGGTGTCCACCCGTCCGGTTCCCGGTCGAGCGGCCGGAAGAAACTCTAGCAGGTTCAGGCGGGTAGTCCGGACGCGTCGCGGACCCGTGCTTCAGCGGCGTCGATCACACGGGCGACGGCCGGGTCGTCGAGGTCCACGCCCGGCCCGGCGACGGCCTGGGAGAACAGCTCGCCCCCCACGGTGCGCCGCACGGCGACCCGCGCGCTGCGCCCGCCGGTGAGCGCCACGGGCTCGGCGTGCACCACCGACCACTGCACGCGTTCCCGCACCACCTGCGGCAGCGAGGTGCGCTGGTCCTCGACGAGCGCGAGCTGGAGCGGGGGAGCGCTGTCCACCCACTTGACGGTCAGCACCGACGCCTCGGCGTCGAACGCGGCCCGGTCCACGTCGCACCAGGCGCGGTGGACGACGACGTCCCGTTCGGCCTCTTCACCCGGCACACCTGCGGCGACGACCACCAGGGCGGCTCGCGTGGCGACGGCCCAGAGCCCGTCGGTCGTCTCGGCCTGGGCGAGCGGGGCGTCGGTGCCTGCCGAACGGAGGGTGCGTCGGACGGCGTCGGGCAGGCGGGTACGGGCGAACCACGGCATGCCGTCACCGTACCCCGGACCGCGCGGGAACCCGGGTCGAACCGACCGCGAGCGGGCCTGTGTCCCCGGCCGGCGTCGTAGGCTCTCGCCGTGCGAGCAGTGATCTTCGACGCCATCGGTGCAACCCCCGAGGTGCGCGACGTCCCCGAGCCCGTCGCGCCCGACGGCGGCGTCGTCGTCCAGGTCGCCGCGACCGGGCTGTGCCGCAGCGACTGGCACGGCTGGGCGGGCCACGACGAGATCACCCTGCCGCACGTGCCCGGCCACGAGCTCGCCGGCGTGGTCGCCGAGATCGGTGCGGGCGTCACGAGGTGGTCCGTGGGCGACCGGGTGACCGTGCCGTTCGTCTGCGGCTGCGGCCGCTGCGAGTGGTGCGCCCGGGGCGACGCCCAGGTGTGCCCCGACCAGCATCAGCCCGGCTTCACGCACTGGGGCTCGTTCGCCGAGCGGGTCGTGCTGCACGCGGCGGACGCGAACCTCGTCGCCATCCCCGGCTCGGTGAGCTTCGAGGCCGCAGCCGCCCTGGGCTGCCGCTTCGCCACGGCCTACCGGGGGCTCGTCGGCCGTGCGCGGGTGTCCGCGGGGGAGTGGGCGGCCGTCGTCGGCGCCGGCGGCGTGGGCCTCAGCGCCGTGATGATCAGCGTCGCGCTCGGAGCCCGCGTCGTCGCCGTCGACCGCAATCCCGGGGCGCTCGCGGTCGCGTCGTCGCTGGGTGCCGAGGCGGTCGTCGTCGCCGACGGGCGCACGGACGTGGCGGCTGCCGTCCACGAGCTGACGGGCGGCGCCCACGTCGCCGTCGACGCCGTCGGCAGCGAGCAGACCTGCGCCGATGCGATCCTCAGCCTGCGCCGGCGCGGCCGCCACGTCCAGATCGGGCTCCTGCCGCCCGTCGGCGGGCACCCGCGGGTGCCGATGGCCCGCGTCATCGGCTGGGAGCTCGACGTGCTCGGCAGCCACGGCATGGCCGCCGCCGACTACCCGGGGATGCTCGCGCTCGTCGAGCAGGGCCGGCTGCGGCCGCAGGACCTCGTGGAGCGCGTCATCGGGCTGGAGGAGGCCGCCGCGCTGCTGCCGACGTTCGACAGCGCGCCGGTCGCGGGCATGACGATGATCCGCCCGGGGGCGTGACCGGCCTTCACCTGCCGTACCGCGCCACCAGCTCCGCGCCGAGCAGCGCCAGCTCGGCGCGCACCTCGGCCGGCTCGACCACCTCGACGGTGTCGCCCCAGCCGGCCAGCCGCTCGGCGATCGACCGGTGGAGGTGCGCCGCGACCCGCACCCGCACGCGCCCGTCGTCGGCCGGCCCCTCGACCCGGCAGTGCTGCCCGAACTGGCGGCGCAGCACGTGGAGCACGTCCTCGCCCGCGAGGACGGTCGCGCTGACCACGGCCCGGCGCTCCTCCGTCCGGGCGACCACCTCCCGCCAGACCTCCTCCAGGTCGAGGTCGTCCGGGCGGTGGGCCGGCTCGTCGGTGACCTCCGCCGCGACGACCCGGTCCACACGGAAGGTCCGCCGTCCGCCCTCCGTCCCGGCCACGAGGTACCAGACCCCGCCCTTGTCGGCGAGCCCCCAGGGGTCCACGAGCCGGCGGGTCTCGTCGCCGGTCCGGCCGACGTAGGTCAGCCGGACCCGACGTCGCCGCACCACCGCGTCCTCCAGGGCGTCGGCGTGGGGCGGCCGCTGCTCACGGCCCTCCGCCCCCCACGCGGCCGGGTCGACGACGACGGCGTCCGCCGCGGCCTCGGCGTCGGCCCGGAACGGACCGGGGAGGGCGCGGACGAGCTTGCGGAGCGCGGACCGGACCGCCGGCGTGCCCGACCGCCCGGCGAGGAGGAAGAGCGCCCGCGCCTCCGCCGACGTGAGGCCGGAGAGGTCGGTACGTGCGCCGCCCACCAGCGACCACCCGCCGCCGCGTCCGGCCTGCGGGTACACGGGCACGCCCGCGGCGGCGAGGGCCTCGAGGTCGCGGCGGGCGGTCGCCACCGAGACCTCCAGGTCGGCGGCCAGCTCCGCCGCGGTGACCCGGCCGCGGGACTGCATCAGCAGGAGGGTGGCGATGAGCCGGTCGGCGCGCATGACGAAAGTCTGTCAGGGAAAGTGCTCAGAAGATGAGCACTTTGAGCGAGAGGGTGGAGTCATCGCCCGGCAACCGGCCGGGCGGACGAACCGAGGGAGACCACCATGCTGCGCGGACTGACGACCGTCTCGATCTTCGCCGACGACCTGTCGGCGGCCAAGGCCTGGTACACCGAGCTGCTGGGCGTGGAGCCCTACTTCGAGGTGCCGGACGCGTACTACGAGTTCCGGGTCGGCGACTACCAGCACGAGCTGGGGATCATCGACCGGCGGCACGCCCCGGCCGGCCTGGGCGGCCCGCAGGGGCAGGTGGTCTACTGGCACGTCGACGACCTGGAGGCGACCGTCCGGCAGCTGCGCGAGCTCGGCGCCACGATCGTCGAGGACGTGCGCGACCGCGGGCACGGCTTCGTCACCGCGACGCTCGCCGACCCGTTCGGCAACCTGCTGGGGGTCATGACGAACCCGCACTACCTGGAGGTGCTGGAGCGCCGGGGCGCGGGCACGGACTGAGGGTGCGCGGGCGGCCTCGGCCGGAGGCCGCGAGGACGGCGACGTGATCGGCAGTTCGGTGCGTGATCGGCAGTTCGAACTGCCTATCACGCACCGAACTGCCGATCACACGGGCCGGGCCGGGGCCGGGCAGGCCGGGTCCGGGCCGCGGGACGCGCGGGTCAGCCCTGCGCGTCCGCCACCGCGAGCCAGCTCAGGGCGGGCGACTCCGTGCCGCCGTTGCTCGCCACCATGTAGGTGACCACGGCCGCCTCGGGCAGCGTGAACGTCCCCGAGACCACGGCGGACTGCCCGCTGCTCCCGTTCGGGAAGGCCACGGAGCCCACGGGCACCGTGGTGACGGAACCGTCGGTCGCGGTCCAGGAGACCGCCGTGGCCATGCGCCGCGACCGCCCTGAGCCCGGGTTCCACCACTCGGTGTGCCCGGACGACACGGTGTACGTGCCGGCGGGCAGCGTGAGCCGGTACTGGAGCGGCGTTCCCGTCCCGGACGTGTACCAGCCGGTCTCGCGCAGCTTGTCGTAGGGGTTCAGGTTGAGCAGCCCCTTGGCGCTGTACGACGCCGCGCGGCCCCAGCCCCGCTCCGCCGACCACGCGGCGTCCGCCTCGCCGTTGAGCAGCGCGCGGCCCTGGGCGGACGCCCAGGCGCTCACCGCCGGGTACGCGACGGCGTTCGGCGCGGCCGGGGCGTTCGCGTCGACGAAGTAGCGGAGCCCGGCGGGCACCACCTCCACGTGCACGGAGACCCGCAGCGACGGGTCCTTCACGAACGTCCCGTCGACACGGACGAGGGAGTACGGGGTACCGAACGCGCCCTCGGGCACGAACCACGAGACCTCGGCGTCGATCGTCGCCCCGGTGGCCGACACGGCCCGGACGGTCCGGGGCAGGTCAGGAGCCTGCCCGACGGCGGTCGCCGCCCGGGCCGGCGCCTCCACCACGGTGACCGGACGCTCGGCCGGGTCGGCCTGCCGCACCTTGGCGCCGCCCGTCAGCGCGTCGACGCCGTCGAGCGTGTACGTCCCGCTGACCACCCGCACGGTCACGCTGTGCGCACGCTGCTGCAGGCCGCGCAGCCAGTACGACGTCTGTCGGGTGCCCGTGGTGCCCACCTGCTCGGTCCGGGGCGCGCCGCCGTCGATCCGCACCTCGAGGGTCGCGGCGCCGGTGGCCCCGAACAGGTTCAGCCCTGTGCCGGTGAAGTCGATCTTCACCGACTGCCCGGCCCGCAGCACGTGCTGGGTCCGGTTGAAGTGCGCGAAGCCCGCCTGCGCGAACGTGAACCCGTCCGGGTAGGACAGGCGCGGGTCGGAGTCGTCGATCTTCTCCGACGACCACGCGTAGCCCTTGACCGGGGTGACGGCGAGGTTGTCGTACCGGGTGTTGTAGAAGCCGCTCACCAGGGCGATCCGCCCCGCCAGCACCGGATCGGCCGACGGGTCGACGTGCTGCACGAGCCGCGTCCCGTCGAGCGTCGCCGTGATGACGTTCTCGCGAGCCTCGACCGCCAGCGTGTGCCACGCGGCGCCGTCGAACCCGGCCACCGTGCCCGACGCGACCACGACGTCGAGCCTGCGGAGCTGCCACCGGCCGTCCTCGTGCACGCGGACCGCATAGGTGGCCTGGTCGCCGCCCCGCGCGTACGTCTGGCGCACGCCCAGCCCGGCGAAGTTCTCCAGGCTCGCGTCGCGGTCCACCGGGTCGAGCTGGAAGTCCACCGTCGCCGTGTAGTCCGTCCAGCGGTGGTCACCCAGCACCGTCGACGGCGCCGCCGTCTGGAGCACGTCCTGCCGGCCGTTGCCCCACACGTTCCAGGTGAAGCCACGGTTCTGGCCGTGGATCTGCTGCTGCAGCACGTGGCGGTGCGCCGCGTCGTCCGACCCGACCACCTCGAACGCGCCGTCCTGGTCGGCCGTGTACCGCGGGGTGCCGCCCCGCCGCTCCAGGTACGTGAGCTCCCGCCCGTTGACGGTGGTCACCGGGTAGTCGTCGTACTCGAAGTTGTCCCGGTACGGCAGCTCGAGGATCGTGTCCTCGGCGTCGGGCGCGAAGTCTCCTGGCACGTACTCCGCCGTCGTGCCGTGCACGCCGTCCTCCAGCGTCGACAGCGTGACGATCGAGTACGCCGGGACCTTCACGCGGTACACCGTGTGCTCCACGCCGCCCACCGTCTCCGTGCGGACCGGCGCGTAGAAGCCCGTCTTCTGGAAGTAGTTCGCGTCGTACGCCTCCCCGGCGCCCGGGCCGCGCGTCTCCCACGCGTAGAGCGGACGGTCGGCGGCGCCCAGGTCGGCCACCTTCACCTCGAAGTACCGGTCCGTGCGCGTGTTGTTCGCGTGCACCTGCGACCACTGCGGATCGCCGTCGGCGCTCGCGGGCGTGCGCGCCGTCAGGACGGTGCGCGTGGAGGTGTCCACGTTGGTGCCGCCGTCGCCCTTGGTGCCGTCACCGCCCGTGGCGCCCTCGACGTACTCCCAGCCGTCCTCGACGAACTGGTGGAAGTGCCGCACGGCGACCAGGCCCACGTCGCCCTCCCAGTACCCCGACCACGGGTCGGACGCGCGCACCAGGTGCTTGGGGGAGTACTGCGTGCCCTCGTACATGGCGCTGACCGCGGGCTGGAACAGGAACGTCGTCATGTGCGCCGGGTCGCTGCCCGCGCCGCTCCAGCGGTAGGCGTTGATGAACCGGTCGGCGATGTCGGCGGCGCCCACGGTGCCACCGATGCCGCCGCGGGCCGGGTCGGCCGCGACCCGGTACTGCGGGTCGATCATCGGCGCCACGCCCTCGGAGTACAGGATCTCCTTGCCGAACTCCTTGTTGAGCCGCGTGACGTTCGGGCCGCCGACGATGTCGTAGTGGTAGCCGAGGGCGTCCACCTGCTCGAGCGCGGCCGGGTCCGCGAGGATGCGGCCCGCGATCGCGTCGCCCTCCCGGTACGAGTCCAGGGCGACGATCTTGATCGTCGAGTAGTCGTAGCGGGCTCCGGGCGCGACGGCGTCACGCTCCAGCCACTGCGCGAACTGGACCGTCCAGGCCAGCTCGGACGCCTGGTAGGTGGCTCCGCGCACCTCGTTCTGCGACGGGCTCATCCAGTCGAACTCGACGCCGAACGTGTCGTACGCGGCGTCGATCGTCTCCTTGTACCACTGGTACCGCTTGACCGGGTCGTTCCCCGTCCACGACGGCTCGCCCCAGCGCAGCGCCTCGATCTCGATGTCGGGGTTGATCGACAGCGCGTCCGAGATGAAGTGGAACCCGGCCCCGCGCAGCACGTTCGCCGGCTCGTCGGCGCTCCGCTTCGTGGCCGGCTCCGCACCCGACGAGCTGTTGCTGTCGGCGCCCAGCTCCACCTTGATGTGCTTGAGGCCGGCGCCGGTCTCGGTGTCGAACAGCATGCGCATGATCGCCCAGTAGGCGTCCGGGTTCTCCTCCTTGTAGTCGAGGAGGAGGTTCGACGTGTTGTTGCACGAGACGGACCCGAAGCCGCCGAAGGTGTTGTAGGGAGTGCCGTCCGCGCGGCGCTCGACGTCGTCGCCGTCGACCACGAGCTCGCGCCAGGTGATCGACGGGTCGTCGAGGCGGAGCTCGGGGAGGGGGGTGGGGGTGGTCGTCGTGGCGGTGGTGGAGGTGGTGGAGGCGGTGGTGGAGGCCGGGGCGGAGGCGGCGGCCGGGGCGGGCGCGGCGCTCGCCGGCGCCATGAGGCCGCCGGCCGCGAGGGTGAGGACCGCGGCCGTGGCGGCGCCAGCGGCCGCGAGGCGGTGTGTACGTGGCATGGGAACTCTCCGTCGTCTTTGACTGGTCGTACGGAGAGAGCGGTGATCGATAGTGATCACTTATGACCGGATCAAGGCGGCCCGGAGGTGCTCTCTGGGCCTGAACGTACGGCGCGGTGTCTTGAAACGTCAATAATGTGATCGATAGTGATCAGTTGGGAGGGGCGGCGGCTGGCGCCGGCGCCGGCCCGGCCCTGGCGCTGCGGCCCTGCGCTGGCGCTGGCCCAGCCCTGGCGCTGCGGCCCCGGCGCCGGCCCCGCTCGATCGGTAGTTCGGTGGGGGGGGGGGCGGGGGGGGGGGCCCGGCCCCCCCCCCCCCCCCCCGCCCCGCCCCGCCCCCGGCTCTCGCGTTTGTTGGTGGGGGGCGCGCCCGTTACACGGCCCCCCCCCCCACCGAACTGCCGATCACCGCGCGATACCGGGGCCGGAGCGAGCAGGAGCCGCGCGCCTGCCCCGGTCACGCGCGCCAGGCTTACAGCCGCACGTCGGCCCAGACCAGCCGGTGGTCGCTGCTCGGGAACGGGTAGACGCCGGTCAGCCGGGAGAGCGGGTCGGCCGCCGTCGGCCAGAAGACGCCCGCGCCCACCGGGCGCAGGTCGCGTGACAGGAGCACGTAGTCCGCCCGGAGGTTGCCCGGGGCGGTGTCGGCGAAGTCCGCGGTGTCCAGTGCCGGGTCGCCCTCGTGCGTGAGGTTCGCGCCGCCCTGCAGAGCGGAGGCCTCGGACGCGCCGGCCGAGGTCGGCGAGGGGTCCACGATGCGGCGGTGGTCGAGGAGCTGGTCGATCGCCGCGTCCACCGAGTCGCCGTCCAGCGGGTCGGCGTTGTAGTCGCCCACGATCACGAACGACTCGCCCGCCTTGAGGCCGCCGCGGCGGCCGTCGTCGTCGTACACGTAGCGGCCCTTGCCCGGCGTCACGTAGTCGGCCCAGAACCGGATCTCGTCATGGTTGCGGAGCCCGTTGCGGTCCTCGGCCCCGTCGAACGTGGGCGGGGTCGGGTGCGCGGCGAGCACGTGCACCGTCTCCCGGCCCACGCGGACCGGGACGTCCCAGTGCGACTTCGACGAGAGCGGCAGCACGGCCAGCTCCTCCGCCGTGTACCAGTCGGCGGGCTCGGGCGTGGCCGGGTCGTCGGGGAGGAGGGCGCCCGGCATGTCCTTCCAGAGGAAGTTCTGGAAGGTCCGCACCCGCTCCTGCTGGATCGGGTACTTCGACAGCACGAGCATCCCGTACTGCCCCGGGAAGACGCCGAAGCCGAGCGCGTCGTCCCCGCCGCCGACCACTCCGTTGTTGTTGAGGTCGAAGCCGCTCGGGATGCCGGTGTTCGACGGCGCCACGAACGCGTACGGGTACTCGACCGCCTCGGCCGTGCCCTGCGGCACCTCGAGGTAGTTCTCGCGGAACAGGTCGGCGGCCGCGTACGGGTCGGCGTCGCCCGAGTAGTCGAACTCGTTGAGCAGCACCACGTCGGGGTCGGCGTGCTGGATCACCTCGGCGACCGTGGCGGCCTGGACGTCGTCGGGCGTCGACAGGTCGGCGACGAGCTCGCCCTCCACCGCGCGGTTCAGCGACAGGTTGTAGGTCGCGACGCGCAGCTCCTGGGGCGTGGGGCGGTGCTGGCCGACGGCGGCCTCGGCGCCCGGGTGCACCGGGGCGGCCTCGGTCGTGGCCGCGTGAGCGACACCACCGGTGCTCACCAGGGCGGCGGCGATCAGCGCGCCGGCGAGGCGCGAGGGGTTCGGGACGGGCATTGCTGCTCCTTCGTCGGGGCGGACTGTGCTGCCCGGCCACGGTAGGACCGCGGGCGCTCCGGCGGGTGAACACACGGTGAACTCACGTGCCGTACGGGTAAGGTCGGGAGCGACGGCTCGTCCGCCGGAGCCCCGCAGACCCGGGAGGGAAACATGCGCTGCACCGTCGCACCGCTCGTCCTCGTCCTGGCCGGAGCCGCTGTGCTGGCCGGGTGCACCGGGGGCAGGGCTGAGCCGCCCGAGGTGGCCGGCGCGGCTGAGATCGACGGCTGCTACGACGGCGACTGCGAGGTGGCCGTCGAGGCGCCCACCACGATCCCGCTGGACCCCGCGTTCGGTGTCGACGAGCTCGTGGTCGAGGGTGTGGGGCCCGAGCGGGTCTTCGTGAAGCACGAGGGCGGCGACTTCAGCATCGCGGTGGACAACAGCATGATGCTGGAGTTCGAGGAGGCTGATCTCGAGCTCTCGTGCACCCTGGTGTCCCTGACCGACGGCGTGGCCGTCCTCCGCCTGGAGCCCGTCGAGTAGGGCGGGCTCCAGGCGGAGGTCGCGGCGGAGGTCATGCCGTGCGGTCGGCTCGGTAGGCCCTGAGCACCGAGTCGACGACCGCGACGGCACCGCCCACGATCATCAGGACGGCGAGGCACAGGGCGACGACACCGCCGGGGCCGACGAGCGGGGTGAGCCCGTCCCAGCCCGCGTGGTCGAGGAACGACTGGTTGAACAGCCGGCCCTCGAGGAGCAGCAGGACGAACGGCGCCACGAACGCGACGTTCAGGAGGGAGTAGGCGCCGGCGAACCCCCACGTCCAGCGGCCGCGTGCGAGCAGCAGCCCGAGGACGACGAGCTCCACCGCGAGCACGGCCAGGAGGAACCACCGCAAGGTGGTCCACGAGGTCGGGTCGAAGAAGGGGATCACGTCACCGGCGGCGTCCCGGTACGGGAGGAACCGCTCGTGGAGCACGATCGCGAGCCCTGTCACGGCCACGAGCACCGCGCTGGCGATGGTGTCGACGCGGAGCGACGACTCCTTCTCGGCCCCGGTCGGCAGGAGGTCCGGCGTCCACTCCGCCACGCCTTCGCCGCCGGCGCTCCGTTCGACGAGGAAGAAGACCAGGGTGGTCCAGAACGCGATGTGGATCGCCACGCTGATGACGGTGGCGACCGTGGCGCCGAGGATCGCCCCGAAGGGCTCGCCGGCCAGAGCCTGCACGAGCGGGAGCACGATGGCTACCGCCGGGAGCACCGACGCCAGCAGGACCTTGAGCAGACGCTGCCAGGCGAAGTAGTAGCGAGGGCCGACCAGGTGCATCGGCCGGTCGAGGTACGTGGCCGCGACCGCGCCCGGTTCGCCGAGGGCGGTGAGGGCCTCGCGCTCCGCGTCGGCGGGGGCGGCACCGGCCTCGACCCGTGCGTCGACGTCGTCCCCGATGCGCTCGGCGAGCTCGCGCCGGAGCTCCTCCCGCTGCTGCAGGGGCACGGTGCGGGCCGCGGCCCAGAGGTAGCGGTCGGTGAGGCTGGTCATGGGGTCTCTCCTCCGGTGTCGGTGGTCGGGATGTCGGTGGTCGGGATGTCGGTGGTCGGGGTGCCGGGGGCGTCCGTGGTGCCCGGCCGGCGGGGCTGCGCGATACCGCGGATCGCTCCGTCGAGGCGGTTCCAGTCCTCGACGAGGACCTGCGCGACGGCGTCGCCCGCGGCGCTGGTCCGGTAGAACTTGCGCGGTCGTGCCTCGTCGGTGTTCCACTCGCTGACGAGCAGCCCCTGCTTCTCGAGGCGGCGGAGCAAGGGGTAGAGCGTGTTGGCGTCCGTGGAGACGCCGAGGTCCTCGAGGGACTCGAGGAGCGCGTAGCCGTAGTCGGGGCGGCGAAGCCGCACCAGGCAGGCGAGCACCACGGTTCCGCGGCGCAGCTCCTGCAGGTGACCGGCTGTGACCTCGTCGCTCGGTGAGGCGTTCATGACTCACACCATAGTGTGTCTCACACACTATGACAAGAGGCACATGGTTGTATCGCGCGTTCCGCCTGCATACTGCGGTGGTGGGCGAACGAGGGGGACGTCATGGACGGTGCTGAACCGGACCGCTGGTCCGACGTCGCCGCGGAGTGGGCGCGGCTCTGGGGCGCGCTCGCCGAGCCGGCCTGGTCTGCCGTGGTGGACGCGAGCGGGATCGGCGCGGGCGCCCGCGTCCTCGACGTCGGCTGCGGGAGCGGCGACCTCCTGGCGTACCTGGACCGGCTCGGCATGGCCGCCGCCGGTATCGATCCCGCGCCCGGCATGGTGTCGCTCGCGCGTGCGCGCGTCCCCGCCGCTGACGTGCGGCAGGGAGTCGCGGAGCGCCTGCCGTGGCCCGGTGGCTCGTTCGACCTCGCGGTGTCGGTCAACGCCCTGCAGTTCTCGGACGACGTCGACGACGCCCTCGCCGAGGTGGTCCGCGTCGTCGTGCCGGGTGGTCACGTCGCCGTGGCGAACTGGGCGGAGGGACGCCTGAACGATCTCGACGTCGTCGAGAGGGCCGTCGCGCTGGCTCGCGACGAGGAGCCCTTGCCCGACGGCGACCTCCGCGAGCCCGGCGGGCTCGAGGAGCTGTTCGTCGACGGGGGACTGGAGGTGGTCGCCTCGGGCCTGGTCGAGGTCCCGTGGCGTGCGCCCGACGACGACGCCCTCGTCCGCGGTGTGCTGCTCGGCGAGGACGACGACGTCGTCGCGGGGCTCAGCGCGACCGTCCTCGCGGCGAGCGCCGGATTCCGGACTTCTGCCGGCGGGTACCTGCTGCGCAACCACTTCCGGTACGTGGTGGGCCGGGTCTGAGGCTGGAGGGGTTCGGCCACGGCCGAAAGGCGGGCGGGCCGACGTGATCGTGGTCCACGATGCGGCCATGACTCGAACGGATCGAAGGTATCGGCGAGTTGTCAGCGCGCTCCTCGTGCTCGCCGTCGGAGTGCCGCTGCTCGCGGCGTCGTCCTGGGGCCCCGGCGCCGCGCCGGCCGAGGCCGACCCGCCCGTGGAGATCTCGGCCGACGTCGACCCGCCTGTGGACGCCCTGGCCGAGTCGCCGCGGCAGCCCCCGGCCGAGCCGGGTGGCGAGGACGTCGACACGTGCCTCGCCAGCGAGGAAGCCCACAGCAAGGCAGGCCGGGTGTACAACCGCTTCCTCTGGTGCCAGCGCTGGGAGCTGCACGCCGAGCGCGTGAGCGTCGGCGTCCCGTTCCCGGGCAAGCCTCCTACGCAGATGACGATGAAGTTCTCGGCCGTGGCCTACGGCAGGGACGACGGGCACCGGGGTGTGACGGTGTTCTTCCGCGGTGACGAGGCCACCTTCGACCCTGTACGGAAGGGGTACCTGCGCCCGACGTCCGTCCTCACGCAGGGGGTGGCGTGCGTGGCCTCGTGCGACACCAGCGCGCCCACCAGCAAGAAGATCGAGGACTGGTTGGGGGAGTGGACCCGGTTCGACATCACCTCCGACCCGGCGTCGGGGAACGGCCCCGACCTGGTGTCCACCGACAAGTGGCACTTCTCCGGCTCGGTGCTGGACGAGTTCAACTACCACTACGGCGACATCTACCCGGGCAGCTCCGCCGAGCCGCACACGATCCGCTGCGACTCAGCCACCTATTTCGGGACCAACCGTACGGGGGCCTGCGTCCTCGACGACGTCACCCCACGGATCACCTACTCGGTGAACGACCCACGGATGAACGAGGTGGCAGAGCACATCCGGTGCGCTCAGGCGGAGCCGTACTGCGAGCGGGACGGCGCGCCCTACCAGACGTACCCGCGAGAGGGCCACGAAAAGGTCATCCCCGGCGAGTACTCGCCCAGCGACCGGGACGAGGAGTTCGCGCTGAACCGGATCCGGACGGGTGAGGTGGCGCCGGACCCCTCGTACTCCGAGAACGTCAAGAGGCGAAAGGCCGAGTGCTCCGAGCTTCCCTTGCACGTCTACGACCCGGTCGCCGGACAGCAGTGCGACGAGTACCCCTTCGCGTCGGTGGCGGAAGGGCTGTCGCACCGAGACTGGGACTACTCCCTGCAGGGCGTCTCGAAGGACGACAACGAGTGTGCCGGCCGCGCCCTGCAGCACTACTACCGGATCGACCGGATCCTCAGGGCGTACCGCGACCAGGTCGGCGACCTCCACAAGGTGGACCCGTTCTTCGTCGACATCACCGACGATCCGCTGGTCGAGATCCCGGGGAACTGCGAGCCGGTCGGTCCCGGTGAGGGCGACGACGCCGTCGTCGTGCCGCCGGTGAACCTTCCGCCCACCGTCGACGCGGGACCTGACGTGGCCGGCGACGAGGGCTCGCCCGTGCAGCTCGGCGGTTCGGCGAGCGACCCCGAGGACGCGAGCCTGCAGCTCTCGTGGCGGGCCACGCCCGGCCCCGGCGTCGACCCCGGCGCGACGTGCTCCTTCAGCACCACTGTGAGCCTCGAGCCCTCCGTGTCCTGCACGGATGACGGGACGTTCACCGTGACGTTGACGGCCAGCGACGGGGTGAGTGCGGTGAGTGACAGCGCCACGCTGACGCTCGCGAACGTGGCGCCGGACTTCGGGCCCCCGCTCGTACCGACGGCTGTGCCCGGCACGCCGGTCGCGGCCGCTGCCGTCGCGACGGACGAGCCGATCGACACCCCTGGCGTGGTGCAGCCGCAGCCCTGGCAGGCGTTCCGGGCGGGTACGGAGGTGAACCTGGTCGCCCGGTTCGCGGAACCGGGCGCCAACGACACCCACACCTGTGTCACCGACTGGGACGACGGCACCACGTCGAGCTACGTACCCACGGATCTGGCGTGCCGCGCCACGCACGTCTTCGAGCACCCCGGGATGTACACGATCGAGACTGCGGCGCTGGACGACGACACCGGGTCGGGGGCGGTCGAGGTCATGGTGGTGGTCTACGACCCTGACGCCGGGTTCGCCACCGGCGGAGGCTTGTACGACGACGGAGGCGCCCGTGCGCACTTCCAGCTCAACCCCAAGTACCACCCGCACGACGAGGGCCCGGTGCCGAGCCTCGGCAAGGTCCGGTACCGGGTGCCGGGACTGCTCGACCTCGAGTCCACCGCGTTGGAGTGGCTCGTCGTCACGCCCGCGGACCTGGTGGCGGTCAAGGGGGTGGGGACGGTCGACGACGAGTCCGGCTACGGCTTCGTCGTCTATGGCGACGCGAACGATCCGGACCGGCTGCGTGTGACGGTGTGGCCTCTTGGCGCGGGCGCGTACCCGGCCGCCACGATCACTCACGACACGGCACCGGGTGCCGACTACGACCTCGACCGTGCGGAGCTCGAGCAGATCATGAACGGTTCGATCCACGTGGCGAGCTGAAGGTGGTGGCGCTCACCGGACTGCCTGGCTGCTTCGGGCGGCCTGGCCACTGCGGGTGGCCTGGCCACTGCGGGTGGCCTGGCCACTGCGGGTGGCCTGGCCACTGCGGGTGGCCTGGCCACTGCCGGGCGGCGGTGCCACCCTGGACGTATGGCGACGTGGCAATGGCACACCACCGAAGGTGACCCTGCCCGGGTCGCGACCCTGCTGCCCGGGTCTGGGTACACCACGGCAGGACCGCTCCTGCACTACGCGCGCGTCGCGCTGGCGAACCAGGGCTGGACCGTTCGGGCCCTCGACTGGCTGGAGCGCCCCGACACGGCCACGGCCCGCTCCGTCTACAACATCGCGGTGTCCGACGGCGGAGGGTCGGCCCTCCCGGGCGCGCGCCACCTGGTCGTGGCCAAGTCGCTCGGCACGCTCGCGCTGCCGGCGGCGGCCCGGCTCGGGGTGCCCGGGGTGTGGCTGACGCCCGTGCTGACCGGCCCCTCCGCGGACGAGGTCCGGGCCGCGGTGATCGACCTCGGGGCGGCCGACCTGCTGGTCGGCGGCACGGCGGACCAGCTCTGGGACGGTGCCGTGGCCGCCACGTCCGCGGCGCAGGTGCTGGAGATCCAGGGTGCGGACCACAGCCTGGAGATCGAGGGCGGGTGGCGTCAGTCGCTGGCGGTCCTGGAACAGGTGACGGCGGCGATCGAGGAGGTCGCGCGGTCGGTCGGCGGGGATCAGGCGTAGATCGCTGCGGATTGCGGCACCGATCAGCGGTACTCCGCGACCACCTCGATCTGCCCGACGATGTTCTGGTTGAGCTCGTCGAGGTCCTCCGCGGGGATCCAGTACTCGAGGATCGTCTGACCGCCGGCCTGCTGGACCTCGTACCGGTCGAGGAAGCCCTTCGCCACCTCGAACCGGGTCACGTAGCCGACGCCGCTGGCCTTGACGTTCCAGTCACGCGCGATGCGCGTCGCGTAGTCCTCGTTCAGCACCGGGTAGAAGATCGGCTGGTCCGGGAGCCGCGGTGGCCAGGTGCGCCAACCGGACTCCTCGACGAGCGCCAGCTCCTGCGGCCCTGTCGGCCGCCACAGCGTCACAGTCTCCATGCGGGGATTGTGGCGTCCTTGAAGAGAACCGCCGAGGTGATTTCGGGGAGACCTCTGCGTCGCTCGTGACGGTGGTGTGGGGGTGGGAGGCCGACCACAGGTCGTGGTTTCGGGGTTCTGTGCACAGATTGGCTGGTCAGCGGGCCGTCAGAACGCGTGTTCGATAGGATGGGGAGGGTCAGGAACGGCCGGATCATGCGGGTTTCGAGGGGGTGCGGGGATGGTCGTCGGAGCGATCGGTACGCGTGTCTCTGTGCCCGGGACGGGCCTGGCAGGGACTGACGCTGGGTCCGGCACGGACGCCACGGTGCCCCGTGCGACGCCCGCACCCGCGGGACTGTCCTCTGCCGGGCCTGTCACTGGGCGTTCGTTTGAGGTCGTGCTCGCGGACCTGGAAGCGGTCGCGGATGAGCTGGTCGCGGTGGCCGGGCCGGGGGCGCTGGACGCCCTGGAGGTGGCGGGCGGGTTGGTGGTCGCGCGGCTGGTCGAGGCGGGGACCCGGGTCCGGACCCTGACGAGCCGGTTGGACACGTTGCGCCTGTCGTTCCTGCCCCGGGTCGAGGCCGACGGGCGGTGGGGCACCGGGTCGGGGGCCGGGGCGAGGTCGTTCGCGACCTGGCACGCCGCGACGAGCAACATCTCCGTGCCCAGCGCCCGGCGTGAGGTCCGTGCCGCCCGGGTCCTGGACCAGGACCTGCCCGCCACGAGGGCCGCGGCCCTGGCCGGGACCCTCGGCCCCGACCACCTGACGATCCTGGTCAACGGGGCCCCCACCAGCCCGGCCCGCAAGGCGGCACTGGCAGCCCCCCTGCCCGGCACCGGGCCCGTGCCCGGCCCCGACGGCCCCTTCGGCCCGGACGGTCCGGCGGACGGCCCCGACGCCCCGGCGGGCGGTCCGGGCGCGGACGGTGTGGAGGCGGTCTCGGGTGAGATGTTCCTCCTGGCCCAGGCCCGCGCGCACCGGCCCGCGCAGTTCCGGCGGCTGGTGGCCCGGTTCGCGACCGTGACCGACCCGGACGCGGACGAACGCGGTCACACCCACGCGCGCGACCGGGAGCACCTGGAGCTGTCCAAGACGTTCGGCGGGTACCACCTGAACGGGTTCCTGACCGACGAGCACGGCCTGACCCTCGCCACCGCCCTGAACTCCGTCATCCGACCCCCCACCCCCGACACCGCACGCACCACCACCCAACGCCGCGCCCAAGCCCTGGCAGACCTGGCCCGCATCGTCCTGGACAACGGCCACACCGGCACCGGCGCCGCAGTACGCCCCCACCTGACCGTCACCGTCTCCTGGACCGAGCTGCAGACCCTGGCCGCCCGCACCGGCAACACCCTCACCGGCCTCGGAAGCTTCAGGGACACCCAGAGCGCGAGCACGGGCGGGGCGGTGTTCACCGAGACCGGCACCCCCGTCCCCCCAGCCCTGCTCGCCAAGATCGCCTGCGACAGTCAGGTCACCCGGGTCGTGTTCGGCCCCGAGTCACAGGTCCTGGACGTGGGCCGCACCCGCAGAACCATCACCGGCGAGCTCCGCCGCGCCGTCATCGCCCGCGACCGGCACTGCACCTGGCCCGGCTGTGACGAACCACCCTCCCGCTGCGAAGTCCACCACGCCACCCACCACTGGGCCGCCGGCGGCCACACCAGCGTCCCCAACAGCGCCCTGCTCTGCTGGCACCACCACAACCACGTCGACACCAACAACATCACCATGACCCACCACAACGGCACCTGGACCTTCACCGACCATCACGGCAAACCCATCACCGAGCCCCGACCCTGGCGACGACTGGCGACGACTGGCGATAGCCGGCGATGACGGGCCCCGCGCTGCCGTCGGTCCCCGGCAACCCCTCCGTCAGCTCCGGCTCGGAGGCGGCATCGGCTGGGTGCGGGCGTCCTCGTCATACTCGGAGAGCTCCTCGGACCGGGTCGTCTGGACGGTGCTCTCGGGATCGACGCCCTCGGAGCCCAGGCCACCGGCGTTGCCGCCAGGTTCGCCCGTCGACTCCTCCAGGCTCTCGGGGCCCATGCCTTCCCGTCCGCCCGACTGCAGCGGCTCCTGCGGCTCGAACTCTTCAGCGTTCTCGGTCATCTCGACTCCTCGCTGCGGTGCTTGGGAGGCCGGCCCACGCCGGCCGTTCGGGCGCATGGCGCCCGCGGGAAACATATGCCGGGCGGCGCCGACTCGCGATGCGTGAGATCTGCGGGCAGGTTCCGCGCAGATGAACAGCAGGTGACGGCGCTCCGCCCCGCTTGCGCGCCTGTATTGAACGCTGTCAACATAGAGACACGTCGATACAGACCGCCAGGGCCCGCGCCCGCCCACGACATTCCGAGCAGACCTGAGGTAGCCGCGATGAGCACGTCGTCCCCGCTGAAGATCGTTGTCGTCGGGTCGGTCGCCGCCGGCACGTCGGCCGCGGCCAAGGCCCGTCGCAACACCGAGACGGCGCAGATCGCCGTCTACGAGCGTGACCACGACATCTCCTACTCCGGCTGCGGGCTGCCGTACTTCGTCGGCGGTGAGGTCGCCGACATCGACGAGCTCACCCCCCGCGACGCTGCGTGGTTCAAGGCCCGGTACGACGTCGACGTGCTCACCGGTCACGAGGTCGTCGCCGTCGACTCGGCGGCCCGTACCGTCACGGTGCGCGAGCTGGCGACGGACCGCGTCGTCGTCGACACCTACGACGAGCTGGTACTCGCGACGGGCGTGCGCGCGGTCGTGCCGCCGGTCCCCGGCATCGATGCCCCCGGCGTGTTTTCCGTGCGCACCCCCAGCGACGCCCGGGCGATCCGCGGCTGGATCGAGTCCACCGGCGCTGCGCGCGCCGTCGTGGTCGGGGCGGGGTACATCGGGCTCGAGATGACCGAGCAGCTCGTGGGGCTGGGTCTCGAGGTCACGGTCGTCGAGGCTCTCGACCACGCAATGCCGCGGATGGACCCGGACATGTCCGCGCGGGTCGACGCCGAGCTCCGCAAGCACGGGGTGGACCTGCGCCTGGCCACCAAGGTCGTCGGGATCGACGGGAACGATGACGGCGTGACAGGCGTCGCGGTCCAGGGTCCGACGGGCGGCACCGAGCGCGTCGGGGCCGACCTCGTGATCGTCTCCGTCGGCGTGCGTCCCACCGTGGACCTGGCGGTGCAGGCGGGCGCGCGGCTCGGCCCCACCGGCGCCGTCGCCGTCGACCGGCGCCAGCGCACCAGCGTGGAGCACGTGTGGGCGGTCGGCGACGTGGCGGAGTCGTTCCATGTCGTCACCGGCGAACCGGTCTGGGTCCCGCTCGGCTCCACCGCCAACAAGACCGGCCGCATCGCGGGTGACGCCATGACGGGCGGGCCGCTGGAGCACCGCGGCATCCTCGGTACGTCGATCGTGCGGGTCTTCGACGTCGGTGTGGCGCAGACAGGGCTCACCGAGCGTCAGGCGCGGGAGGCGGGCTATGACGTCGAGGTGCTGCACAACCTCAAGCCCGACCGCCCCGAGTACCTCGGCGGTACGCCGCTGATCCTCAAGGCTGTCGCCGACCGCGCGAGCGGACGCCTCCTCGGTGCCCAGGCGATCGGCGCCTCCGGGGCGGACAAGCGCATCGACGTGCTCGCCACGGCGATCACCTACGGTGCCGACGTGGCCGACCTGTTCCACCTCGACCTGGCCTACTCGCCCACCTACGCGACCACCAAGGACCCGGTCCACTACACCGGTATGGCCCTGACGAACGCGATCCACGGGACGGCACCGCTGATCACGCCGGCGGAGCTGTCCCGGCGGCGCGCCCAGGGAGAGTGCATCCAGGTGGTCGACGTGCGGTCCGCCAAGGACCGCGCCCGGTCGGCGGTCCCTGACTCCGTCCACATCCCGCTCAAGGAGCTGCGCCGGCGGGCGGGCGAGCTCGACCCCGCCCTGCCCACCGTGACGTACTGCAACAAGGGCGTCACCGGGAACGCCGGCCAGAACGTGCTGCGCAACCTCGGGTTCGACGACGTCGCGAACCTTTCGGGCGGCAACCAGAACTATCAGTCGTTCGAGGCCTCGCCGGCCTGAGACGTCGCCGTAGCAGAGACCGCCTCGGCCGCCTGAGCCAGGAGCCGCGCGAGCGCTGCCGGCTGCGTGAACATGGGCCAGTGGCCGGAGTCGAGGTCCACGAGGTCCACGTGCTTCGCGCGCTCGAGCTCGGGCACGTCGCCGGAGCCGATCCACTCCCGGGCCTGGGCGGGGGAGAACTCAGCGCACACGACGGTGACGGGCACCTCGAACCTCCGCTCGTCCGTCAAGCGCACCACGCCCCTGGCCACGCCCTCGGGTACCGGGATCGCCGTGGTGGCCATGGCGTGCCGGGTGTCCTCGTCGAGGTCCGCGGAGCTCGGACCCTCGAACGGGGCCCAGCCCGGGAACGGCATGACGCCGTCGGTCACCTCGAAGAGGTCCGCGAACGGCTTGCCGTCGTCCCAGGGGAAGCCGCCCACGAGCGCCGCACCGGCGACGTCCTCCGGCCGGCGGTCGGCGGCCAGCCACGCGAGAGTGCATGCGGCGGAGTGACCCACCACGAGCGGCTTCCCCGCGGCGGCGTCGACGGCCGCGAGCACGGCGCCCACCTGGTCGTCGAGCGTGGCAGACGTCGTGCCGGCGCCCTGGCCCGGGAGCGTCACGGGCGTGGCGCGGTGCCCGAGCGCCTCGAGCTCAGGAACAACGTCGTCCCAGGCCGACGCGTCGAGCCACAGTCCGGCGATGAGGAGGATGTCCATGATGAGTGTCTTTCTCTCGTGCGGTCCGGAAGTCCTTCAGGACCTACGCTAGAACCGATTCCGGACGATCTACTTCCGGTACGCCAAAACTCGTTCTAGCCTCGTCGGATGGCCACCGAGCTCAGCCCCACCGCGCGGGCGCTCCGCGCGCTCGACCTGCTCCAGAACCGGCCCGGCACCACGGCGGACGAGCTCGCCCGTCGTCTCGGGGTGACCGAGCGGGCAGCACGCCGGTACGTGGGGATCCTCCGGGAGGCGGGCATCCCCGTCACCTCGACGCGCGGGCCCCACGGCGGGTACCGACTGGGACGCGGGACCCGGCTCCCGCCGGTCGTGTTCACCGAGAACGAGGCGCTCGGCCTGGTCATGGCCGTGCTCGACGGCCATCCCTCCGCCGCCGACGTCGACGACCTCGTCGGGACCGCCCTGGGCAAGGTGATCACGGCCCTCCCCGACCAGGTGGGGCGCCAGGCGGCCGCGCTGCGCGAGCACGCGGCGGCCGCTCCCGCCCGCTACGCGGCCCACGCCGACCCGGCGGTCACCAGCGCCCTGGTCGCAGCGGTCGCTGCCCGACGACGGATCCTGGTCACCTACCGCAGCGAGTCCGGCACCGAGTGGCAGGGCGAGGCCGAGCCGTGGGCCGTCGTCGTCCGCTACGGACGCTGGTACCTCCTGTGCCGCTCCCTGCGCGCCGACGCAGTCCGTACCTACCGGGTCGACCGGATCCTCGCCGTCGAGCAGACCGAGCACGCCTTCGAACCGCCATCGGACCTCGACCCGGTCGCTGCGCTCGAGGAGAACCTCGGCACCGGGTGGCGATACACCACGCGGGTGGTGTTCGACGAGCCCCTCGCCGACGTCGCCCCCTGGGTCCGCCCGCCCATGGGCCGGCTCGAGCCCCTGGGGGAGGGGTGCGTCCTCGTCGGCAGCACACGGAACGTGACGATGTACGCCCAGGAGTGGCTCGCGTCCCTCCCGTTCGGGTTCCGCGTAGAGGGCGGCCCGGAGCTGCGGGCCGAGATGGCGGCGCTCGCGGCGCGGCTGACCGCGGCGGTGGCGGACCCGGCGCCGTTGGGCCGTGCGCCGGCGGACCAGGGGGAGACGGCCGTCGTCCTACGGCTCCGCGAGCCGGGACCGCGCGGGGCGCGTGCGCCGGGCCAGCCAGGCGATGGGGAAGAACAGCCAGAACCCTGAGGCGGGTGTGAGCAGGACGCCCCACACCCCGGTGACCGCCAAGGCCGCGGCGAAACTGGCGGGAGGCCCGTCTCCGCGCCGCTCGGCGCGCAGCACCGTCCACCCGACGAGCCCGAGGAAGAATCCGACGGTCACGTACCAGAAGGCAGCACCGCGGAGAGTGGCCAGCTCCGGGTCCTTGTCGAGCGCGCCCACGACGCCGGCCTCGAGGATGCTGCGGACGGAGTCGCCGTAGAAGAGCGGCACCGTGGCGATGTGGGTCGCCGCGAGGAGGAGGGTCCAGAACCCCGAGCATCGTGCCAGTCTCATCAGGTGCTCCGTCCGTCGGCTGTCGATCCGTCCCGACGACCGTACCATACCGTATGGTACGGTCGGGCGCATGGACAGCGACCACACCTTCAGACTGCCCGACAGCGCCCACACCGCCGCCCCGTGGCGCATCCACGACGTCGCCCCCGACTTCGAGCTGGAGGACGTCTGGGCGCTGCCGACCCCCGGCGGACCCGACGACTTCCCGCGGCTGGTGCGGCAGTTCGCGTCGGAGGACGACGAAGAGCTGTCCGCCTTCGCCGTCCGGAGCCTCTTCGCCGTCCGCCGCGGGCTGGGCAGGGTCCTGGGGTGGGACAGCCCGGGGACCGGCATCGGCTCCGGCGTCCCGTCCCTGCGTGACCGCCTCCCCGACGACCTGTGGGTGCCCGCGGGCGACGGCTACCGGGGGCAGCTGGCAGCGCTCGTGAAGCCCGTCGGGAGGCTCGGCCGCACCTATATGGCCGGCATCCGGCCGATACGCCGTGCGGTCGTGTACCCGCCGTTCGTCCGCTCCGTCGGGCAAGCCTGGCCGAGGTATGCCTGAGGCGGGGCCGCCGCGCCCCGCAGGGTCGGCGTGATAGAACCGCAGGCATGACACCGAGGCGCAGATGGCTGGACGAGGGCCTCGACCTCCTGGCCGAGGCCGGCCCGGCGGGACTGACGATCGACGCGCTCTGCGGGCGGCTGGGCCTCAGCAAGGGCTCGTTCTACCACCACTTCAAGGGCATCGCGGGCTACCGGACCGCCCTGCTCGAGCACTACGAGGAGCGCGGCGCCCAGGTGTTCATCGACCTGGTCGAGTCGCTGCCCATGCCCGACGGCGCGGAGAAGCTCAGGCGGCTCGTCGAGGTGACGCTCGCGGACGAGACGCCCGACGAGGTCGAGATCCAGGTGCGCGCCTGGGCGAGCAGGGACGCCGAGGCGCGCGCCCACCTGGAACGCATCGATCAGAAGCGGGTCGACTACGTGCGGCGGCAGTGCCGGGCGGTCGTCGACGACGTCGACCTGGCGGACGACGTGACGCAGCTGATCTACCTCGTCCTCGTGGGATCCGCCTACGCCGTCCCTCCGGTGCCGGTGCGCGAGCAGGCCCGTCTGTGGAACCGGCTCATCGCCTACCTGGAGTCGGGAACCGCCGGCTCCGTGCGGTGACGTGACCGCCTCAAGGTGCGGGCGAAGACGAACCAGGGCATGGTCGACATAACGCAGCGCGACAGTGCGCTGTGCAGACCGAAGGAGACCGAGATGCCTACGTGGCTCATCCTCATCCTGGTCGGCGTTGTCCTCGTGATCTTGGGCGTCGCCACCGACATCGGCCAGTTCCTCATCTGGATCGGCGTGATCGTCCTGGTGGTCAGCCTGATCCTCGGCCTGATGGGCCGACGCAGGACATAGCCTCCGGCGACGAGGTCGGTGTCTCCTGACAGCGACCGAGAAGCGGAGACGAGCGAGGCCGGGTCCACTGCGGGCCCGGCCTCGCTCGGTCGTCAGAGGTCGTCGATCAGAGGATCGTCCGGGCGTCGTTCGCGTAGATGTTCCGGTACAGGCGGAGCGCCCGGTCGCGGAGCTCGTCCTGGTCGCCGCCGTCGAACCGGTCGACGGCGAGCTCGCGGGGAACGGGGCTGTCGGCGGTGAGGGCGTCCGCGAGGAGGCGGGCGGCGCCTGCTGCGTGGGTGACCCAGATCGCCTGAGCGACCCACAAGCCCGGCCTGCCGGGGTAGGCGCCGAGGAAGGGCAGGTTGTCCGGCGTCATGGCGAACACGCCGTTGACCTTGTCGGCGGCGTGAAACCGGGCCGGCTGCCGGAGCAGGCGCTGCGCGGACGTGATGGCCGGCTCGAAGGCGTGGGTCCAGCCGAGGCGTGCGCCGTCGGTGAGGTCGGTGCTGTCGACAGGGGAGGGCCGGTGGTCGTACGAGCCCAGACCCAGGCGGTCTCCGTGGTCGCGGGCGTAGACGTGGTGCTCCGGCCAGCGGACGAACGGCCCGGCGCCGAGGCGGGCGTCGGGAGCCGCGTCGACGGAGGGAGCCGAGTAGACGTAGGGGTGAGCCACGGGCACGAGCGGCAGCGTCAGGCCGGCCAGGCGGGCGAGGCCGGCGCCCCAGGCCCCGCCGGCCAGAACGACGTCGTCGGCCCGGAGCCGGGCGCCGCCGGTGCTGACGACCGTGAACGCGCTCGCCGGGTCGCCGAGACCTGAGGCGTGCCAGCCGCCGAGGAACACCGCGCCGGCGGCCTCGGCCTGGGACCGGAGCGATGCGGTGAGCACCGTCGGGTCGGTGACGGCGTCGTCGGGGAAGTGTGTCGCCGCGGTGACCTGCGTGGTGTCGACGAACGTGCGGACGCTGCCCGGGACGTCGGCGACGGACAGGGATCGCGCCGACAGTCCCGCGGCGCGTGCGGCCTCCGCCCGTCGCTCGATCTCGTGAGCGCCCGCGCCGGAGGTGGCGAGCTCCAGGCCGCCCGACCTGGCGAACCCCGCGCCGACGGCCTCGTACACCTGCGCCGAGCTGCGCGCCAGCTCCAGGAGCACAGGTGCGTCGTTGTAGAGGCCGATGAATCCTGGCGCGAACGCGGTGGAACCCCGTGGCGGGCCGTCGTCGCGTTCCACCACCGTCACCCGGACTCCCGGGCGGCGGGCAAGCTCCCTCGCCACCGAGACCCCGACGATCCCGGCCCCGACCACGATCACGTCACGCGTCACGACGGTCCCCCTGGGTGCTCGGTCCGGTGCTCCTCACCGTAGACGCGAGCGGGCCGGAGGGTGAGACGGGGCTTGCCAGGGTGGGAAACCGGTTACTAGAGTGCCGGAAACCGGTTACCCGAGGGTTTTGTGTGGTCTGTGCCTGGTCCAGCGCCGGGGCGGGCACGCCGCACCGGGCACGACTGCCTGTGGGCGGGTGCCCCGGGGGACGGCAAGTGCACGTTCTTCTCCCGCATTCAACGAAGAGTGAGGCAAGTTCATGAGAGCACGAGTGGGACTACGCGCCCTTGCGGCGGGGGCCACCCTGGCCCTGGCCGCCACGGTCGGCATCACCTCCCTGGCGGCGGCCCCGGATGCCCACGCGGCGACCGGGAGCGCGACAGGCTTCGCGACCGGTAACGGCGGTACCACCGGCGGTGCCGGTGGTCAGACCGTGCGGGCCACCACGGGGACCGCGATCCACGCTGCGCTGTGCGCCCGGCCGACCACGAGCACGCCGATCATCATCCAGGTCGAAGGCACCATCAACCACGGGAACACCACCGCGGTGTCCGGACCCGGGTGCTCCACCGCGGCCGGCGTGATCGAGCTCAAGTCGATCAGCAACGTCACGATCGTCGGCGTCGGCGCCGGAGCGGTGTTCGACCAGCTGGGCATCCACATCCGCGACTCGCGCAACATCATCATCCAGAACGTCACCGTCCGGAACGTCAAGAAGTCCGGCTCGCCGCTCTCCAACGGCGGCGACGCCATCAGCATGGAGAGCAACGTCCGCAACATCTGGGTGGACCACACCACGCTCGAGGCGTCCGGTGGCGAGTCCGAGGGCTACGACGGCCTGTTCGACATGAAGAACAACACCCAGTACGTGACCCTGTCGTACTCGATCCTGCGCAACTCCGGCCGCGGTGGCCTCATCGGCTCGAGCGAGACCGACCTGACCAACGGCTACGTCACGTTCCACCACAACCTGTACGAGAACATCGACTCGCGCGCGCCTCTGCTGCGTGGCGGCATCGCGCACATCTACAACAACTACTACGTGGGCCTCAACTCGTCGGGCATCAACTCCCGCGCGGGGGCGAAGGCCAAGGTCGACAACAACTACTTCAAGGACTCCAAGGACGTCCTGGGCACCTTCTACACCGACGCCGCCGGGTACTGGCAGGTCGCGGGCAACATCTTCGACAACGTGACCTGGTCGGCCCGCAGTGCCGACAACAACCCCGCCGGGCCCAACCCGACGTCGACGACGACCGTCAGCATCCCCTACGCCTACTCGCTCGACGGTGCGAGCTGCGTGCCCAGCGTCGTGGCCGCCACCGCGGGCGCGAACAAGGGCCTGCGCGTCTCGGACGGCAGCTGCACGCCGACAGCTCCGACGCCCACGCCGACCCCCACCCCGGGCGTCCCGACGCCCACCCCGACCCCGACCCCCACCCCGGGCGTCCCGACCGGGCCGAACCTGAGCCTCGGCGCCGGGGCCGACGGGACCAGCAAGGCCGACGGCACCAGCTACGGCAACGTGATCGACGGCAACGCCAGCACCTACTGGTCCCCGTCCAGCTCCACCGGCACCGTCTCGGTCAAGTGGTCCTCGGCCAAGACGGTGTCGAAGGTGGTCATCCGTGAGGCGTCCGGCGCGACCGGCCGGATCGGTGCGTGGCGACTGGTGAACGCCGCGACCGGTGCCACCCTCGCCTCCGGCACGGGCGTCACCACCACCCCCGTCACCTTCACCGCGACCTCGCTGACCAAGATCAGCCTCGTGATCACCAGCTCGAGCAGCACGCCGCGGGTGGCTGAGTTCGAGACCTACGCCGGATAACGACGTCTGTCTCCACCGACGGCTGTGGGTGGTGTCCTGAGGGAGTGCGGCGCTGCCTCCTCCAGGACGCCACCCGCAGCCTTTTCCGCTGTGGTTCTTCCGGGAACTGCGGAATTCTCCGGATGTCGCTGTTCAACCCTATTCGTCGGGTGAAATGACTGGTCGTCGATCGCATTCCCTGCGCGCGCGCACTTCCTCGCTTACCTTTCTCGGAGCAGGGGGGCGCATGGAATTTCACACAGTCGACAGGGGAGATGTCTCCGGTCCATGGGGAGCGGAGAACGAGTCAGACAGGGGCGGTGAGTCACCGAGGGCCGTACCGGAACGGTGGGGCCGGGTCGTCGGGCGAGAGCGCGAGTCCCGGGTCATCCGTTCCTTCGCCGCCGGATTCGACCTCTCGGCTCTTGTTGTGTCCGGGCCTGCCGGGATGGGGAAGACGGCCACCACTGTGGCCGCCCTGCGCGCGGCGCGAGGGCAGGCCGCGGCGGTGCGCCTCGGGGGCCTGAGCGCGGGCCGCCCGCACGCTGTCAGCCTGAACCGCCGCTACGGCATCGACCTGGCCCGGTGGTCCTCCCTCCGCCCGGGGTCCGACGGACAGCTCCTCACCGGCATGGACCACGGTGCGTTCCTGGACAGGCTGACGCAGGAGGTCGAGCGGCAGGGCGAGCGGGACCCGGTACGGCTCCTGTTCGTCGACGACGTCGGGCACCTGACGCCCGGCAAGGAGGACGCGCTCGACGCCCCGCCTGGTCGCCGTCGCCTGGCGGTGGGTCGCGGACTCCGACAGTGTCGAGGTCCGCCGCTCCCTGCTGGCCACAGCCTCGACCCCGGATGTCTACCTGCGGCTGGTCAAGGACCGCCGCGCCCTGGTCCGCCGCCGTGGCGCCGTGGTCGTGGGTGCGGCCGGCGCTGCCGGTATCGCCGGGACCGCCGTGCTGTCGTCCGCGCCCGAGCTCGTGCAGGCCGGCGCCGCCGTGCTCCTGGTCGGCGCCCTCGGCGTCCTGGGCCGCAAGGCGGACGCGCGGATCACGGACAACTCCGCCGTGAGCGCTCAGGTGCCCGTGCTGGACCAGGGACTCATCCGCGAGGCCCTGTCGGTCCTCGGTGTCGGGTCCCTGTCCTCGGTGGGCAAGGACCCGAACGCGATCCGGTTCGTCACCCCGATTGTCCGCGACGGTGCCGGCTACCGGGCCGACATCGACCTACCCCCGGGGGCGACCGCCACCCAGGTCATGGAGAAGCGTTCCCAGCTCGCCTCCGCCCTGCGCCGCCCCCTCGGGTGCGTATGGGTCACCGGAGACCCCGACGTGCACGAGGGCCGCCTCATCCTCTACGTAGCCGACCGGTCCCTGTCGCAGTCCAAGCCCACCGCCTGGCCCCTGGCCACCAAGGGCACCGCGAACCTGTTCGACCCCATCCCGCTCGGCGTCGACCCGCGCGGGCGCCTGGTGGAGACCACGCTGATGTTCTCCGCCGGGATCATCGGCGCCATCCCCCGCATGGGCAAGACCTTCACCCTGCGCCTCCTGCTCCTGGCCGCCGCCCTCGACCCCCGCGCCGAGCTCCACATCCACGACCTCAAGGGCGGCGCCGACCTCGCACCCCTGGGGAAGGTCGCGCACTACTACCGGTCCGGGGACGACCCGGCCGACATCGCCGCCCTCCTGGCGGACCTCAAGGCGATGCAGAAGGAGGTAGGCCGCCGTGCACGCCTGATCCGCACCGACCTCGCCGGCGACCCGCGCTGCGCCGAGGGGAAGGTGACCGACGAGCTCGCCTCGATCAAGTCCCTGGGCCTGCACCCGATCCTGGCCGCGTATGACGAGACCCAGGTGTTGTTCGAGCACCCCGACCACGGCAAGGAAGCCCGCGCCATCGTCGAGGACCTGGTCCGCCGTGGCCCGTTCGTCGGGATCATGGTCTGGCTCGCCACCCAGCGCCCCGACGACAAGTCCATCCCCAAGTCCGTCTCCTCCAACGCCGGCCTCCGCCTGGCGCTGAAGGTCATGGACGCCGGGGTCAACAACATGATCCTCGGACCCGGGATGTACGGGTCGGGGTACTCCGCCACCACGTTCGGCCGCAAGGACCGCGGCGTCGCCTACCTCGCCGGAGAGGGCGACGACCCCGTGATCGTGCGCACCGCGTACATCGACGGACCGACCGCCGAAACCATCGCCGACCGTGCCCGCGCGGTGCGGCAGGCCAAGGGCTACCTGACCGGCATGGCGGCGGGGGAGGACCCCGCCGACACGGACCAGTCCACGATCCTGGACCACCTGCTCGCGGTGTGGCCTGCCGAGGACCCCGAGTGGCCCAACGGGAAGGTCTGGGCCGACGACCTCGCCACGCGCCTTGCCAGCCACAAGCCCGACTACTACGAGACCTGGACCGGCCCCCAGGTCCTGGCCGCCGCGAAGAACCACGGCGTTCCGGGCGTGCAGGTCAAGCACGACGGCTCCAACCGGCGCGGCCTGGCCCGCGCCGATGTCGTCGCCGCCCTGGGCGAGACCACCGACCTCACCGAGGAGGACTGACCATGGACCACACCACCACGACGCCGGGCGGGTCGCGCCGCCTGGTCCTGACCCTCGCCGTCGCCGTCGCGCTGCTCTGCACCGGCGTGGCCTACGAGGGCATGTACGGCTTCGGCCGCGACATGCTCGACTGGACCGTTGCCGTGGCCCTGGCGTTCGCGGGGATCTTCGAGCTCGCACAGCTCACCGTCGCGCTGCTCGCCCGCGAGGCGATCAAGGACGGCCGCCCGGCCGGCACGCTGCTCACGATCACGTGGATGCTCGCCGGGGTCTCCGGGCTGCTGGCCGCGTGGCACGAGCTCGCGGCCGGCCACGGGCTCGGGGCGGCCTTGTTCCGCATCGCCGCCCCGGTCCTGGCCGCCGGACTGTGGCACCTGGTCCTGCTCGGTGACCAGCACCTGGCGACCGGGCGGACCTGGTCCCAGATCCGGCAGACCGCCCGCATGCACGCCCTGTTCCTGACCGTCGAGGACGCCGCCCGCGCCTACGCCGCCGGCACCGACACCCCCGCCGCCCGGCGGGCCATCGCCCGGGCCGAGGCCAGGCGCCGCCGCGCCCGTGCCATCGCGTTGAAGACCGTCCCCCCGACCGAGGTCGCCGCCGAGGTGTCCGCCTGGCTCAAGTCGCTGTCCGCCGTCGGTGACGCGGTCGCGGACGTGGCCCGTATGCACATCGAGACCAACAACCGCGTCGCCGGCCTCGCCCACACGCCCGCCCTGTCCGCCGTGTCCGGCAGCGAGTACGAGGACCGGGCCGCCGAGGCTGTCCGCGCCGAACTGACGGACATGGCCCGGGCGGACAGCGCGCACCTGGTGTCCGCTGCCGGACAGGACCGGCCCCCTGTCCGGGCCGCTGTCCGGACACACACGCCCCGCCCTGTCCGCCGCAGTGTCCGGCCCGCCGGACCGGCCGAGGCGGACAAGGCCACGGACAAGGCCGCCCGCCTGGCGATCGTGTCCGCCCTGCTCGCGGACCGTCCGGACGCGGACAGCGCCGACGCCCTCGCCGCGCTGACCGCCGCCGGTCACGAGGTCACCGACCGCACCGCCCGCCGCGACCTGGAGACCGTCCGCGCCGCACACGTCGAGGAGGTCAACGCATGAACGCCACCCCCGACCGGTCCTGGGCCGACTCCTCCTGGGCCGACCTGTACGCCATGACCGCGCGGCTGCCCCGCGACCTGGAGGCCATGAGCACCGCCGCCACCCACGACGAGCTCAACGCCCGCACCGCCTCCCTCCTGCTCGACGCGGCCGCCGCCCTGGCGAACCAGACCCCAGAGCTCGCGCACCGCATCGTGCGGCACGCCGCCATCACCTACACCGCCTGGGTCGCCGAGACCACCCGGCAGAACCAGGACGCCGACCGCGACGAGTGGCAGGCAGCGACCGCCCCCGACCTCGCCGACGAGCTGCGCACCGAGGGCATCACCGATCCACCGTTCTGACCCCGCGCCGAGCCCGCTCGCAGGTAGCAGGAGCCCTGCTACCGGTAGCGGCCCCGCTACCGGCACAAACCGCATGATCTGGCCGAAGTAGCGCGGTAGCAGCCCATCGCGCACCACCCCGAAACACCCTCCATCCCGCCCCGCAAGGGGTCCGGGTCGCGCTACCGCTACCCGGACCCCCTGCGTCAGCCATGCCCGAAACAGGGCTGGACCAGCACGGAAGGACCCACCGACATGACCGCCACGAACGTCGCGAACGCCGCCGGCCAGGTGCCGAACGGCGCGCTGCTCGCCTCCGCCCTGGAGTACGCCGCCCGAGGCTGGGCCGTGTTCCCCCTGATCCCCGGCGGGAAGCGTCCCGCCGCACCCCGGCACCCCGCCCACGAGTGCGACCGCCGTACCGACTTCTGGTGCCGCAACGGTCACACCGGCTGGCAGGAGCGCGCCACGACCGACCCCGGGCGGATCACGCGCGCCTGGTCCAGCCGTCCCTACGGCCTGGGCATCGCGACCGGACCGTCCGGCCTGCTCGTCATCGACACCGACGCCCCCAAGCCCGGCGCCCGCACCCCAGCCGAATGGACCGGGCGTGCGACCTGCGGTGAGGAGGTGCTGTCCGCGCTCGTGACCGACCACGAGCCACTGCCGGACACGTGGACCGTGCGGACCCCGTCCGGCGGCACCCACCGCTACTACCTCCGCCCCGACGGCATCGAGCTGGGCAACACCGCCGGACGCCTCGGCTGGCTGATCGACACCCGCGCCGCCGGCGGGTACGTCGTCGCCCCGCCGACCCGGACCAACACCGGCCTGTACGAGGTCACGAGCTACGCCGCCCCGGCGCCGCTGCCCGCCTGGGTCACCGCCCTGCTCGCCGGACCAGCCGTCCCACCGCCCGGCACCCGCCGGACGACCTCGACCGACCTCTACGGGGTGACCGGGTACGTCCGGGCCGCCGTCGAGGGCGAGACCGCCCGCGTCCGGCAGGCGACCGAGGGCACCCGCAACCACGCCCTGTTCATCGCCGCCGTCGCCCTCGGGCAGCTCGTGGCCGGCGGCGCCCTGACCGAGGCCACCGCGACCGGGGTTCTGCTCGACGCCGCCGCCGGGCACGTCACCGCCCGCGCGTTCACCCAGGCCGAGGCGCTGGCAACCGTCCGATCCGGGATGCGCCGCGGCGCCAACAACCCCCGCACCCTCACACCCCGCCCGGCCCACCACCGCGCCGCCTGAAACGGAGCCCACGCCATGAGCCTGACCACGACCGCGCGGCGCATCCTCGCCGCCCTCACCACAACCCGCCCCGCGCCCGCGCCCGCGCCGGCCGTCGAGCCGTGCGCCGTGCAGCTCATGGTCTGGGACGTGTGGGACGAGCACCTCGAGGACGGGATCTTCCACCTCGACCCGCCCTGCCGCGCACCCGCCGTCGCCACCGTGCACACCTACTGCCCCGACTGCGGCACCGACACCCACGAGCCCGCGTGCGCCGAGTGCGCCGGCCACGGAGCGACCGCACCGCTCGACCTCGACGGCACCTGCCCGAGCTGCGCCTACCCCGCCGCGCACTACGCCATCCGCCCGCGCTGAACCAGAGGGAGAACGCCATGACCACCACGCCCGCACCCGCCAGCACGCCGGCCGCCGCGCCGGAGCTGCCGCCCACCGACCCCTACCAGGCCGCCGACTGGCTCGTGAACCGCCACGAGTGGGCGCGCCAGCTGGTGGCCCGCGTGATCCCTGGCGGGACCACCGACCCGGACTGGCTCGACCACTACGCCCACGTGTTCGCCGCCTACGAGGACCACGTCACCGCGTGGAAGACCTACCGCGAGACGCACTGGATCTCCGACTACGCCACCGACGCCGAGTACGACGCCTGGCAGGCTGCCGGCCCCCAGGCACCACCCGCCGCCGCAAGCCTCGGGGGCATGTCCTCGGGGGAGGCGCGCATGTGCCGCCTGATCGCCACCCTGCACCCCGCCCAGCGCGTGGCCTGGAGCCTGGCGGACGTCGACTTCGACGCCCGAGGCATCGCGTTCTTCGCCGACCTGGCCGCCGTGGCCATGCGCCCCTACACGCACTGCTACCCCGTCGCCGCCCGGGCCGTCATCGCCCTGGCGACCGCCACCACCAAGGAGACGAACTGATGACCGCCACGACCGCCAAGGCCGGCACCACGTCTGCCGCCCGCGCACTGCTCACGCCCCAGGAGGTGGCCGACCTGCTGCGCATCCCGGTCCGGACGCTGTACGTGCAGCGGTCCGCCGGGCGCCCGACCCCGCCCGGGGTCAAGATCGGCCGCCACCTGCGCTACCGCCTCGCGGACGTCGAGGCGTGGATCGAGGAGCAGTTCACCCGGAGCGCAGCATGAGCGCCCGCAACCCGGAGCCGGAGCCGGTTCCGGCCGAGGACACCGCGACCACGGCGACCGAGACCGCGCCCGAGACGCCGGCAGGCGAGCCGGCCGCCGAGCGGAAGTCTGCTGCTGCCCTGCTGGCTGACCTGGCCCTGGAGCGGTACGACCTGGGCTGCACCCCGGACGGTGACCCGTACGCGGTGCCCAGGTCGGGCGGGAACGTCGTGCGCACGCTGCGTAAGGACGCCCTGCGCGCGGAGCTGGCGAAGGTGTACCGACAGCAGACGGGCGCGATCCCGCCGGGACAGGCACTGTCGGACGCGCTGCTCGTGCTGGAGGGCATGGCCGCCGACACCGAGCCGGAGGAGGTCCACCTCCGGGTCGCCGAGCTCGGCGGGGCAACGTGGATCGACCTCGGCGACACGACCGAGCGGGTGGTCCGCGTGGACGGGCGCGGCTGGCAGGTGGTCACCGAGTGCCCGGTCCTGTTCCGCCGGAGCGTGCTCACCGCTGCGCTGCCGACCCCGGAGCCGGGCGGGAGCCTGGACGAGCTGTGGGCGCTGCTGAACGTCACCCCGGAGGACCGGCCGCTCGTGCTCGGCTGGCTCGTGGCCGCCCTCGGCTTCGCCCGCATCCCTCACCCGATGCTGGCGCTGCTGGGCGAGCAGGGCACCGGGAAGTCGTCCGCGTCCAAGAACCTGGTGCAGCTCGTGGACCCGTCCCCGGTCGCCGTGCGCAAGCCGCCCAAGGACATGGACACGTGGGTCACGGCGGCTCAGGGGTCCTGGGTCGTCGGGCTGGACAACATGTCCACCATCCCAGCGTGGCTGTCGGACTCCCTGTGCCGGGCAGTCACGGGGGACGGTGACGTCCGCCGCGCGCTGTACAGCAACGACGGGCTCGCCGTGTTCTCGTTCCGCCGCGTCCTGGTCATGAACGGCATCGACGTGGGCGCGATGGCACCGGACCTCGCGGACCGGTCCATCGTGGTCAACCTCGACCGGATCACCGAGGACCGCCGCCGCCCGGAGTCGCAGCTCATGAGCGCGTGGGAGGCCGCGTGGCCGCGCATCTTCGGTGCCCTGCTGGACCAGGTCGCCGCGTGCAAGGCTCGCATCGGCTCGGTGCGTCTGGAGTCGATGCCGCGCATGGCTGACTTCGCCATGGTGCTCGGTGCGCTGGACCAGATGCACGGCACGGACTCCCTGACCGCGTACCGGGACCAGGCGAGCAACCTCGCGGCCGACGCCGTGACGTCGGACCCCTTCCTCGCGGCGATCACCGAGCACGTGCGGGCGCCGTGGGAGGGAACCGCCGCGCAGCTCCTCGCCTTGGTCCAGCCTGACGGCGTGCTGCCGCGAGCCTGGCCGCGCAACTCCCGGGCCGCGACCGGCGTCTTGAAGCGCAACGCACCCGCCCTACGGTCCGCCGGCTGGGCCGTGGACGACCTCGGCGCGGCGAACAAGAACGGCGTGACCGTCTGGGGACTCACACCCCCAGAGACGGCACGGAATCCTTCCCCGCCTTCCCCGCCTAACCCGTCTGTGCAGGTCAGGACGCTGCACCTGGCGGGGAACGGCGGGGAGAGGCGGGGAACCGGCGGGGAACCGTTCCCCGCCCATCCCCGCCATGACCCGCCCATCCCCGCCACCTCCGACGCTGTGACCTGCGACGACGGGGAGGCGGGGAAGGCGGGGAACGAATCCGGGGCACCTGAGGACGTCGCCTGCCCCGACTGCGGCGAACCGCTCACCGGCCCGGGCTTCACTGCCCGCTGCCGCCCGAACCACACCGTTACCACCCTGGGAGACCGTCACCATGTCGCGTAAGCCACTGCCCGTGGGATCGCACGGGAAGATCAACACCACGCCGTACTACAAGGGCACGCGCCTTGAAGGGTCAGGTAAGAGCTGGCACACGCCGGCGGGGGAGAAAGTGCCCGTCAAGGCGATCCGCTGGGCTGCCCGTGCTCGCTTCCGTGACAACGACGGCCGCACCCGCCCCGTCGAGGCGTGGGGGAGTTCCCTTGCGGAAGCAGAGACCCGGCTCCGCGAGGAGCTGACAGCGCGCAAGCGCACGTCGTCGGAGCTCATCACTGCTGACACGCGCCTGGAGGTGCTGGCGGACTACTGGCTCCGTACGAAGATCGACACGAGCACCCTCGCGGTGAACACCAAGCAGCGATACCGCTACACCACTGAGCAGTACGTCATCCCCGGGCTGGGTGGCCTTCGCCTTCGGGAGTGCATGGTCTCGCGGCTGGAGGCGTGGGTGGCCGGCGAGGTGGAGAAGCACCCGGCTAACGCCCGGCTCGCCCTGACGTGCCTCAAGGGCATGCTCGACGTGGCGGTCCGTGAGGACGCCATTACCGCCAACCCGGCCCGGTCGGTGTCACCGGTCCCCGCGACCGGCGGCGGAGACGTCAAGGCGCTGACGGTCGAAGATGTGGTCCTGCTGCGTGCGGCTCTGGCCGCCGACCCGCGCGCGACCGCGCAGAACCTCGGCGACCTGGTGGACGTCATGCTCGCTACCGGCTGCCGCATCGGTGAAGCCCTCGCGCTCCGCTGGGAGGACGTCGACCTCGACAAGCACGTGGTCTATCTGACCGGGACCGTCGTCCGTGAGTTCGGGGTCCGACTCTTCCGGCAGGACACCACCAAGGGGAAGAGGCCGCGCGGATACCTGGTGCCGCTGTTCGCAGTGAAGATGCTGGAGCGTCGGCTCTCCGAGGTGCCGGCCAACGAGCTCGGACTCGTGTTCCCCTCGATCCGCAACGGACTCCGCGAGGTCTCGACCGTCGACAAGCAGTGGCGCAAGTTCCGTGAGCGTCACCCGGAGTGGACGTGGATCACGCCGCACACGTTCCGCAAGAGCGTCGGGACGGCTGTGGAGCGCGGCGCGGACATCGAAGCGGCCGCCAAGCAGCTCGGGCACAGCGGGACTGTCGTGACGGCCAAGCACTACGTCGCGGCGCCCGATCTAGGGCCGGATCACCGGAGCATCCTGGAGCAGTTCGGAGGCTGACGGCCTGCATTGCGGGGCCCTGACGTCGTGCTGTCGGGGCCCCGCTCGGACGTCGCCCTACTCGGTGTCGGCCCGACACCCATGGGGACGGGAGTAGTCGCGCATCGCCGTACGTCAAGGAGACCACACCCAGCATGGAGCCACCCAGCACGTCGAGCACGCACGAGAGCGCCCCGCCCCCAACGAAGGGGGAACGGGGCGCCCAGCAGGGGGCTTCGGGCTAGCCGGGAAAACCGCCCTGCGCGTCGGCATCTGACTCTTCCTCGGAGGAGGAGTCCTTTTCGCTAGGAGTCCCCTCAACCGCCGCCACCCAGACGTGATAACTCACAAGAGGGTCTATCCCTCCACGAGAGCGCCGACGGTCGCGGGCCTGGCGTAGGCGGTCGTTGAGTGAATCAATCGCCTCGTCGAGTTGTTCAAATCGGGACGGCTCGATAAAGAGTGAACGCACTCTCCCGTCATGTACAGGCGGAAGAAGCGCCGATGAGACCCCGAAGCGGGACTGTGCGGCCTGTCGGGTCACGCCTAGAGTGCGGCCAATGTCAGCCCATGAGTAGCCGGCCTCGCGCGCAGCGTAAACCGCCTCGCGTAGCTCGCTCTCTGCGGCTGACAGGGCGCGCTGAGACAGACCTATGCGGCGCAGCTCTGCGGGGTCCTTGACCTCAACCTCAGCAGGGGAGGCCGTTTCCAGGCTCTCCAGCCATGCCTCTACAGGTGTCGTGGTGTCGTTGTTCGTGGTTTCTGTCGTGGCGTTTTTTGTCTGTGTCATGGGGGTGTCTACCTTCGACGGTTCCCCTCGAGAGGGAATCGCTGAGTTGCCCGGTCGCTATCGGGCGAGGGTGCTGATTGACCTTGCTCAGAGATGCTTGTGAAGGCTGCTCCTTAGCTTCATCGCGTGGATAACACGCGGGTTGTCTGATTCGGGGTCGGCTATCACAAGCTCCAGCAGTTGCGACGAACTATCCGCCGCGATGACTAACAATTTGTCCGAAGCCTGACGAATTTCGCGCAAGGGCACTTGTAGGGCAGATCGGATCTGTCGGTCGGTGATGCCGTGCTTGTGCGCGTCGTCGAGGATTCGCACCTGTCAAGGTTCTCTTGACACCCTGCCTCCTGTCAAGACTTCCTTGACATGGGTGGCGATGGTGCCGCTCGCTGGTGGTCTCTCTGAAGAGCTGCGGGTGTCGTAGAGCGCCCTGAGGTGGCACGACATTGCCCAACTTCCCCGGCGGGGGCTGTCGTGCTGTTGGTGGGGCCGTCCGGCGACGATCACGGGCACTGTCTCATCGGTGTGGGCGGGGGTGGCGTCGAGCTCGCCGGTCTCCTCCTGGCCGTCGTCGTCGGTGATGAGCTCGGCCCGGGCCCGCCGCCGCCCGTGAGGGCGTGCCTGAACCAGTTCGGGGGTGGGTCTTCGCCTATGCGCCGCGGCAGGCAGTTCCCAGCGACTGGTTGGTGCCGATCCCTGTCCGGAACGTGCATCTGGATCGTGTGACGCTTCGTCGCGAAAGCCGCTGGGGATCGTCGGTGAAGACGTTGCCAACCGATGGCGCGGACTGACGGAATGCCGCTGGGTTTCCGATGGGTCGGAACCTAACAGCGGGAGCAGTGGAGGCCCGGAGCCGCAAGGTTCCGGGCCTCCGGTGCCCCGTACAGGACTTGAACCTGTGACCGAGAGATTATGAGTCTCCTGCTCTGACCAGCTGAGCTAACGGGGCGCTACCGGCGAGAATACCGGTTCGCATGGCCTGCCCGGCCATCGGGGACACCCCGCCGGCTCACGCCTTCAGCGGATCGCCCAGCAGGACGACGCCGGCGGGGAAGCGGCCGTCCGCGACCTGCTGTACCTGCCGTCGGACCTCGTCGGCGGTGCCCGTCGCGCGCACGTGGAGCTCACGGGTCGTCGGGCCCGGGTCGGGACGGTCCGCGCTGTCCTGCGACCCCAGCGCCTCGTCGACCACGTCGGCGTGCAGCCCGGCGGAGCGCAGCGCCCCCACAAGCGCCTCCGCCTCGCGCGTAGCCATGTCGAGGTCCGGGAAAGTCACGGGCACGATGTAGCTGTCCATGCCCCATGGTGGTGCGCGCTCGGCGGGCCTCGCATCCGGGGGCGACCACGGCCGCCGTCGGCCATGATGGTGCTAAATCGCTGGTACCCGCCCGGGCCGTGGCCCTAGGTTCTGCGAGCGGCGCGGACGCGCCGCACGGCGCCGAGCGCGCCCACCCGAGGGCGCCGACCGGCGCCAGCCCCTGGACCGACGAAGGAACCATCATGTCCATGACCTTTCCGGTCGCCCTGTCGGGCGCCCGGGCCGAGACCCTGATGTGGGCGCACGAGCACGAGGTGGAGCCGGCCGCGCTGAACCAGCTGCGGAACATCTCGCGACTCCCCTGGGTGGAGGGCCTGCGTGTCATGCCCGACGTCCACCTCGGCAAGGGTGCGACCGTCGGCTCGGTGATCGCGATGCGGGACGCTGTCTCGCCCAACGCGGTCGGCGTGGACATCGGCTGCGGCATGATCGGTGTGCGGACCTCCCTCACGGCCGACGACCTGCCCGACGACCTGGGCCGCCTGCGCTCCCGGATCGAGGCGGCCATCCCGGTGGGCTTCCACGCGCACGAGGAGCAGGTGGACCTGCGCCGGCTGCGCCCGGTCCGGGGATCAGGCGGCGCGGAGCGGCTCCGCGGGGAGCAGGCGTTCTGGGACCGGTTCGAGACGCTGCACCCCAAGGTGCGGCAGCTCGAGGCCCGGGCGCGCAAGCAGCTCGGCAGCCTAGGTGGCGGCAACCACTTCGTCGAGGTGTGCCTGGACCAGGACGACGCCGTCTGGCTGCAGCTCCACTCCGGCTCGCGGAACATCGGTAAGGAGCTCGCCGAGCACCACGTCGGCATCGCGAAGCGCCTGGACCACAACCAGGGCATCGTCGACCGCGAGCTCGCGGTCTTCCTGGCGGGTACCCCCGAGATGGACGCATACCTCAACGATCTCTGGTGGGCGCAGGAGTACGCGGCGCGGTCGCGCGCCGTGATGATGGCGCTCGCGGTGCAGGCGTTCCGGGACGAGTTCCCGAGGGTGGACGTCACCTTCGACGAGGGCGTCAACGTGCACCACAACTACGTGGCGCGGGAGCAGGTCGACGGGGCCGAGCTGATCGTCACGCGGAAGGGTGCGATCCGCGCCGGCAAGGGCGACCTCGGGCTGATCCCCGGCTCGATGGGCACGGGCTCCTACGTGGTGCGCGGGCTCGGCAACCCGCGGTCGTACTGGTCGGCGTCGCACGGGGCGGGCCGCCGGATGTCGCGGACCAAGGCCAAGCTGGTCTTCACCACGGACGACCTCGCCGCGCAGACGGCGGGCGTCGAGTGCCGCAAGGACGCCGGGGTGCTCGACGAGATCCCGGGTGCGTACAAGGACCTGGACAGCGTCATCGCCGCTCAGCAGGACCTGGTGGAGGTAGTCGCCCGCCTGCGCACGGTCCTGTGTGTGAAGGGCTGACCCGTCCGTCACCCGCAATGTCCGACGGCGGCGCCCGCCTTCTCGAGATGGGCGCCGCCGTCGGCTCGTGTGATGCTGATCCCCCGTGGTGAGGGCCAGCGTCGATCCCGCGTCGCGCCGACGCTCGGGCAGGGCGCTCAGCCCACCTGGTGCAGCCAGCGGACGGGCGCGCCGGCACCGGCGTACCGGAAGGGCTCCAGCTCGTCGTCCCACGCGGCACCCAGGGCGAGGTCGAGGGCGTCCCGCACGGCTCGGGGGTCCTTGAGCTCGATGGCGGCGCGGACCCGGTCCTCGGGGACCACCACGTTGCCGTGCACATCGGTCATCGCGTGGAAGATGCCGAGGTCGGGGGTGTGGGACCAGCGCGCGCCGTCGGCGCCGTGGCTGGCCTCCTCCGTCACCTCGTAGCGCAGGTGCGACCAGCCGCGCAGCGCAGAGGCGAGCTGCGCGCCCGTGCCCTGGGGCCCCTGCCACGAGTACTCGGCACGGTAGAGACCACGTCCGGCCGGCTGCGCGGTCCAGTCCATGGATACGCGCACGCCGAGGACGTTCCCCGCCGCCCACTCGATGTGGGGGCACAGGGCAGTTGGCGCAGAGTGCACAAAAAGCACGCCGCGGGTGATGGCACCGGCCATGTCTTCCTCCCTGGGTCGAGGTACGTCTTCCCCTACGTCCTCACCCGGGCGGTGACGCTGTGGCACGGAGCACGCGCGGTGTTCCGATCCACATACTGCCCGACTCCCCGGCGTCCTGCGAGGCGAAACGGCGCGAGACTTCAGGAAAATCATCCATGCATGACACCTTCGTGCCGCACATTCTTGCCGAAACGGGCGTACCGGGACTAGTCCTTCTTCGCATTTTCCTGATAACACTTCATGGCGTTCTCGTTACGCGAAGCATCCGGGCGCGCGCGCACGACGCGCCGGACGGCGCAAGATTCCCACCGAAATGTCACGGGTTGACCCGCGTGGCGACGGCCCGACACGCCGGGCCGGGCGGAGCGCTCAGAGGCGCTCGCGCAGCTCCCGCATGGCCTGCTTCCGCACCGAGCGCTCGAGCCGGTCGAGGTAGAGCTTTCCGTCGAGGTGGTCCGTCTCGTGCTGGAGGCACCGTGCCATGAGGCCCGTGCCCTCCACGACGACCGGGTTGCCGTCGAGGTCGATGCCCTCCACCTTCGCGTACCAGGCGCGGGTGGTCGGGTACCAGAGGCCGGGGACCGAGAGGCAGCCCTCGCCGCCGTCCTGCGTGTCCTCGGACAGCTCGACGATGCGCGGGTTGATGACGTAGCCGATCTCGTCCTCGATGTTCCACGAGAAGGCGCGGAGGTTCACGCCGATCTGGTTCGCCGCCAGGCCGGCGCGTCCCTCCAGGTCGACCGTCTCCACGAGGTCGGCGACCAGGCCGCGTACCCGGTCGTCGATCGTGGTGATCTCCTCGCACGCGGTCCGCAGGACGGGGTCGGGGATCACTCGGATGTCACGCATGGCCATGTCCGGCATTCTTCCACGTGACACCGACAGAGCCCGTGCCGGACGCCGGCACGGGCTCTGTGACGTGCTCCGACCGGGTCGGGGCGTGAGCGGTCAGGCGGTGATCAAGCGTTCGTCACGACCAGTGCCACGTTGTGGCCGCCGAACCCGAACGAGTTGTTGATCGCCGCGATGTCGCCGCCGGGCAGCTTGGCCGGCTCGTCGCGGACGAGCGGCACCTGGAGCTCCGGGTCGGGGTTCGCCACGTTGATCGTGGGCGGGGCCAGCCGCTCGGCCACGGCCTTGACCGTGAAGATGGTCTCCAGCGCGCCGGCACCGCCGAGCAGGTGCCCGGTCATCGACTTGGTGGCCGACAGCAGCACGTGGTCCGCGTCGTCACCGAGCAGGGACCGGATGGAGCGCGTCTCGGTGAGGTCGCCCACCTTCGTGGACGTGGCGTGGGCGTTGACGTGGGCCACGTCACGGCCGGTGATGCCGGCCTCCTCGACCGCGCGGCGCATGGCCGCGACCTGGCCACGGCCCTCCGGGTCGGGGGAGGTGATGTGGTACGCGTCGGAGGACAGGCCTACGCCGGCGATCTTGGCGTAGACGCGCGCCCCGCGGGCGGCGGCGTGCTCGGCGCTCTCCAGCACCACGACTCCCGCACCCTCACCGACGACGAAGCCGTCGCGGTCGACGTCGTAGGGCCGCGACGCGGCCGCCGGGTCGTCGTTGCGCAGGGACAGCGTGCGCGACGCGGCGAACGCCGCGATCGGCATGGGGTGGATCGTGGCCTCGGTGCCGCCGCACACCACGATGTCGGCGCGTCCGGAGCGGATCATGTCGACGCCGTAGCCGATGGCCTCCGCGCCGGACGCGCACGCCGAGACCAGGGCGTGAGCCCCGGCCCGCGCGCCGAGCTCGAGCGACACGTACGCCGTCGGCGAGTTCGGCATGAGCATGGGCACCGTCATGGGCAGCATGCGGCGGGCGCCACGCTCGCGCAGCGTGTCCCACGCGTCGAGGGTGGTCCAGATGCCGCCGATGCCCGACGACACCACGGCGCCGAGCCGGTCGCCGTCCACCTCGGGGGAGCCGGCGTCGGCCCAGGCCTCGCGTGCCGCGATGATCGCGTACTGCGCGGACGGGTCCATCCGCTTGAGCTCGGGCCGGGGGAGCACCTCCTCCGGCTTCACCTTGATGGTGGCCGCGAAGTTCACGGGGATCTCGTAGCGCTCCGCCCAGTCGTTCTCGAGCGTGCGCGCGCCCGACTGGCCCGCGAGGGCGGCGTCCCAGGTGGACGGCACGTCCCCGCCGAGCGGCGTGGTCGCGCCGAGGCCGGTGACGACGACGTCGCGCAGGGTCCGGTCGGAGGTCATGTGGTTCTCCCTCGTGGTGGTGTGCTCGGTCTTCGGTGCCCGACGCCGGAGCCCGGCTCTCGTACGAGAGGTGACCACCCGGCGCCGGACACTATGAAAAGAACGTCAGGCCTGGGCCTTGGCGATGAAGTTGACGGCGTCGCCGACCGTGGCGAGGTTCTTGACCTCCTCGTCGGGGATGCGGACCCCGAACTTGTCCTCGGCGTGCGTGACGATGGTCATCATCGACAGGGAGTCGATGTCGAGGTCGTCCGTGAAGGACTTCTCGAGCGAGACAGCGTCCGTGGGGAGACCGGTCTCCTCGGCGACGATCTCGGCGAGGCCCTCGAGGATCTCCTGCTCGGTGTTGGCCATGAAACTTCCTCTACTTTCGTGATGGGCAACCGGCGGCGTGGATGCCGGATGCTGTTCTCCGTCGTACGGGGGCGTACGTGCGGAAGATTACGGCAGCACGACCACCTGCGCGGCGTACACCAGCCCCGCCCCGAAGCCGATCTGGAGCGCGAGGTCGCCCGGCTGGGCGACGCCCTCGCTCAACAGGCGCTCGGTGGCGAGCGGGATGGACGCGGCGGAGGTGTTGCCGGAGTCGGCGATGTCGCGGGCGACCACGACGGTGTCCGGCAGGCCGAGCTGCTTGACCATCTGGTCGATGATCCGCATGTTCGCCTGGTGCGGCACGAAGACCTTGATGTCCTCGGGCGTGACACCGGCCTCGGCCATCGCCTTGGCGGCGACCGGGGCCATCTGGAAGCTCGCCCACTTGAAGACGGTCTGGCCGTCCTGGCGCAGCGTGGGCCAGCCCAGCTCGGGGTCCTGGCGCAGCTCGGTCCAGGAGTGGGTCTGGCGGATGGACGTGGCCTTGCTGCCGTCCGAGCCCCAGACCGTCGGGCCGATGCCCGGGGTGTCCGAGGGGCCGACGACGGCTGCCCCGGCCCCGTCCCCGAGGAGGAACGAGATGGTCCGGTCCGTCGGGTCGATGATGTCGGAGAGCTTCTCGGCGCCGATCACCAGGACGTTGCGGGCGAGGCCCGAGCGCACCAGCGCGTCGGCCTGGCCGATGCCGTACGCGTAGCCCGCGCAGGCGGCCGAGATGTCGTACGCGGCGGCGGGCGTGGCACCCAGCCGGTCGGCGAGGATCGCGGCGCCCGACGGCGTCTGGTGGAAGTGCGTGATCGTCGACAGGATCACCGCGTCGACGTCCGCGCCGGTGAGGCCCGCGGCGTCGAGCGCCTTGCGGGCCGCGGCCTCGGCGAGGTCCAGCACGTCGACGTCGGCCCCCGCGCGCACGCGGGTGACGATGCCCGTGCGCTGGCGGATCCACTCGTCCGACGAGTCGATCGGGCCCGCGATGTCGTCGTTCGTGACGACGTTCTCGCCGCGCTCCGCGCCGATCGCGAGGATCCGGGAGAACTGCGTGGGCTGAGCCTGCTGGAGGAGAGTCACTGAGGTGCTCCGGTCGTCGAGGAGGAGGCGTCGCTGTGGCGGGCGATCAGGTCACGGGCTGCGTCCACGTCGTCGGGCGACTTCACCGCGACCGTCTCGACACCCTTGAGGCCGCGCTTGGCGAGGCCGGTGAGGACCCCGCCCGGCGCCAGCTCCAGGAGCGCGGTGACGCCGCGTGCGGCGAGCGTCTCCGAGCAGAGGTCCCAGCGCACCGGCGCGGTGACCTGGCCGGCGAGGTTCGTCAGCACGTCGGACGCCCGGCCGTGGCCGTGGGCGCCCCCTGTGTAGGCCGTGCCGTCCAGGTCCGCGAGGAGCGGCAGCACCGGGTCCGAGGCACTCCAGCCGAGGGCGACCGGCTCGAAGGCCGCGCGCGCCGGCTCCATGAACGGCGTGTGGAACGCGCCGGCCACCTGGAGCGGGATCACACGGGCGCGGGCCGGCGGGTTCTCGGCCAGCTTCGCCAGGCCCTCGTGCGACCCGGCCGCGACGACCTGCCCGCTGCCGTTCACGTTCGCGGGCCACAGGCCGGCGGCCTCGATCGCGGCGAGAACCTCGTCCGGGTCGCCGCCCACGACGGCGCTCATGCCCGAGGGCGCGGCCGCCGCGGCCTGCGCCATCGCCCGGGCGCGGTGCGCGACCAGCCCGGCCGCGCCGTCGTCGGACAGGACGCCTGCCACCGCAGCGGCAGCCAGCTCGCCGACCGAGTGGCCGGCGGTGACGTCCACGACGTCGGCGGCCTCACGGCCGTCCAGGACGACGCGCAGCGCGAGGAGCGAGGACGCGACGATCAGCGGCTGCGCCACCGCCGTGTCCCGGATCGTGTCCGCGTCGGAGGTGGTCCCGTGGAGGGTCAGGTCGACCTGGGCCGCCTCGGAGGCCGAGCCCAGGCGTTCGGCGGATCCGGGCAGCTCCAGCCAGGGGCTGAGCATCCCGGGGGTCTGAGAGCCCTGTCCAGGGCAGACGACGGCGAGCACCCGTCAACTGTGCCAACCGCCGGGCCGGACCGGACGTCGCGACCCGTACCAACCTTGGAGAGGGCGGTTGTGCGGAACCTACAAGGCGCGGACGGGCACCGCGTGCGACCGCCCGCTCAGGACTGCTCGCCGGACGTGCCGAGCTGGCCCAACGCGAGGGCCACCTGCAGCACGAACGACTCCCGGGCGTCGAGCGGGTCCCACCCGGTGATCTCCGAGACCTTGCGGAGGCGGTAGCGCACCGTGTTGGGGTGGACATACAGACGGCGGGCCGCCGCCTCGAGCGAACGGCCCGTGCCGAGGTACGCCGACAGCGTCTCCAGGACCGCGCCACCCGCCTCCTCGAGGGGGCGGAATGCCTGCGCTACGAGGGCGCGGCGAGCCGTGACGTCGCCGGTCAGGACGCGCTCCGGCAGGAGGTCGTCGGCCCGCACGGGCCGCGGGGCCTGCGGCCACGCCGGAGCCGCGGCGAGACCTGCGAGCGCCGCGCGAGCAGACCGTGCCGCGTCGGTGAGCGACGGCACCGCGGAGCCGATGACGACCGGGCCCGGGCCGAACCGCGGGAGGAGGGCCGCGGCCGCGGCCGTGAGGTCGCCCTCCCCGCCGAGGACGAGGACGAGCCGGTCGCCGTGGATGCCGACGAGCGCGTCCCCCGCGGCGCGACGTGCCACGCGGCGCAGCTCCGCCGTCCGGACGTCGTCGAGGGCGGCCGTGGCCGAGCCGACCACCACCAGGGCGCTGCCACGCCCGCTCCAGCCGAGGGCGGAGACCCGGGAGCGCAGCGAGTCGTCGGCGTCGCCGCGCACCAGGGCGTCGACGACGAGCGCCTCGAGGCGCGCGTCCCACGCACCGCGCATCTCGGCCGCGCGGGCGTACACCTCGGCCGCGGAGAACGCGACCTCCCGGGAGTAGCGCAGCACCGCCTCGCGCAGGTCCCGCTCCGCGCCGGGCGCGGCGATCTGGTCGGAGTGGGTCTCCACGACGTCCACCACCATGCGGACCAGCTGCAGCGTCTGCTGCAGGGAGATCGAGCGCGTCAGCTCCGGGGGAGCGGCGGAGAACATGTCGCCCACCCCGTGCGGAGGGGTGTTCGGGTTGGTGAACCACGACGTGAAGGCGTTGATGCCGGCCTGGGCGACGAGGCCCACGTAGGACCGGTCCTCGGCCGGGAGGTCCCGGTACCAGGAGAGCTCCTCGTCCAGCCGGCGGAGCGCCGAGGCCGTGAGGAGGCCGCTCGCGTCACGGACCCGCTGGAGGTTCTGGCCTGCCTCGACGTGCCCCGCGGACGGGCTCGCGGGCGGGAGGCTGGTGGTGCGACGGGTGGCTGACACCCCGTGAGCATACGAGGGTGACTTGTCGACAGTCCACAAACGGGCAGAGTGCTCGCACGACCAAGCGGGCGAAACGGTAGGGTCAAGGTATGCCCCTGTTGCAACGGCTTCGTCAGCTCCTCCGGCGGCCCCTGTCCGCGTCGACCGTCGGAGTGCGCCGACAGTCGCCGTCCGCGCCCAAGCGCGGCGACACGGTGCACGAGGACGCGCTGCGGGCTGTTCTGGTGGACGACCCCAACAACGAGGAGGCGTTCCAGGCGCTTGCGGAGCTGGTCCGGCGTCGGGCGGCGGAGTCGCCGGGGCCGGATGACCCGCTGGCGGCGGCGCCCGACGACCAGACGGCCGAGGAGCTGCGCGCCCAGGCCGCCGACCTGGCGGTGTGGGCGCTCGCGGAGGAGCTCGCGGGCCACCCCCGCGGCTGGTACCCGCTGCTGGAGCTGGGCCGCCTCTCGCTCGCGGACGACTCGGAGGGTGCGGTGCGCCGGCTCACCACGGCGGCGGAGCGGGACCCGTCGGGGCGTGCTCTCGCCGAGGGGCTCGCCATCCTGCGGGACGCCGGGATGCACGTGGAGGCGCTGGGGCTCGGCGTGGGCCACTGGCGGGTGCGGGACCACACGCCGGACGTGGGGCGGCACCTCGTGCTGGCGGCGATCGACGCCGACCGCGTCCACGAGGCGCGCCACCACCTCGACGCGCTCGCCACGCACCCGGACCGGAGCGCCGTGGCGAAGCTGCGGCCGGAGCTCGAGCGGGTCATCAGCGAGGCCGAGGCGGCGCGCGGCGGCGCACCGGCCTGAGGCCCGCCGGTCAGATCCAGCCCTCCTCCCACGCCCGGTGGGCCGCGGCGTGGCGCGTGGCGACGCCGAGCTTGGCCATCGCCGACGACAGGTAGTTGCGCACGGTGCCCGGCGCGAGGTGCACGGCGGCGGCGATCTGCGCCACCGGCGCCCCGGTACGCGCCTCCCGCAGCACCTCCAGCTCCCGGTCCGTGAGCGGGCACTCGTTCTCCGTGAGCGCGGACGCGGCGATCTCGGGGTCCACGTACCGGCGCCCGGCGGCGACGTCGCGCACGATCTGCGCAAGGCGCGCCACCGGCGTCGACTTGGGCACGAAGCCGCTCACGCCCGCGGCGAGGGCGCGGCGCAGGACGGCGGGCCGGGCGTGCCGCGTCACGATGACGACCCGCGGGGCCGTCCCGTCGGTGACGCCCAGGAGCTGCGCGGCCGCGTGCAGGCCGTCGGTGGGCGGCATCTCCAGGTCGAGCACGGCGACGTCCGGCCGGTGCTGCGCGGCGAGCCGCACCGCGTCCGTGGTGGTGGCCGCCTGTGCCACGACCTGGAGGTCGTCCTCGAGGTCGAGCAGGGCGCAGAGGGCCCCGCGGAGCAGCTCCTCGTCGTCGGCGAGCAGGACGCGGATCATCCGGCCACCGTCGCGGTGACGACGAACCGGTCGCCCTCGCTCGCCCACGTCAGCCGCCCGCCGACGGCGTCGAGGCGCTCTGCGAGGGAGGCGAGGCCGGTGCCGTCGCCCGTCCCGGCCGGGCGGGCACCGTCGTTGTCGATCACGAGGCGGGCCCCGGCGTCGTCGGGCACCAGGACGATCGCGGCACGCGTGGCGCGGCTGTGCCGCAGCACGTTCGTGGTGGCCTCGCGGACCACCAGGCCGAGGAGGCTGCGCGGCGCCGGGGGCAGGGACGCGGCGAGGCCGGCGTCGACGTCGGTGCGGACGTCCACGCCCGCGGCGGCCAAGACCTTCGACGCGTTGGCGATCTCCGCGTCCAGGGTGGTGCGCCGGTAGCCCTGGACGAGCGCGCGGGTCTCGCGCAGCGCGTCGCCGGCGAGCTGCTGGACCTCACGCATCTGGTCGGCGGCGCGGGCCGGGTCGGCCTCGGCGAGCCGCGCGGCGAGCTCGCTCTTCAGGGCGATGACCTGCAGGTGGTGCCCCTGGATGTCGTGGAGGTCGGCGGCGAAGCGGAGCCGCTCGTCGGCGACGGCGAGGTCGCCGGCGAGCCGCCGCGCCTCGTCGAGGCGGGCGGCGACCTGCCACGCGCGCAGCATGCCGAGCATGGCCGGGCCGAAGGCCACGACCATGAGCGCGGGCATCCACGTCGCGTGCCCCACGTGCGGCTCGCCCATCGACCGCGCCGCCAGGAGACCGACGACCGGCAGCACCACGAGGCCCGCGCCGAGCGCCTGCCACGCCCGCCGGGACGGCAGGAACATCACCAGCACCGCGAGGGTCGCGGCGGGCGCGATCGACCAGAGCCCGAAGTTGCCGACGGCGAGCGGCGCCGCCCCCGCGAGCACCGCCGCGCAGCCGGCGGCCACGAGCCAGGCGGCCGACGGCGGCTCGTCGCGCACCCGCCGCGCGAGCAGGACGCCGCACGCCACGACCGTGGCGACAGACGCCAGACCGGTCAGGGCGCGCACCGCGGGCGGGACGTCCGGGTCGAGCACCCAGTCGCCGACGGCGAAGCCCAGCACGCACGCGACCGTCCCCGCGAGGCCCCACCACGTGTTGCGGCGGAAGGTCGCGAGGCCGTCGCCGTCGTCCGCGACGGCCGGGGCGGTGCTCATGACGCCATCCTGCCAGCGGGGGCGCGGGTCGGGGACGGGCCGCGAGGCCTTCATGACATCTGTCATGGCAGGTGGTGACACGTGTGCGGGCGCGGGTGCGGTCCGGCACTACTGGGCCGGCACGCCGTCGGACAGCGTGGGGAGCGAACGCGGCGAGGAGCGCCGCCCGGGTGGAGGAGACCGAGATGATGGCGGAGACGACAGACCAGGTTCAGGCGGTGGTGCGCCGGGGTCCTGGTGCTCACGGGACGCACGAGACCCACGGGACGCATGCGGTGCCGTCCGCGACGGCCGGCCGGAAGGTCGGGAGGTTCCTCGCGCACCTGGCCGAGATGGTCGTGGTGATGGTGCTCGGCATGATGCTGCTGGCCCCCGCGTGGGACTGGGCCGGGGCGGCCCTGGGGGTCGAGGCGCTGCTGGCCCGGCCTGACGTCGCGGCGGTCGTGATGGTGCTGGACATGGTGGCCGCGATGACCGTGTGGATGCGGTTCCGCCGGCACCGCTGGGCCGCGACCTGGGAGATGAACGCCGCGATGGTGGTGCCGTTCGTGGTGCTGCTGGCGATGTACTGGGCCGGGGTGGCGACCCCGGGCGACGTGATGCTGTGGGGGCACGTCCTGATGGTGCCCGCGATGGCGGGGGCGATGCTCCTGCGGCCGGCCGAGTACGCCGAGCACGTCCACGGCGTGGACCTGGCGTGGGTAGGCCGCCGCTGGCCCGTGCTGCTCGGGCTGGTCCTGTTCGGCGCGACGGTCGCCGGGGGAGCGGAGGGGACGCCCGCCTGGCTGGTGCTCGGGGTGGCCCTCGTGTACCCGGTGGTGGGAGTGCTCCGGCGGAGCATCCGCGGTCGGTCGTCGGCCCTGCTGCAGGCCGCGGGGATCGTGGTGTTCGCGGGGGTCAGCCTGCTGGCGTGGGTGCTCGCCGGGCAGGACACCGGTGCCCACGTGGTCGCGGCGGGACTCGTGGGCCACGCGGTCTGGGACGCGTTCCACCACCGGGCGAACGCCGTGGTGTGGCGGTGGTACGCCGAGGCGTGCGTGGTCTACGACCTGCTGCTCGCCGCGGCGGTGGTGGCCGTCGCCGCGGCGAGCTGACCGCGGGGGCCGGGGGGGGCGCCCCCGGGGGCGCCCCCCCCCCCGCCCCCCCGCGGGGGGGGGGGGGGGGGGGGGGGGCCCCGGCCGGGGCGGCCCCCCGGCGCCCGCCCCCCCCGGAGGGGTCGGTGCTCAGAGGGTCCAGCGCTGGTTGGTCCCGGTGTTGCACGTGTACTGCTTCAGCCGCGTGCTGTTCGCCGTGGACCCGCTCGGCACGTCCAGGCACTTGCCGGAGTGGCGCGCGACGAGCTGGACGTAGCTGCCCGCGGCGCGCAGCTCCCACTGCTGGTTGGTTCCGCTGCCGCACGTGTACTGGATGATCGCCGCGCCGTCGGCGGTGGAGGCGCCGTTGACGTCCAGGCACTTGCCGGAGTGCTGGGCCACCACGTTGTAGTAGCCGTTGCCGAGGTTCTGCAGGGCCCACTGCTGGTTGGCCGCGCCGCTGCAGGTGTACTGGGCCACCTCGGCGGCGTTCGCGGTCGAGGCCGAGACCACGTCGACGCACTTGCCCGAGTTCTGGTTGACGATGTCGGTCACCGTGGTGCCTCCGCCTCCGTTGCCCGCGTTGGGGTCCACGTTGTCGCCGAAGGCGTACTTGTAGCGGTTGGCACCCGACGCGTTGCGGATGGTCAGGTTGATGCCGGTGCCCGTGCCGCTGCGGGAGAAGATCGAGTACCCGTCGTAGCCCAGGTCGCCGGTGTACTTTCCGCCGAGCGCCGGCCAGTAGGTCCCGCCCAGGTTCTGTTCGCGCATGATGTCGGTCAGGGTGCGGAAGTAGCGCACGAAGCTGGGGGCGGTGCTGCTGGGGTCGCCGTAGTTCAGGCCCGTGTGCATCGCGGCGCCGAACTCCGTGATCACGGCGCGCGAGGCGCAGCTGCCCAGGCGCGTGGTGATGTTGGTGCGCCAGGCCGCGGGGGTCAGGTCGCCGTAGAAGAACTCGTAGGTGTGGAACGAGAACAGCGTGCCGGCGAACCGGGTGTCGCCGCACAGGTCGCGCAGGTCCTGGCTGTAGCCGGTGCCACCGATGAGGATGCGGCCGTGGGGCACCGAGGTACGCGCGCTCATCCAGCTCGCGGCGACGTCGCGCCACTCGGCGGAGGAGTAGCCGTGCGGCTCGTTCATGGGCTCGAAGTAGACCAGGCTGTTGGAGCCGTACTGCGCGACCACGGTGTTCCACATGGTGTTGAACGCCGACATGTTGGTGATCCGGCCGCCGGACGCGGCGCCGTCCTCCCAGTAGGCGACGATCACCTTCCAGCCGCGGGCGGTGGCCGCGTCGATCACGCCGCGGTACGCGTTCCACCACGTCGTGCCGACGGTGTGGGTGTTGATCGGGATGCGCACCGTGTTGGTGCCCAGCAGCGACGCCATGTCGTCGTACACGGCGTTGGCCTTGGCCTGGACGGTGGCGTTGCTGTCGGAGGTGCTCAGGCCCTCCAGGACGAGCGGCCCGGTGGTGAAGTTGTCGCCCAGCATGGCCCAGTTCGAGCCTCGGAACTGGTTGGTGGCGGCCGTGGCCGGAGTCGTGACGGCCAGTGCCGTGAACGGCAGAAGGACCAGGGCGGCCAGCATGCTGAGGAGGACCCGGTGGAAGGGCCGTCGCTGCCCGGGCAGGGCGGACCGGCGGTGAGGTGTGTTCATGGTGATGACCTATCTCGTGCGGCGTTGCACGTAGCAGGGCGTGAACTCTGGATGACGTCGGCGTGGGATGTTAACGTCAACATCGGCGCCAAGTTTCACACCGGGTCTCTGTGCAGTCAAGGAATGTTGCCCCAGGCCGGGTGACGCGGCCGTGGGTCTTCGCTACCTTGGCGGCAGGGAAGGCGGGGCGGACGAGGGGCGGGGGGCATCGGATGACGGTCACGCGCCATGCGCGCACGGACGACGGGCTGCCCCTCGCGGGTCTCGTGCTCCTCTCCGCCCTCGCCGGCGCCGCCTTCGGCACCGGTACGGTGCTCCTCAACCACAGCGACCACGGTGCCCTGAGAGGGCTGGCGGCGGTCGTCGGAGCAGCCTCGGGCTGGGCGGCGGCGGGGGTGCTCGTGGGCTGGTGCGCCCTCCGGCTGATGCAGCCGGCCTGGCGCACCGCGCTGCTGTGCACGGTCTTCCTGGCCTGCGCCTCGGTGGCCTACTTCGTGGCCGACCACCTGTTCGCGCTCGCGGCGTACACGCCCGTCCCGGTCGGCGTGCGGTTGCCGCCGGGAGGGACGGAGGCCGGCCCGCCCGGCTTTCACACCAGCGAGACGATCTTCTGGGTGGCCGTGTCGCTCGTGTGCGGTCCTGCGTGCGCCGGGGTTGCGTGGCTCGCGCGCCGCCCGGGGATCCCCGGCCTGCTCGGAGGGCTCTGCGTCCCCGCGGGGATGGCGCTCTGGTCGGGCCTGCTCCTCACCAACCGGTTCGAGTTCCCCCGCGGGCTGCCGGTCTGGGCGGCGCACTGGACGGTGATCGCGGTGTGCGTGGTGGGGGCGGGCGTGCTCGTGGCGCGGCGGGTCGCGGCCGTCCGGCCTCGGCTCGCGGGCTGAGTCGCGCGGGCTGAGTCGCGCTCGCTGACCCCGCTGCATCGACCCCCGCTGCATCGGCCCCCCTGCTCGGGAGCCGTCAGGTGACGTCCCAGCCCGGGGCGACCAGGACGCCGTCGTGCACCGTGGCGGGGACTGTGCGGACCACCGCGCTCACCGGGACCGCGCCGTAGGCGTGGGGGAAGAGCTCGCCGCCGGGGTCGCGCGGGTCGCCGGGCTCGGCCCGGACCTCGACGCCGGCGGCCGCGAGCGCGGTCGTGCTGATCCCCAGGAGGACGAGCGGGCCGGCGTCGGCGTAGACGGCCGCCGCGACGCGGCCCGTCTGGTCGGTGTCGAACGACGCGTGCAGGTAGCCCACGTCCGCGACCGTGCGCCCACGGGTCGAGACGGCGTAGGTTCCCGCCTGCCGGGCGTCGCTCCAGTCGCGGTCGAGCGCGATGTGCCAGATGATCGGTACCACCCGTGGAACGTAGCAGCGCCGCTGCGCCCAGTTGCCGGCACCCGCCCGTGTTCGACAGGCGAACATGGACAGTTCTTTGGTGCTTCCTTGTCGATTCTCACAGACTTGTGTGGCGATTCGCGTATACCCGCCTGGTCTGGCCGTTTTGCCGGTCCTGCCTGCCGCCGGGTGCCGCTACCGTCGCGCGCCATGGGGATTCATTGCGAGTATGCGCGGCTTGCGTCAGGGGAGCTCGACAAGGCTCGGACCGACGAGGGGTGGGCGCTCGAGAAGCTCGACGCGCTCGCCGACGAGTGGGTGGAGTACGACCTCCCGCCGGAGGACGCCCGGTACTTCAGCCTGGGACGCGCCTGGGGGCCGCTCCACGGGATGCTGCTCGCCCAGCCGGGGATGCCGGTGGACGTGGTCCAGGGGGGTTCGCCGCTCGGCCTGGACGGCGGCATCGGGCCTGTGCGCTACCTGACCCCCCATGACGTGCTGTCCGCAGCGGTCTTCCTGGGGGCCACGCCGTTCACCGCCCTGGCGGAGCGGTACGACGTGGCGGAGACCTGCGGCGGGGAGCCGTGCGCCGACCCGGACGAGCACCTGCCGGAGGAGGCCCTGCCGCTGCTGGGGCAGCGGTACGCGGAGCTGCGGCGGTTCTACGCCGCGGCGGCCGCGGCGGGCGACGCCGTCGTGCTGATGCTCAACTGAGGTCGGGTGGCCTGACGGTCGCCGCGCGGCGGCCGTCAGGCTCGCCGTGCGCGCCCGGCCGGGGCCGGCCCGGTCCGGCCCCGCCCAGGGCGCGACGCGACGAGCAGGCCCGTTCCGGCCAGGACGGCGCCGACGACGCAGGTGGCGGTCCAGCCGCCGGCGACCCAGAGGAACGGGGCGAGGGCCCCTCCGGCGGCGCCGCTGACGAAGAACAGGGTCATGAAGACGGCGTTGATCCGGTTGCGGGCTTCGGGCCTCAGCTCGTAGCAGGTGGTCTGGGCGGCGTTCAGGACGGCGGTCTGGCCCACGTTGATCAGGACGATGCCGACGACGAGCCAGGCCACCTGCCCGCCCTGCGCCGGGAGCATCACCAGCCACGCCGACGTGGCGAGCAGCAGGCCGGTCGTGAGCACAGCCGGGGTGCGGCCCCGGTCGACGAGACGTCCTGCCAGGGGCATGGACAGCGGCCCGACGGCGCCGGCCAGCCCGACGAGCCCGATGGTCCCCGCGCTCCAGCCGTACGGCGGGCCCACCAGGAGCAGCGTCAGGGTCGCCAGGTGGACGACGTACGACGCCATGGCCAGCGACGCCAGCAGGACCGGCCGGCGCAGGCCGGGCAGCTCGGCGAGCAGCCTCGCCGTGGACCGCATCAGGTCGAGCAGGGGCGGGTCGCCGGCAGGTGGCGCAGGGTTCCGCGGCAGCACCCGGACGACCACGACGGCCACGACGAGCAGCGCGGCCGCGGTGACCCAGTAGACGGTCCGCCACCCGGCGACGTCGGCCACCACGCCCGCGACGGCGCGGCCGACCAGCCCGCCGGCGATGACGCCGCCCATGACGACGCCGAGGTTGCGGCCCCTGCGGCCGGACGTGCTCAGCTCGGCGACGAAGGGCACCAGAACCTGCGCGCCGACGGACGTCACGGCGGCCAGCCCGGTGGTCGTCAGCAGGACCGCACCGTGGGCCGCGGATCCCGTGAGGGCCAGGAGCGCGCCCGTGGCGGCCAGCAGGACGGCGGCCAGCCCGCGGCGGGAGAACCGGTCGCCGAGCGGGACGAGGAACCAGAGACCGGCCGCGTAGCCGGCCTGCGCCACGGCCACCGTCAGGCCTGCGGTGGTGGTGGTCAGGTGCAGCTCCGAGCGGAGCACCCCGAGCAGCGGCTGGGCGAAGTAGTTGCCTGCGACCGAGAGGCCCGCGGCCACCGTCATGACCAGGAGCAGGACGGGGGTGAGCGGCGTGACGCCCGCGCTCTGCGGGGCCGGAGCGGTGCGCGTCATGAGCGCGTGCGCCCGGCCGTCAGCCAGGCCTCGAAGGTGAGCAGCCCGGGGTGCCTCTCCCGCAGGGCCGCAAGGTCCGCCTGGAACCCCGTGCTGCCGATCCAGCGGAACATCTTCGCCACCTCGGCCGAGCGGGCCCACAGCTCGTCGTCGGGCAACCGCTCCAGGCGGGTCGGGACGCCGTCGACCGCGCTGAGCACCTCGGCGACCCGCCGCACGGTCAGCTCGTCGCCGGCGACGTCGACGGTGGCGCCCGCGAACTCGTCGGGCGCGCGGAACGCCTCGGCCGCGATCCGGCCGATGTCGGCCACGGCGACCATCTGGAGCGGCGTGCCGGGATCGAGCGCGATCGAACCGACCCGCTCGCCGCCGTCCGCGAGCGCCTCCGGGACCGTCGACGTCCAGTTCTCCATGAAGTACACCGGCCGCAGCACCGTGGCCGGGACGCCGAGGTCGCGCACGTAGGCCTCGATCTCGGCCTTGCTCTCGAAGTGGGCCACGCCGGAACCGCGCCCCGCGGCGGCAGCGGAGCTGTAGACGAGGTGAGCGACCCCCGTGGCGCGGGCCGCGTCGGCGACGTTCCTGCCTCGCCGCACCTCGAGCTCGGGCCGGGGATCGGCCAGGTCGGACGGCTGCACGCTGAACACGCCGTGCGCGCCGTCCATGGCGGTGCGGAGGGACGCCTCGTCGTCCAGGTCGCCGACGGCGAGCTCCGCGCCCTGGTCGGCGAGGAGGCGCGCTCGGTCGTCGGCTGCGTCGCGGACGAGGGCGCGGACGCGCCAGCCGTCCTCGAGGAGGCTGCGCGCGACGGCCCCGCCCTGGCGGCCGGTCGCTCCGGTGACCAGCACGACCGGGGCACCCGCCACGGGAAGGTCCTTTCGTCGGTACGTCATGCCGATGATCGTTACCGATCGCTGAAGCGCGGTCCAATGCCCATTTGTCATCGAAAGGATCGCAGCGGAGGATCGATCTATGGACCTGCAGCAGATGCGCTATGTCGTCGCCATCGCCGAGACGAACAGCTTCACCCGGGCCGCCGAACGGTGCCACGTGGTCCAGTCCGCCCTGAGCCACCGGGTGGCCCGCCTGGAGCGCGAGCTCGGGGCGCGCCTCTTCGAGCGCACCAGCCGGTCCGTGCGGCTCACCCCGGCCGGCGAAGCCTTCCTGCCCGCCGCGCGGCAGTGCCTCGCCGCCGCCGAACGGGTCACGGCCGACGTCGCGGCCGCCGTGGGCCAGGTTCGAGGCCGGCTGGCGGTGGGTTTGATCCCGACCGTCGCGGCAGTGGACCTCCCGGGCGCCCTCCGGGACTTCCGCCGGCTGTACCCCGACGTCCGCATCACGCTCCGCGTCGGGGCGAGCGACGACCTGGTCGAGCAGGTCAGGCGCGGCGAGATCGAGGTCGCCTTCCTCGGCCTGCCGCCGACCGCGCGGCCCCAGGGCGTCGATGCCCGTGAGCTCGCCCGCGACTCGCTGGTCGCCGTCGTCGGGCCCGGCCACCCGCTCGCGGGCGAGCCCACCACGAGCCTGAAGCAGCTCTCCGGCGAGGTCTTCGTCGACCTGCCGGCGGGGACCGCCGGACGGCTCCAGTCCGACCAGGCGTTCGCCGCCGCGGGGATCGCGCGGGACGTCACCTTCGAGGTGACCACCGTGGACTTCATGGCCCGGCTGGTCAGCGAAGGGCTGGGGATCGCGATGCTGCCGTCCACCTATGTGCACCACCTCACCGGGATCACGACCGTCGAGGTCACGGACGCGCCGACCCGCGTGGAGCACGTCGTCTGGGGGAACGCCGGCGTCACCCCGGCCGCCGGTGCCTTCCTGGAGATCCTGGGCATCGACACGAGGTCCGGGGGCTCCGCCGCTCCGTAGCCGCCTCTAGGCTGGGCCGAGGACGCGACAGGCAGGAGACCACGGTGGCTCAGACCACGACGGCACCACCCCTGGCCCAGGTGCTCGCCGAGCTGGCCGCGCTCGAGGACCCGCGGGCGCGCGCGGTGAACGAGAAGCACGGCGACGACCACGGGGTGAACCTCGGCGCGCTGCGGGCCGTGGCGAAGCGGCTGAAGACCCAGCACGAGCTCGCCTGCGACCTCTGGGCCACCGGCGACACGGCCGCGCGGCTGCTGGCGCTCCTGGTCTGCCGCCCCAAGGCGTTCGCGCGCGACGAGCTGGACGCCATGCTTCGGGAGGCGCGCACGCCCAAGGTCCACGACTGGCTCGTCGGCTACGTGGTGAAGAAGAGCCCGTCCTGCGAGGAGCTGCGCACGGCCTGGCTCGCCGACCCGGACCCCGTGGTCGCGAGCGCCGGCTGGGCCCTCACCACCGACCGGGTGGCGAAGCGGCCCGACGGCCTGGACCTGGCCGGGCTGCTCGACGTGATCGAGGCCGAGCTGAAGGAGGCCCCGGACCGGTTGCAGTGGGCCATGAACCACTGCCTCGCGCAGATCGGCATCGAGCACCCCGAGCACCGCGCTCGCGCGGTCGCCATCGGCGAGCGCCTGCAGGTCCTCAGGGACTATCCCACGCCGCCGACCTGCACGTCCCCGTTCGCGCCCACCTGGATCGCGGAGATGGTGCGCCGCCGGGGCGGCGAGCAGTAGCGGGCCCGGCCCTACGGCCGGGCCTGGGCCTGCGCGGCCTGAACCTGCGCGGCCTGAATCTGCGCCGCCTGAACCTGCGCGACGACGTCGTGCGTCGTGTGCCCGACGACGTCCGGCTCGCCCTCGCCCGACCAGGTGCGGCCGTGCGAGACCCATCCGGTGCGCACGCCGGACGCGAGCCCCACGGCGACGTCGGCGTGCGCGGCGTCGCCGATCATCCAGACGGTAGAGGGGTCGGCGTCCTCGGCGCCGAGGAGGCTGAGGGCGGTGCGGACGGTGCGCGGGTCCGGCTTGGCGAATCCCACCTCTCCCGACACGACCACCGCGTCGACGAGCGGGGCGAGGCCGGCGAGCCCGAGCTTGGCGCGCTGGTGCGTGCCGTCGCCGTTGGTGACGATCCCGATCCGGTCCCCGGCCGCGCGCAGCCCGGCGAGCAGCCCGGCCACGTCCGGGTACGCCACCACGTGGGCGCGGATCCCCGCGCGCATCTCCTCGATCATCTCCGCGACCGGGCCCGTGCGGCCGGTCGCGTCGAGGATCGCCTGGGCGACGAGGGGCTTGGGCGCGAAGCCTCCGGCGTCGGCCCGCAGGACCTCCGCGAGGGCGGAGGAGGGGCAGCCGGAGTCGGCGAGGGTCGCGGCTGCCCAGTCGTGGAACGCCCCGTCCCGGTCGACGAGCGTGTTGTCGAGGTCGAAGAGCCAGATCACGCCCCGACGGTAGCGAGGCGTGATCCGGTGGGTGCCGGGTGTCCACGGCGGGCAGAAGCCCCGCCCCGCCGTCCCGCCCCCGCCC
>NZ_JBXTSN010000027.1:0-73662 GCF_057158775.1 Antribacter sp. NEAU-D49 | reverse complement strand
CTCGGCGCCGCGCTCGGCGACGACGTGGGCGCGGACGATGGCGGCCTTGTTGGTCTGCTTGCCGTCGATGCGGCGGTTGAGCTGGGACGGGCGGATGCCGTGGGGCTTGAGCGCGGCGGTGACGTTCAGGCCGGTCCAGCCCTCGTAGAGGGCCGGCTTGGACGCGGCGAGCCGGTCGGCGAGGTCGTCGCACCAGACCTTGGCCTCGTCCCCGGGCCACACGGCGAGCAGGTGGTCGAGGATCGTGGACTGGTCGGTGTCGGCGGGGTCTTCCCCGGCGGCCATGCCGGTGAGGTAGCCCTTGGCCTGCCGGACGGCGCGGGCGCGGTCGGCGATGGTCTCGGCGGTCGGTCCGTCGATGTAGGCGGTGCGGACGATGACGGGGTCGTCACCCTCGCCGGCGAGGTAGGCGACGCCGCGGTCCTTGCGGGAGAACGTTGTGGCGGAGTACCCCGACCCGTACATGCCGGGTCCGAGGATCATGTTGTTGACCCCGGCGTCCATGACCTTCAACGCGAGGCGAAGGCCGGCGTTGGAGGACACGGACTTGGGGATGGACTTGTCGTCGGGGCGCTGGGTGGCGAGCCAGACCATGATCCCGACGAACGGACCCCGGCGGACCAGGTCCTCGACGATGGCGCGGGCTTCCTTGCCGTGGTCGGGGTGCTCGAACAGCACCTGGGTCTCGTCGTACGCGGCCAGGATCGGGTGCAGGCCGAGGGACTTGATCGAGGCGAGCTCGTCAGTGACCTTCCCTTCGGCGCAGCGGGGGTCTCCGGCGAGGTCGGTGCGGATCAGGCGGGCACGGCGGCCTACCTCCTTCTGCATGGCCTTGAGGTCGGCCAGGAGGGCGGCGATGTCGGCCGGGTCGTCCCCGGACCGGTAGTAGTGCGCGACCTTGCCCAGGGGTGCGAGGTCCGCGCCGCCTTTGAGGTCGTGGATGTGGAGCTCGGCGCGGGGGTCGAGGGCGGCGGCCAGGAGCAGCAGCCGCAGGGTGAACGTCTTGCCCATGCGGGGGATGGCGCCGATGATCCCCGCGGAGAACATCAGCGTCGTCTCCACCAGCCGGCCGCGCGGGTCGACGCCGAGCGGGATCGGGTCGAACAGGTTCGCGGTCCCCTTGGTCGCCAGGGGCCAGGCGGTGGGCTTGGACTGCGACAGGGACCGGTCGGCCACGTACAGGATGAGACGCCCCTCGTGCACGTCCGGGTCACCGGTCACCCACACACACCCCAGCGGGCGGCGCAGGGCGGACGCGAGCTGGGACCGCTTCTCCATCACCTGCGTGGCGGTCGCACCCGGCGGCAGGTCGATATCGGCCCGGTAGCCGGCACCGTCGCGCACGATCGGGGTGACGAACCGGATGGCGTTCGGGTCCTTGCCCACCGACGACAGCGACCCGACCCCGAGCACGGACAGCGCCTCACGGATCAGGCCCTGGTCCAGCACGGGCACCTGAGCGGACACGGCGGAGTTGTCGGTGATCCGCGCGTCCGCCTTGCGGCCCAGGACACCGAGGGCGCCGACCAGGAGCACGACGGCGCCGGCCTGCACGAGCTCGGGCGCAGACGACAGCACGGCGGTCCCGGCGAGGCCGGCAGCGCCGGCCGCGCCGACGACGACGGCGCCGCGGCGGCGGACCAGGGCGCGGCGGTCCTTGACCAGCCGCAGGTACACATCCGGGGTCGAAGCCGTGGCGAGCAGGGACCGGCGGACCTCGACGCTGTCGGAGTCCGCGACCCAGCGCCAGGCGACGGCGACCAGGCGGCCCGCACCGATCGGGGAACGGGCGGCCAGGCGCAGCCCGTACAGGGGCAGTCGGACCGTGTGGAAGGCGAGCGTGTGCCCGAACCGTGCAGCGTAGTGCCCGCACGTGGTCACCAGCTCGTGGCGGGAGCGGAGCCAGGCGGGGATGACCTGGCGCGGGGCGCCGGGGTCGCGGACCTCGATCACCCGAGGCGCCCGCACGGGCGCCTCCTCGACCACCGGGGCGGGGTCGATGACCTCACCGTCGAGGGCACCGTCTCCGGCGGGCTGGACCAGAGCCGAAGCCTGGTCCAGCCCGCGAGCACGACGCGCCTCGGACAGGTCCACCACACCCGACGACCGGGCCTCGACCTCGCGGCCAGGCTCGTCCTCGGTGCCGTAGACCATCTCCCGCAGCTCGTCATCATTCGGCATCGACATCAGGCAGCCCTCCCCGTGCTCTCGTCGTCGGTCGTGGTCGTCGTGCCGGCCTTGGTCTCCCACTCGGCGAGCCAGGCGGCCGGCACGTCGATCGAGGCGGCGTCCCACTCGGTACGCGCAGCCAGCCACTCGCGCTCGAACCGCTCCAGGGACGGGCGGCCCACACGCTCGAAGTGCTCGACCAGCTCGTGCGGGGCGTACGCCTCGACCCGGGCGTAAGGGCCGGTGATGAGGGTGAAGGGGTCGATGCCGGCGGCCAGGCCGCGCCGGTTCAGCAGGACCGTGCGGGTCGCGGTCTCGGCGGCCTCGTAGGCGGCCTGCACGACCAGGTCGAACTCCTGGCGCATCTCGACCCACTGCCGGGCCGCGTGGTCGAAGATCGGCGAGCCCATCAGGCACCCGCCACCGACGCGACGCCAGACACGAGGCCGTTGAGGAGCTGCTGGAACGCGTCCAGGACCGGGGCGCCGAACGTCGTCGAGGCCAGGGACAGGCCGAACAGGATCCCCAGGACCAGGGACATGTTGTCGAGCTTCTTGAGCCAGACACCGACGACGACGGCGACCAGCAGGACGAAGAACAGGGACATGGTGACCATGACGGAACTCCTTCTCAGGCGATGCGAGACAGGCGGACGGACAGCGGAGCGACCCGGCGGGCCGCAGAGGACGTACGCACCACGACGGACAGGGCACGCACCGCGTGGCGGTGAGCGGCCACGGCGAGCTCGTCGGGCGACTCGGCAAGGCGGCACTCCGCCTCGACCACGGCGAGCTCAGCGGCGATCACGGGCCACTCGCCCTCGATCGCCGCGAGCTCGCCAGCCGACGGGCCCTTCTCGCCACCGGGCAGGTCCTCGCCGGCACCAACCGCGACAAGCACCCCCCCGCCGGCGCATCGGGTGGATCGACATGACACCAACTCCTTCTCCTCGGATGGCTGTGAGCCAGGTCTATGACCGGGCCCACAGTTCAGATGTAAGGAGACCTTGCAACGTGCGTGGTGAACATGTCAACTGTTCGGCGCTAATGGACAGGATTTGGCGGACCTGCTCAGGGGCGGGATGATCGTTGACAGACCAGTTGTTAGGCCGAAACCAGCCAGTTGTACGCCCACGATGTGAGGTAGGTCACATGTCGCAGTACAACGCCGAGGACATCGGCGGAAACAAGTTCGACCGCGTCGAGCGCATCCTGAGAAACGACATCGAGGCCGGCCGGCTCCGCGACGGTGAGGCGCTTCCGTCGACTCGCGCGCTCGCCGCTCAGATGGGCGTCAGTGCTTGGACCGTCAACAAGGCCATGGAGCAGCTGGCGGCGGAAGGTCTCGTCGAGAACGTCTCTCGGTCGCGGCGCATCGTCCGCAGCGGTCTCACCGTTCAGACGGTGAGCAGCACGCCCCGCAAGCCGCACACGTACCTGATCGGTGGCTACGCCGGTAGCGGGAAGTCCGAGTTCAGCCGTGTCCTGTCGCGGCTCACGGAGTCCGCGATTATCGACAAGGACACGATCACGCGGCCGGCCGTGGAGCGGCTTCTCGAAGAGCTCGGGCAGCCGGCCTTCGACCGCGAGTCTCAGACCTATCTGGACCAGGTCCGGCCGCTCGAATACGAGGCCCTGCTCAGCACGATCCAGGAGAACGCCGAGGTCGGCCTCGGAACGATCGGGTCGGCTCCGTTCATCCGCGAGTTCCAGGACGCCGCATGGATCGACCGCGTCCGCACCCGGCTGCAGGAAGCCGGCGTCGGGCTCACCCTCGTGTGGGTCCGGTGCGACACCAGCACGATGCTCACCTACCTGAAGCGCCGAGGCGCTGCACGAGACTCGGCCAAGCTCGCAGGGTGGGCCGACTACCTCGCCGGCGTCGACCTCGACTACCGGCCGGTAGCCGACCACGTCATCATCGAGAACTCGGAATCCAGCGAACCACTGAAGAACCAGGCGGCCCGGATGCTCGCAGCGATCAACGCCGAGGCGAAGCCGGCATGACTCCGGCGCACGCGATCCGCGAGTCACGGCTGATCGCGATCCTCCGCACCTCGGCAACCGCGCACATCGTCGCGGTTGCCGAGGTGCTGGCGTCTGAGGGCATCCGCGTCCTCGAGGTCCCGCTGACGAGCGCCGAGAGCCTGACGGCGATCACGGACACCACCAAGCAGCTCGGCGAGCACGCACACGTGGGCGCCGGCACCGTGCGGACCGTGAACGACGCACGGCGAGCGATCGATGCCGGCGCAGCGTTCCTCGTCGCGCCCGGACTATCGCTACCAGTCCTCGACTACGCGCAGAAGCGCGGGGTACTCCTGATCCCCGGCGCGTTCACTCCCACCGAGGTCGACGCGGCAGCCCAGAGCGGCGCCCAGCTCGTGAAGCTCTTCCCGGCGAACTCACACAGTCCTGAGTACGTCCGACAGCTCCGCGCCCCCCTGCCCGACGCCGGCCTGATCCCCATGGGTGGCATCACCCTCGAAGCCGCACGGGCATGGCTCGACGCCGGGGCCGTCGCGCTCGGCATCGGCTCACCTCTCGTGGGCGACAGCCTCAGGACCGGCGACCTCAGCAATGCGCGCTCCTCATCGCGCCGCTGGCTGGAAGCCGTAGGCCGCTGCGCATGAGCACGGGCGGGCGTGAAGTTCTGAACTGGTGTTGGTGAAGCACAGGGTCAGAACCCGGGTAGTTGTGTACCCCCGGGGGACTTCACCTCTTGGTGTGCCAGTCGCGCCCGGCTAGACCTGCGGCGAGGGTGTAGCCAGGTGCTTTCCGGTCGATGCGGCGTTGCGGACATCATCCGTGAAGAGCTCTAGGAGCTCCATGACGTCCGATCTCAGCGTCTTGAAGGCTTCGGGAGTCAGGTCCAGGTACTCTCCATGGGCGATCGAGTTGCGCCTCCCTACAAGCTCCGCATCAATCATGTTGGCGCGGAGGGAGAACTGGGACCGGCGGTCGAGCCCGAGCCTGTCCAGAATGTCGAAGAAGACGCTGGATGACAGATTGCTCTCGGTTCTGATGAGGCTCTCGGACAGGGTAGCGCCCTTGCCCAACTCACTGCGGATGAAGGCGGCGAACTCATTGTGCTTGAGCGGCGCAGTCGCTGCGTCAATCGCCATCATTTTGGTCTTGAGCGCGTTGCCGAGAAATGCCTCGCTGAGCAGGTCATACGGGAGCGCCTTCGTGTTCACATACCGGATGTAGAGCTTCGCCACTGCTTTTACCCACCCCTCCCAGTGTGCGTAGAGGATGAGCACACCGGATCGTAGGTTTGCCCTTTGCATAGGACCAGAAGACTGCTGGACCAGCTTGAGTGCGGTTGTCAGCTCCTGCTTTCGCCAAACAATCTCAGCATCGATGGCCTGATCGAGAGCCTCGATGGTGCGGAGCTTCGCCATCAGGCACTGATGATCTTGCGCCCGGCAGGAACCATCATGCTCAAGCGCGCCTCAGTGGACTTTCCCGTGGCAAAGCGCGCTGTCATCTCTGGCAGGTTCCAAAACTCAATCGCACAATCTCGCAGATCTGTGCGAGTATCAATCTTCTCCCGGAGGAGGTAGCCAAGGCTGATAGCCAGAGCCTCAAAGGAAGAGTTCAAGAACCCGCCCTTGAAATCCTGCTTCGAACCATCCCATCGACCGAGGATCTTCTCATCGGCTGCCATCAAGCGATCGAAGGTCTCGTGGAAGATCGGCTCTGCCGATGCCTTGTAGTTGTCGTCGAAGTTGATTGCAAGATTCACAGAGAAGTCTTCGAGGCCGTCCTGGAAGTTCCGAATTCCACGGATCTCATCGTCCGACTTCTCGTGGAGATAGAGGAATCGAAGCACCAGCTCCTCGTCGTACTTCCGCTTGAGATCATTTTCCGGCAAGCGGATGAGCGTTCCGAATGATTCATGTGCGGCGAGACTGGTCAGCCACACGACAAACTCGGAGTTGACACCGACAAGTTGAGCGTTTCTGATCTCCTGGCTGGAGAGGGTGGACCCGAAGGAATTGAGGCGCTGGAAAAGGTCAAACTTGGTCTGGGGGTCAGACTCTCTCTGCACGATCTTGAGATCGATCTTGGCTCGCTTGATGTCTCGACGCTGCGCAGGCGTCAAAGCTTTGGCGTCGTCCTCATGCTCCCAAAAGAGCCCACCCAGTGAAGGTAGGTACTTCGTGCCGGTGAGCTCCAGCGCGGGAAATGCCGTCTGGTCGAGGAGGCCCTGGAGCTGGAGGAGAGTGCTGATCCGCTGGAGTCCGTCGACCAACTCCCACCGTCCATCCTCGTCCTGAGCCACAAAGATCGAGGGAAGCGGGATCCCGATGAGGATGCTCTCAATAAGACGGGATTTTTGATCGTCGTCCCAGCGGAAGAGCCGCTGGAAAGGGGGCTTGATGATCAGATCGCCGTCCGTGTACATGTTCGTGAGCTCACCCACGCTCATCGGATAGCTATCCGTGGAGATGGTCCGTCTCGCTGCTTCAAGCTCCGATTCGAGATCTGTCATGGTGCCCTCACTGATCCTGACTTCATAGTGGCCCTCGGTGCGCCCATGGTAGCGGGGCGCCCCGTTTGAGCCAGCGGAGTCGAAGCTCGACTGGGGGCTCTTATGGCGCCTACTGCGGCCGTGGCTGGTACCACCGACTCGGGGGTGATTCTGGATACGCCGCAGCCACCACTGACGCTTCGTTGCATGCGTGGAGCAAGAAGTCCGGCCGGGGCCGGCAGCTGAGACCGCTGGCTCTCACCGCGGCTGGCCCCATGACCGTCGAGCAGGCTCCGGCCTGGTCCCCGTGGTGGCTACACCTGCACCGGGCCATTGGCGGGCCATTAGCCCCGGCTCAACGGGTCCTCTACTGGCCACTCCTGGCCACTCCGATCTGCGGCGGCATGCGGTCGCCTGGCAGTCTGGGCCTATTCCCAAGCTGATAGCGCGGGTTCGATTCCCGTCACCCGCTCCAGCACGAACGCCCCAGGTCAAAGACCTGGGGCGTTCGTCGTCTGTCCCGCGCATCCTGCTCGCGCGCCCATGTCGCCCGTGTGATCGGCAGTTCGGTGCGTGTTCGGCAGTTCGAACTGCCGAACACGCACCGAACTGCCGATCACGCTGCTTCGATGAACGTCGCAGGCGCATAGCGGCCGCTACCGTTGCGGCCGTGACTGTGGAGCGAACTCTGGCGCGGGTCGAGAACGACCTCCGCAACGGCGACGTCACGATGGCGCGTACCCGTCTCCAGAGTCTCCTCGTGAGCCTGCCGCACCGTCTCGACGCGCGTGAGCGATTGGCCGGCCTCTACCGCCTCGAGGGCAATCGCGTCGAGGCCGGCCGCTGGTCCTATCTCAGCGAGGGGCGCGACCCCGACGAGGTGGCCGCCTTTGAGCGCGCCTGCCGCCAGGACCCGGTCCGGATCACGCGACGGCGACCTCCAGCAGCTGCGGCACTACGTCGCGTCCGCCCAGCAGGACTGGCGCGACGTCCTGTACTGGGCTGAGGACACGGGCCGCTGAGCCGACCGCGGTCATCCGTGCGTGGTCGGCGAGAACAACCTTGTGCAGGCAACCGCGGCTCGTTGCCTGCACAAGGTTGTTCTCGTCGGGCCACCGATCACACCGGCTCCGGCGGGTCGAACTGCGCCAGCACCAGCTCCGCACCGAACGGGTCGCGCACCGTCGCCTCCTTGGTCCACTCCCCGTCTTCCGTCGCCAGCACCGTCGCACCCCCGCGCTCCGCCGCCGCCACGGATCGGTCGCGGTCGGCCACCGCGAACGCCACCGACCAGCGCGCCGGTCCGTCGGCCCGCAGGACACCCGCGACGACGTCGGCGAAACCAGGCGGCACGAGCTTCTGCCGCTCGTAGATGTCAGGATCCGACGTCCGTGCCAGGTGGTCGCCGTACCCCGGCACCCGGACCATGCCCCGCCCCCAGGTCGTCGGTCCGCACCCAGCCGAGCAGCGGGCCGTAGAACGTCAGCGCGGCGTCCACGTCCGGGGTGAGCAGGTTGCTGAAGTTCCAGGTTCCCGGCGCGTTGACGGCCTGCGCACCGAGCCGCGTCCCCGCCTGCCACAACCGGCTCGGGGCGCCCTGCGCGTCGACGATGCGCGCCATGCGACCCGCCGGCCGTCCGGGCGGTCCCACGTCCTCGGGCTCCGAGCTCACGACCCCGCCGAGCTCCGCGACCCGCGCGACCGCGGCGTCGACGTCGTCCACAGCCAGGTAGGTGTGCCACGCCACCTCGCCGTCAAAGCCCGGGTCGGGCATGGCGATCGCGGCGATCGCCGTCGCATCCGTCCCGTCCTGGGAGGCGACGACGTACCGGCCCGGCGCTCCAGGCGGCAGCTTCTCGGCGAACCGCCAGCCGAACAGGTCGCCGTAGAAGGCGAGCGCCGCGTCGACGTCGTGCACCTCCAGGTCGATCCAGCTCGGCACGCCGTGTGGGTACGTCCGGGGAGTAGTCATACCCCGATGCTGCCCCGGACCACTGACACCCGCCCAGGCTCCCGGCGAGAACCCCCTGCGATCGGCAGTCCGTCGGATGATCGGCAGCCCGAGTTGCCGATCATCCGACGAACTGCCGATCACGCGGGCAACCTCAGACCGGCCAGCTCCGCACCCCGCGGCCCGCCGCCACCGCACCCGCCGGCGTGCGCAGCTCGCCGTACACGTGCACGTCCCACCCGTTCCATGGCCCCCGCCACATGGAGTAGCCCGGGGTGGTGCCCGGGACGTCCAGGTAGTGCGGCAGGCTCAGCGCCTCCGCGAGCGCCGCCCCGTCGGGCAGCCGGAGCGGGTGAACCATCAACCGGTCGCGGTACACCTCCACACACTTGACGCGGTCGTCCCCGAGCTCCGCCAGCAGCGTCGACGCCGCCTCCGCCGAGTCCGCGAGCGTGGTCGTCCTCATGCTCCCCCCTCTCGCCGAGGACCTTCCTCTAGGCGCATAGACAGGGTGCGCCCGTCCCCTAGAGCGCGCAACTCGGAGCCCTCAAAAGTTGCGTATATGCCACAGTCCCTAGTTAGGTGGGAGGCGTGTCTAGAGAGGGCCGAGTTACCGCCGCCAGTATCGCCACCGACCTGCGTGCAGCCATTCGTTCGGGGACGTACCAGCCCGGCGACCGGCTCCCCAGCGAGGCCGCGCTCATGGCCAGCTACGGGGTCGCCAGGATGACCGCGCGACACGGCCTGTCCATGCTCAAGGACGAGGGGCTGACGGTCACGCGGCACGGGTCGGGCGTCTTCGTCCGGGCCTTCGAGCCCATGGTCCGCGACAGCACCGCGCAGTCCGCGCCCGACGACGTCCCGGTAGACCCTGCCGCGCTCCGCGCCGAGGTGCGCTACGTGACGGCAGAGGCGGACCCGACGCCCGAGGTGCGCGAGCTGCTCGGCCTCGCAGACGGCGAGAAGGTGGCGGTCCGGGAGTTCCGCCACGTGCGCGACCGCAAGCCGGTGCTGCTCGCCACGTCGTCCGTACCCGTCACGATCGCAGCCGGCACGCCCATCGTGGACCCGGAGTCGGGGCCGGGCGGCACCCACGCCCGCCTGGCCGACGCCGGCCACGCGCCGGTCCGGTTCCGCGAGGACGTGGTGGGCCGCATGCCCACCATCGAGGAGGTCCGCGAGCTCCGGATCGAGCCGGGAACCCCCGTCCTCGCGGTGACCCGCACGGCGTACGACGCTGCGGGCACCGCCGTCGAGGTCGCGGAGATCGTCCTCGACGCCGGCGAGTTCGTGGTCCGGTACGACTTCGAGGTCTGACGTCCGCAGGCGGCGGGCCGACGGCGCCCCGTGCCCGCTCAGGCCGCCAGGCGCAGCGTCCGGTCGGCCACGCCGATCCGGACCTCCTGCCCCCATCCCACCTCGAGCCGGTCCGCCTCGACGCCGTCACCGAAGACGACGAGCCGGTCCGACTGCACCGTGACCAGCGCCTCCTGACCCGCCGCGAGGACACCCTCGATGAGGGTCGCGCCGGTGACGGGCGACGGCCACGCCTCGCGGACGAACCACGCGAGCGCGCGGTCGGCGGGAGCCGGCAACCGCCGACCGCCGCGGTCGTGAGCGATCGACGCGCACCAGCCGGTCGCGCCGGTCCCGGTCCCCACGATGAGGCCCGACGACGACTGCCGCTCCGACCGCCCGCCGGCGGCCAGCACGTAGCGGGCCGACTGGTGGCTCCCGTGCCCCACGAACACCTCGTTGAGGGCGTGGAGCTCCTGCCCGTCGTCGAGCCGCGCGCGCACCATGGTGAGCTCGTCGCATGCGACGTCGGCCCGCGCCGGGCCGCCCGACGACCGGCCCGCGCCCGCGCCCTCCGCAGCCACCCGGGCGAGCGCCCCGAGCACGCGGCGAGCCCCGGCGACGTCGTGCCGTACGAGCACCCCGGCGTTGGCGCCGGGCTCGGGGTCCACCCCGACGACGAGCTGCGCGTCCAGGTACTTGGCCACGTTGGCGACCAGCCCGTCCTGCCCGACGACGACCACCACGTCCTCCGGCGCGAACAGGAACCTGTCGAGGTCGGCCCGCTCCACCTCCGCGAGCGCCCAGTCGGTGGGCACCGCGTCGACGACGTCGCGCCGCGCCGCTGCGACGGCGTCGTGCCGGGTCTGGACGTCGGCGAGGGTGCGCCCGCGGGTGCGGAGGAAGAACTCCGCCTGGCCGCGGGTGGCGTGCCGGTCGAGGAGCTCGTCGAGCTCCGTGCGGCGGTGCACCAGCACCGCCCGCCGCCGCAGCGCCATGTCAGCGCGCCTCGTCGCCGCGCTCGACGGCGCCCCGCCCGGCCCCGTTCGAGCCGGCCCCGTCGCCAGCACCCCGGCCCGTGAACGTGCCCACGAGCCCGCTGAGCAGGTCGGGGGTGATGGTCACCGAGCCGACGGCGGGGAGGCTCGTCGCCGCGTCGCGCAGCGCGAGCGCGAGCAGCACGTCCTTGCCGACGGCCGCGTAGACCTGCATGAGCGCTGCCTCCTTGGCCGCCTCGGCCGTGCCGAGGCGCTCCAGCTCGGCCGCACGGGCCGTGGAGTCGATCTCTCGACGCTCGGCGGTGGCACGCGCGGCGACGAGCGCTGCGGCCGCCGCCTCCTCGGCCTCGCGCCGCTTGTTGGCGCCCTCCTGGGCGACGAGCTGCTCGCGCCGGGTGGCCAGCTCGATCTGGCTGGCGAGCTCGTTCTCGGAGATGGTGCGCTCCCGCTCGACGGCGAGCGCGCGACGCTCGTACATCGACCGGTCGGCCTCGGCCTGCAGCCGCTCGCGCACGGGGGTGCGGAGGGCCTTCTCGACGTCGGCCTCCGGGCGGAGCGCCAGGACCCGCACGCCGAGCACCTCGATACCCGTGGCGGAGAGGCGCGCGTCCTCGGCGAGGGAGCCGCCGAGCGCCTGCCGCACCCGGCCGACGCCGGTCTCGAGCGCCTCGTTCAGCGTCAGCGTCGCCACGAGATCGACGGTGACGCTCTGCGCGAGCTGGCCCACGATCGCGCCCACCTGCTGCCGCCCGCCGGCCGCGTCGCCGCCACCACCCCGCCGGAGCGGGAAGATGCCGAAGTCGAGGCGCTGCGACGCGAGCACCGGGTCCGCGAAGCGGTAGGTGACGTTGGCCTGGACCGTCACGTCCTGCTGGTCGCGGGTCACCGCGTGGAACAGGACCGGCAGCTCCTGGTCGGTCGCGGGGACCTCGCTCAGCACGGACCGGTCGGGCCGGAACCAGAACGCCTGACCCACGCCCTGGTGGCGCACCCGGCCCCGGTCGAGGTGCACCACGTACTCGCTCGCCGAGCCCAGGAACCGCTGCACCAGGGGGTATCGCTTGATCGTGGCCATCACGATCTCCTTTCGTCTCACGTTGTCGTCAGGATGACGATATCTACGCGGACGAGTTTCCGTCAAGATGACGAGAACGTACGATCGGCTCATGATCCCCTCGTCGGCCGCCGCGCTCCCCGTCACCGTCGACGTCGTCGCACTCACCGTGCGGGACGGCGTGCTGCAGGTGCTCCTCGTCGACCGGCTGCTCGAGCCGTTCCGGGGTTCCCGCGCGCTCCCTGGCGGCTTCGTGCTGCCCGACGAGACGCTGGAGCAGGCCGCTGCGCGTGAGCTCGCGGAGGAGACGGGGCTGGCAGCGCCGTCGGGCCCCACGCCCGGCCCGGAGCCGGGGCCGGGGCCGGGACCACGGCCGGGGCACCACTGGCACCTGGAGCAGCTCCGGACCTACGGACCGCAAGGCCGCGACCCCCGCGGACCGGTCCTGTCCGTCGCGTACCTGCTGCTGGCGCCCGCGTTCGGCCTGCCCGCGCCGGGTGGAGACGCCGCGGAGGCAGCGTGGTTCCCGGTGCCCGATCCTCGGGGCGAGGGCGCGGGCGAGGGCGGTGGCAAGCTGGGCAGGGCGGACGCCTCGCCCCTTGGGACTCTCGCCTTCGACCACGGCCGGATCCTCGCCGACGGCGTCGAGCGCGCCCGCGCCAAGCTCGAGTACTCGCCGCTCGCGACGGCGTTCTGCGGGGACGAGTTCACGGTGGGCGAGCTGCGCGCCGTCTACGAGGCCGTGTGGGGCACTCGGCTCGACGCGCGGAACTTCCACCGCAAGGCGACCGGTACGCCGGGATTCCTCGAGCCCACCGGCCGGCTGCGCGCCGACGGTCCCGGCCGGCCGGCCGAGCTCTACCGGCTGGTGCCTGGCGTGGACCCGACGGCGGCGGTGCTGCACCCGCCACTGCTGCGCCCAGGCCCAGGCTCGCGCTGAGGCCGGCTCCATCCCTGGAGCCCCCTCCAGCCCGCCGAGACAGCGACTCCGTCCGACCAGCGCACTGGCTCGGCACCACCGACCCGCTCGGCGAGGGCTACCGTGCCAGCGCCGCCCCCGCCGCGAACGCTCCCGCCACGGCGGCGACGGTCCCGGCCAGCAGGACGCCGTCGGCCACCGTGAAGCGCAGCCGGGCGAGCCGGAGGCTCCGGGCGAGGCCGCCGGAACCTGCCGCCGTCGCCGCGGTGAAGCCGCGCGTCTCCAGCGCCTCGACCGTGGTGCGGGTGCGCTTGGCGGTGTTGAGGATCAGCGGGTAGAACGACTGGACGGCGATCCAGCAGACGCGCCGGACGGCCCGCCACCCCAGCAACCCCGGGCGACCGGGCGGGGCGCCGCGCAGGCGGTGGCCGTCCACGACGGTCTGGTACTCGTCGATCAGCACGGGGATCATGCGGTACCCGTACGACACCGCGAACCCGATCATCGCCGGAGCCCGCAGCGCGAGGAGTGCGTCGGAGATCTTCTCCGGGTCGAGGGACACGAACGCCGCCATGCTGACGAGCGACACGGTGCCGAGCTTGAGGGTGGGCATGACGAGGTCGAGCACGGTCGACCAGTCGTGCCCCAGCACGAGCACAAGGACCAGCAGGTAGGCAAGCTCCCCCAGCAGGCCGAGCACGAACAGCCCGAGGAGCAGCGGGCCGATCCGGGCGGCGAGAGCCGCGACCACCGCGAGCCCGAACAGGACCGTGAGCACTGTCAGGTCGTAGGTGAACCAGGGGGCGAGGGCTCCCACGGCGTACCAGGCGATGACGGCGCGGGGGTCGCGCCGGGAGAGGAAGCCGCCACGGGTGGCGTAGGCCACCCGCATGAGCTCGAGCTTGACCCACTCGACCGACGCACGGTCGAGCCCGGAGCGGGCCTTCCCCGGAGCGGCAGGCCCAGCCGCAGGCACCGGGCCGCTCATCGCCCCTCCTCCGCGCACATCGCTTCGGCACTTTGTCGTCGGATCGGCACTTCGAAGTGCCGATCCGACGACGAAGTGCCGACCTGAGGTGCGCGCCCCACCAGCCCGCCGACGCGAGGTGCGCGCCCCACCAGTTCCCCGACCGACAGCGGCACGGGGTCCAGCCCCAGCCCCGCCCCGACCTGCGCCACCTGGGGTGGGACGAGTCGCGCACGGCGCAGCACCTCGGGCGAGGCGAACAGGGTGGCGGGGTCGGTGTCGGCCAGCACCCGCCCCTGCTCGAGCACGACCACGCGCGTGGCCCACTCGGCCACGAGGTGCATGTCGTGCGTGGCCACGACGGTGCAGCGGATGTGCTCGGCCAGGTCGGCGAGCAGCCCGATCACGTCGTCCCGGGAGCGGAGGTCGAGGCTCGAGGTCGGCTCGTCGAGCAGCAGGAGGCGCGGCCGCATCGCGAGGGCGATCGCCAGCGTGGCCCGGCGCTGCTGCCCGCCCGACAGGAGCCGCCCGTCGCGGTCGGCCACCTCGGTGAGCTGCATCCGGCCGAGGACCCGCTCGACGAGCGCGTCCGTGTCGGGCAGCCCGCGACCCCGGGGGAACATGGCGACGTCGGCACGCACCGAGTCCTGGAGGAACATCTCCTCGGGCCGCTGCACCAGGTAGCAGACGGTGCCGGCGAGCTCCGCGGCGGAGACCGAGCGGGTGTCGCGGCCGTCCACCTCGACGGTCCCGGACTGCGGCAGGGTGAGCCCCGCAAGGAGCGCCAGGAGCGTGGACTTGCCCGCGCCGTTGGACCCTACGAGCGCGACCCGCTCGCCGTCGCGAAGCGTCAGGGACAGGCCGTCGAGCACGGTGCTCCGGGGCCCGGCCACGCTGAGGTACCCGGCGGTGACGTGGTGCGCCCGGGCGACCACCTGCGTCGTCGGGCCGACGGCGGCGCGCGGCTCAGCCTCGGCCTGGCTCCCCCGGGCGGCCTGGCTCTCCCGCGCACCGAGCCCCGCCCCGAACCGGCGCGCGAGCAGCTCCGTGCACGCCTCCGCGGTGAGGGGAACGGGCGCCCGCCCGGCGGCGACGTCCGGGTCGAGCGCGCGGGCGAGCGCGACGACCTGTGGTACGGGGATGTCGGCCTCCTCCAGGTCGGCCGTGCGGGCGAGCGCCTCCTGCACGGGGAGGTGCCAGCGGACACGGCCGTCGGCCATGAGCACCACCGACCGCGCGTACCGGGCGACCATCTCCGCGTGGTGCTCGATCACCACCACCGTGACGCCCTCCCGGTTGAGCTGGGTGAGCCGCTCGTAGATCGCCGCCGCGCGCGCCGGGTCCACCTCGGCGGCCGGCTCGTCGACCACGAGCACCCGTGGCCGCAGGGCCAGGGCCCCGGCGAGCGCGGTGAGGTGCTGCTGCCCACCCGACAGCTGCCAGGTGTAGGCGTCCGCGAGCGCCTCGATCCCGAGGGCGGCGAGCGCCTCGTCGGCCCGCTCCGCCCAGTCGCCGAGGCCGAGGTTGAGCGGGGCGAAGGTGACGTCGTCGCGCACGGTGGGGCGCACGAGCTGGTTGCCGAAGTCCTGGAACACGTAGCCCACCTCGCCGGAGAGGTCGGCGACGCTCCGCTTGCGCGTCGAGCGGCCGTGGACCCGGACGCGCCCGGTGAGGTCACCGTTCCAGAAGTGCGGCACCAGGCCGTTGAACGTCTTGCAGAGGGTCGTCTTGCCGGAGCCGTTGCCGCCGACCACCGCCACGAAGTCGCCCGCCTCGATGCGCAGGTCCACGCCGCGGAGGGTGTCCGACGTCGCGCCGGGGTACCGGAACGTCAGCCCGGTCACCTCGATCGCGGGCACGGACCCCGCGTCGGGCACGGACCCGGCGTCGGCCGCGGGCCCGGTCTCGGACGCGTGGGCGGCCTCGTGGCCGGTGGTCGGCGGCGTCGACATCAGTCCTCGTCCTCGGCGTCGGCCGCCGCCTCGGCGCGCGCGGACTCCGCCTGCGCGGCGGAGCGGGCACGCAGGGCCGCGACCAGCACAACGACGCCCAGGCCCACCACGAGGCCGATCAGGCCACCCACCCAGGCGAGCGACTCGGCGAACTCCTCGGCGCCCTCGGCCTCGAACCCGGCCAGCGTGGTCACCGGGTTCGCCACCTCGAAGTGCTCCTCCCACTGGGAGAAGAGGCCCACGGCGGCGGCGGCCAGGAGGCCCAGCGCGCCGACGAGCCAGAACGGGAGGCCCCACGGCCCGACGAGGCGCGGCGGGTTGGCGGGGTCGCGGGGGCGGAGGCCCATGAGCGGCTCGATCTTGCCGTACAGGCGCGGGGCCAGCCACATGGCGACCAGGCCGCCGAAGACGACGCCCGTCACGACCATCGCGAGCAGGAGCTCCAGCCCCTCGGAGACGACCACCGTCGACAGCGCGTCGCTCAGGCCGAACGCCTCGGCGGCCTCCTCCTGCGCGTCGGGGTCGATGCCGACGGCGACCTTGACGACGTCGATCACGCCGGAGGTCACCTTGTCGATGGCCACGAGCGCGAGCCCGGCCCGGAAGAGCTGGCCGCGGTTGCGCGGGTCGCGCACCAGGCAGCCGGCCACGTACGTGCCGACGAAGATCTGCAGGAAGCCCTCGATCTCGCCGAAGCCGCCGAAGCTGCCGAGCAGCATGTCCGCGATCATCGCCTCGCCGATGGCGCAGCCGAGCGCCACCCAGAACGGCGTGAGCAGCGCGGCCAGCGCCACGGGGATGAACGCGAAGTACGCGACCTCGATCTGGAGGCCGCCCACCTCCCACTTGGGGACCAGGTCGGCGACGATGTCGGCCACGCCGTACAGGGTCATGGACAGGACGAGGATCATCAGCTTCTGCGAGCCGGAGATCCCGTCGGGGTCGTGGAACCGGGCGCGGAGCGCGTCCGTGCGGGACAGGGTGGACATCAGGGTGCCTTCCTCTGGGGGTGTCCTCCGGGCGGCGGGGCTGCCACCCGGACCGGGCGTGGTGCGTCAGGCGTGGTGCGTCGGGTGGCCGAGCGCGAGGCCGACGAGCTCGCCGAGGTGGGCGATCACGTGGTCGGGCCGGAGGTGCTCGGGGGCCTGGTCGATCTCGGCGTCGCTCGACGACCCGCCGCGCACCAGCACGACGGTGCCGATGCCCGCCGCGCGGGCGGCTGCGACGTCCCGCCGGGGCTTGTCCCCCACGAACCAGGCGCGGGCGGGGTCAGCGCCGAGGGCGTGCAAGGCGGTGGCCGGCATGGCGGGGTCGGGCTTGCGGTGGCCGAGCTCGTCGGAGTAGACGTGCACGCCGACCAGGTGGGTGAGGCCCGCCTCGTCGAGCTCCTCGCGCACGGCACGGCCGTTCACCGTGTTGGACACGACGGCGACCGGCACGCCCTGCGACCGCGCCGTCTCCAGCACCTCGCGGAGGCCGGGCCGGACCGTCGGCAACGACTTGGACCGGGCGTACCCGACCATGAGCGCGTGGGCCTCGGCCCGCAGCCAGGCGGTCGCCCCCGCGTGCTGCTCGGACGGCAGCAGGGCCAGGAGGCCGGGGGCCGCGAGACCGGTCCAGAAGGACGTCGCATCGATCTCGACGACCGCGGGCGCGGGCGTCCCGGGATCGGCGACCACCGAGACGTCCGCCTCGCGCGCCGCCTTCCACGCCTTGTGCCGGCGCCGGGCCGCAGCGACCACGTCGCCCGCCTGCTCCGGGCTCACCGCGTACCCCGCCCGGCCCAGCCGCTCCGCGAGGTGGGCGGCGAACGCGAGACGAGCGCCGACGTCGGGCACGGACACGGCCATGACGCCACCATGATCGAGGAGCAGCGCGGACGGGCGCCCGACGGCTGAGCGCACCTCCGCGACGACCGGCACCTCTCCCGTGGCCGGGCCTGGGCCGGCCGGCCGGCGTCCTGCCGCCGCCAGCACCTCGACCAGCCCCTCGGGCGTGTCGAAGACCGCGTCGGCGGTCTCGGCCACGGGGAAGGGCGGGGAGTCGGTGTGGTGGTGGCGGGTCAGCACGACGGCGCCCACGCCCGCGCGCCGGCCGGCGACCACGTCGCGGTCGAACGTGTCGCCCACGTACCAGGAGCGGGCGGCCGTGGTGCCGAGGGCCGTCGCGGCCAGCTCGATCATGCCCGGGTGGGGCTTCCGGATGCCCACCTCGTCGGAGTAGACCTGCACGCCGAACGCGTCGGCCAGACCGTGGGCCGCCAGCAGGTCGCGGTGCGCGCGACCGGCGTGCGCGTTGGACACGATGCCGAGCCGGACGTCCCGCTCCGCCGCGAGCGCGAGGAGCTCGCGCACGCCGGGGCGCACCACGTGCTCGGCCACGGTCGCCGTCAGGTATGCCTGGAGCGCGCCCGCGCTGCCGACCAGGACCTCCCGGGCCGCTGCGGGCAGGGGCGAGCCGTAGAAGTCGCGCCAGATCTCGCGGTGCGTGAGCTCGCGCGGCTCCAGCCGGCGGCTGGACGCGTTCTTCCAGTCCTTGAGCGCCTTGTTGCCGCCGCGGAGCAGCGGCTCCAGGTCGTCGGCCGAGATCCGGTGGCCCGCGCGGGCCAGCACCTCGGAGATGTGGACGGCCACCTCGACCCAGGCCTCCGGGCGCTTGCGCGTCTGGAAGACGACGCCGCCGAAGTCGAGCAGCAGCGCGTCGGGCACGACGTCGAGGCCGGTCGCGGAGGACAGGGGGGCGAAGAGGCGCGCGCTGCTGGTCACGGTGGTGAACGTAGGGACGGGGCGGGGCGGCCCGGCGTCGGGCAGATGGACCGCAGGTGAACGGCCACGGAACTTCTGGAACGTTCCAGTGGAACCTTCCAGACCGGGCGCTCCGCAGGGTCGCGAAACGTACACTTCCGAGGGTCGGACGCATGGAGGGGGACCCGTGGCACGGAGCGCGCAGGAGACGGACGGGCCGGGACCGGCGCGTGCCGCCCACCGGCCGACCATCCTCGACGTCGCCGCGCGCGCCGGGGTCTCCAAGTCGCTCGTGTCCCTCGCGCTGCGCGGCGCGCCCGGGGTGGGCGCGGCCACCCGGGAGCGGATCCTGCAGACGGCGGACGAGCTCGGCTACCGGTCGAACGCCCTGGCCCGGGCGCTGCGCGAGCGGCGCACGATGCTGGTCGGCGTGGTCATCTCGAGCCTCTCCAACCCGTACCACACGGAGATCGTCACCTCGGTCGAGAACGCCGCCGAGGCCGCCGGGCTCTCGGTGCTCCTCGCCCACGGGTCACGGGAGCGCGGCCGGCTCGCCGAGCGGGTCGAGGCGCTGCTCGACCTGCACGTCGACGGTCTCGTGGTGGTCTCCTCGTGGATCGACGCGGCGACGCTCCAGGCCGCCGCCCGGCGCGCCCCCGTGGTGATGGTGGGCCGCACCCTCGAACCGGTCTCGGGGATCGACTCGGTGAACAACGACGACGAGCTCGGCGCGCGGCTCGTCGTCGACCACCTCGTGGCCCGGGGACGGGAGCGGATCCTGCACGTGTCCTCGTCGCGTCGGCCTGCGGGACTCGCCCGCCGCGACGGCTACCACGCGGCCATGCGCGCCCACGGCCTGGAGCGTCACGCCCGCGTGACCGACCCCGCCGGGATCGGCGCGGCCCTCGCCGACGGCCACGACGCCGTGTTCGCCCGGAACGACGTCGAGGCGTTCGACGTGCTCGACCACGCCTGGGACAACGGACTGTCCGTGCCCGGCGACCTCGCCGTGGTGGGCTACGACGACTCCGCCCTCGCCCTGCGCGCGCGGCCCCGCCTCACGAGCGTGCACCAGCCCCGGGAGCTCATGGGCGAGCGGGCCGTCGCGCTGCTCGCCGAGCGGATCGGCGGGCGCGCCGACGACCGCCACGAGGTGCTGGCGCCGAGCCTGGTGGTGCGGGGAAGCACGTAGGTCGCCACGCCTCCCGCCGAGACAGTGACCTCGTCCGACGAAGGCACTGTCTCGGCGCAGGGGTCAGGGCTGGGGGCGGGTCCTCGGCTTGAGCCGCACGTCCGGCAGGGCGGGCGCGCGCAGGGGCCCGCTGGGGTAGCCCTCCACCTGGCCGAACCGGCGGCCGGCCGCCCCGAGGGTGTACGCGGTGGCGTCGCCGCCGGCGTCGGCCACCTGGGCCATCCAGTCCGACCGGGCACGGGCCACGTCCTCGTGGGTGCGGCCCATGAAGTTCCACCACATGATGACGTCCTCCTCGAACGGCGTGCCGCCGATCAGGACTGCGCGGACGGGGGCCGACGCCCCCGCGCGCACGACCAGCCGGGAGCGTCCCGGCGAGACGTAACCGAGCCCGGCGACGGGCACCGGCTCGCCCTCGAAGGTCACGTCCCCGGAGTCGACCAGGAGGGCGTGCTCGAACGCGGGGTCCACGTCGAGGTGGAGCTCGGCGCCCGGCGCCAGCTCGACCTGCGCCCCCACCAGCGGCGTGAACGTGGTGGCGGGAGAGACGAGCTCGTGCCCCGCGAGCCGCAGCGCACCCAGGAACACGGTCACCTCGGCGCCGTCGACGGACGCGACGGGAAGGTCGCCGTGGTGCTCGAAGAAGGGGTCGACGTCGAGCGCCGACCCCGGCAGGGCCGTCCACAGCTGGACGCCGTGGAGCAGCGGCGGGCGCCCCTCCGCGGGCGACTCCTCGGAGTGGGAGATCCCCCGCCCGGCGGTCATGAGGTTGAGCTCGCCGGGCCGGACCGTCTGCAGCGAGCCCACCGAGTCACGGTGCAGGATCTCGCCCTCGAAGAGCCAGCTCACCGTCTGGAGCCCCGTGTGCGGGTGCGGTGGCACCTGCATCCCCGCCGACGACGACACGTCGTCGGGCCCGTAGTGGTCGCTGAAGCACCACGCCCCGACCAGCGAGCGCGCCCGCTGCGGGATGGTGCGGCGGACGGACATCGCACGGGGGCCGCCCAGCGGGACGTCCCGAGGGGTGAGGAGCTCCACGCCCTCGCGGAGCTCGCCCGCTGTGCAGATCTGCTCGGCCGGCCGCGTCTCCAGGTTGCTCATGGTTCTGAGCGTAAGAGGTCGCGGCCTCCGAGACGGGCCAGGGCCCCCCGGGGCAGGCCGGGGGGCCCTGGCAAACCGCGTACCCCTGGTCGTCGAAATCCGGGGATCAGGAGTGCCGTGTCGACGTCACGGCCCCGGTGGACGCCCGTCAGGCCCGGATCGCCAGGCCTGTTCTCCACGGACGTGTCGGACGCGGGTGGTCTTCCGGCCCCGTTCAGGCACCTGCGTCGTCACCCGCAGCCCGCACCGCGGTACGGGACGTCCTGTCGTTCTCCGGTTGACCAGAACTGTCGTGGGTGGCGGGCTGGTCAGGGCTGCTGCAGGTGCTCCGACCGGCCTACCACCTTCAGACCGTTAGCCATGTTTCTATCCGCGTGTCTTCACCCCGGCAAGCGGTCAGAGGTAGCAAAATGTCCACCTCTGCCACCAAACGCGGTTGTCCACAGCGGCACCGGGGAGGACACCGCTCGTTCCACAGGGCTGTGGATCAAATCTGTGGACGACACGCAGGGCGCGTTCCACGATCCGCCGACTCGGGCGTGTTCCGGCGAGCCGGGCGGTACCACCCGGAGCTACACCCAGGCCCGCGCGCCACCCGCGCCGGAGGGGTCGTTCCGCTCCTCCACCTCGGCCGGTGTGGCGATGAACCCGCCCTCGTCCACGACGACGCCGGCGATCCTGCTCTGCAACGACGCCGCCAGCCGCGCGACGGAGGCCCGCATCCGCGCCCGGGCGATGAGGTGCAGGCCGGACGGCTGCTCGAGCTCCAGCTCGTACGGGTCGGCGGGAACCCAGCTCATCCGGTAGGCGAACGGCCCGTACATGCGCCAGTCGAGGGCGCCGAGCGCGCGCGGGACGCGGTCCACGCGCTCGACCTCCACCACGAGCGAGCCGTCGTACGAGCTGCTGCCCACCAGCGTGAACCGCGGCGACCCGTCGGCCGTCGGCTGGTCCGCCGCCACGTCGGCCGTGGCGATCAGGGCGCGCAGCATGGGCAGCACGTCCCCGGGTGTGAGCGCGTGCGGGCTGTAGAGGCCAAGGTTCACGGACCCGGCGGGGTCGGGCGCCAGGAGGGACCGGCCGTCGGCCAGCACCGCGCCGCCCGACTTCCGGGCCGCCGCCACGGCCCACTGGATCAGGCGGAGCTCCTCGCCCTGCGGCAGGGCGTGGGGGAAGGTCCGGGCGATACCGTCCCGGTCGTCGTGCGACGCGGGCGCCGGACCGCGCACGTCGCGCAGCCCGTCGCCCCGGGCGAGCGAGTAGGCCTCGCCCTTCACGGCGCCCAGCCGGAGCTCCTGCAGGTGCGCCGCCGTCAGCTCGTACGGGCCCGTGGCGACGTGCTCGTCACCCACGCGGAGCACGCCGGGCGTGATCGCGCTCGCCTGCTGGATGCCGCGGAACCGGGAACCGGCGATCGGTCGTCCGGTGGCTGCGCGGGACGGCTCACGGAGCCACGCCACGTCGGAGAACCACGCGGAGGCGAGCTCGCTCACGGAGGCAGGACGGCCGTCGTCGGCCGCCGGCAGGACCAGGATGTGCCCGGACGCGTGCTCCGCGGGAATCGCACCGGCCAGAAACGTCATGCGCGGCACCCTACGCCCGCCGAGAAACCCAGAGAATGCCGGCGCGTTACAGGGATGAAACGTCCGTGTATCGCGAACGGCCTAAATATCCCGATGAAAGCCCCGAGAGCGAAATCTAAGCCTTCACATCACAAAGGTGATGCAGCAGGTCGTGCAGGAAGTAGATGCCGAGGGTCCGCACGGTGAAGACGGAGCCGTTCGAGCGTCGTCCCGGGCGCTCCCACTGGTCGCCCGCCGCAGCCACCGCGTCGAACCGCGCGGCGATCGCCTCGCCGGCCGTCACGAGCTCACCCGCGACGACAGCCGGGTCCTGGTGGGCGTAGTCGTCCTCGAGGGCCGTGGCGTCCTGGTCCCAGTTGGCGAACTGGGGGTCGTCCGTCTCGACCATCGACGCGAGACGGACGTCGAACACCCGGAACACGTCCCGCACGTGCGCCCCGTACTCGAGCACCGACCAGGTGCCCGGTGCGGGCCGGACGGCGGCGTCCGGCCGCGCGAGCGCCTCGGTCCAGCGCGGGAGCGTCGCGCGCACCGCGTCGCCCAGACCCGAGGCGTCGACGGCCGCAGGGTCGAACCCGCACTCCGGGCAGGGCCGCTCCAGCACCCAGGTCCAGTCCTTGTCGTCGGGCACGATCCCGTCGGGCTGTGTCATGCTCCGAGCGTAGGAGCGTGCCCGCCATGCGGGCGAGAGCGTCCCATCTCACGGTCCACCGGGCCTCGTTCCTGACGGACGAGCCATATGATGTCAGCATGCCCAAGATCATCGGCAAGAGCCTTCACGAACACCGCCAGATGACCCGGCACAAGCTGTTCAACGCGCTCTCCACCCTCATGACCGAGCGCGGGTTCGACACCATCACGCTCGCCGACATCGCCGCCGCCGCGGGCGTGGGCCGCACCGCCGTGTACAACCACTTCCACGACAAGGAAGCGCTGCTCCTCGGCTTCATCACGCACGAGACCGAGCAGTACGCGCACACGCTGGAGCGCTCCCTCGACGGGGTCCAGGACCCGGTGGAGCAGCTCCGCACCTACATCCGGCAGCAGGCGCAGCTCGCGCGGGTGTTCCACCTCGCCCCCGGTCCCGACCTGCGGTCCGTGCTGTCGCGGGCCACGCAGCAGCGGCTGCGGGAGCACGCCGAGATCGTGGAGACGATCCTGCGCCGCATCCTCATGTCGGGGATCGAGTCCGGGGTGTTCCCTCCGCAGGACATCGAGCCGACCGTCCACCTCGTCAACGCCTGCCTGTCCGGGCGCCTCATCCCCGACGAGCCGGTCGCCCGCGAGCGGGCCATCCGTGCCGCGGAGGCGTTCGTCCTGCGCGCCGTCGGCGCCCGGTCCGACGCCGTCCCGGTGCTCGTCCCGGCCTGACCCCCGGGCCGCCGCGCGTGATCGGCAGTTCGGTGCGTGTTCGGCGGTTCGAACTGCCGAACACGCACCGAACTGCCGATCACGCGGACGGGCGGGCCGGGGCAGGACGGGTCGTCGCCGGGCGTGCCAGCCGGAAGCCCATCCCGAGCCCCACGGACAGCGCCCCCGCCACGCCGGTCAGCACGGCCCAGCGATAGTGCGCCCAGGGCGCCGGGACCGCGGGGGTGCTGAGCGTCGTGTCGGACAGCGGCGCGTAGGCGAACCAGCCGAACCCCACGGCCACGGGCCGCGACACGAGCCACGCCGTCACCACCAGGAGCACCGTGCCGAGCACGATCGCGGACATCGTCCACGCGCCGCCGGGACTCGGCGGGTCGTCACCAAGGTCTGCTGTCTCGTCGCCGGGACCGTCCCCGGAGCCGTTCGGGCTGGGGTCGCCGTGTCCGGCGCCATGATGGGGCATACCGCTCATCGTGATCCGATCCTCGCGCCAGGGCAAACGATGGCGGGTCACCGCCGGGCCGGGCGCGCCGCAGTCCGCGGCGCCCCCCGCTCACGGCAGGCGGAACAGCGGGTCGCCGGCGGCCACGACAGCCCCCGGCCGGGTCAGCTCCGTGAGGCCCGCCGGCCCCAGGTCCAGGGCGACGACCGGGACCAGGGGCGAGCGGCCGCCGTCGGACACCGCGGCCGGCGACCACGTCACCAGGACCTGCCCGGCCCGGACCCGGTCGCCCTCGGCGACGTGGAGGGTGAAGCCCGCACCGCGGAGCTGGACCGTGTCGATGCCGAGGTGGACCAGGACGCCCCGGCCTGCGGTGGCCGCCGCCGCAGCCCCGGACCCGGCCGCCGCCGCCCCCGCTCCCGGCGTGGCCCCCGCGTCGGCGGCCACGACGAACGCGTGGGCGTGCAGCTTGACCACGACGCCGTCGCACGGGGCGACCACGTCCAGCCCCAGCGCCCGGTCGGGGTCCACGGCGAGACCGGGCCCCACGAGACTCTCGGCGAAGACAGGATCGGGCACGTCGCGCATCGCGACGACGCGTCCCGCGACGGGAGAGAGGACGGTCAGCGCCTCAGCCATGGGGTCATCGTCCCAGACCTGGGGCGCTGCGGCCCGGATCAGTCCGCGACTGCACCGCCTCGACCCCTCGCGGGCCCGTGACCGGCCGTGTTACGTTCGCTCGCGCGCCTCGACGACGAGACTGACGGGAGCGGCCGCATGTCCACCGAGAACGACACGCTCATCGGCGTCGCAGCAAGTCCGGGCCGCGCCGTGGGGCCCGTCGTCCGCATGCCGCCACGCGTGCCGGAACCGCCCACCACCCGGCTCCCGCAGGGCACCGAGGACGCCGCCGCGGCGGCGGTCACGGAGGCTGCGTCCCGCGTGGAGAAGGACCTCGCCGACCGGGCCACGCGCGCGACCGGGACGGCGTCGGACGTGCTGTCCGTGACAGCCGCCATGGCCGCCGACCCCACCCTCGCCGCCGACGCCGTGCGCCGCGTCCGCGAGGACCGGCTCACCCCCGAGCGCGCCGTCTGGGACGCGGCGGGCGCCGTGGCGAACCAGCTCGAGTCGCTCGGTGGCCCCATGGCGGAGCGGGCCCGCGACGTGCGCGACGTGCGCGACCGCATCGTCGCCGCTCTCACCGGGGCCACTCCCCCGGGCGTGCCCTCGCCCGGCCACCCGTTCGTGCTCGTCGGGGCCGACCTCGCTCCCGCCGACACCGCCATGCTCGACCCCGGCACCGTCCTGGCCCTGGTCACGACGCGCGGCGGCCCCACGTCGCACACGGCTATCCTCGCGCGCACGCTCGGCATCCCGGCCGTGGTGGCCCTCCCCGACGCCGCGGACCTGAAGGAGGGCGAGACCGTCCTGGTGGACGGCACGCTCGGGACGGTCTCGCGGTCGCCGTCGGAGTCCGCGGTCGAGGATGCCCGACGCCGGAGCGCGGCCTCCCCGCTCGTCTTCAGCGGGCACGGGGTCACCAAGGACGGCGTGGAGATCGAGCTGCTGGCAAACGTTGCCGACCCCGCCGGGGCGGTCACCGCGGCCCAGGCCGGCGCGCTGGGCGTCGGGCTGTTCCGCACGGAGTTCTGTTTCCTGGGTCGCGGCGAGGAACCCACGGTGGACGAGCAGGTGCGGGAGTACCGCGCGGTCCTCGCCCGGTTCCCGCGGCGTCGGGTGGTGGTCCGCACCCTCGACGCCGGGGCCGACAAGCCGCTCCGCTTCCTCGCGCCCGGGCACGAGGACAACCCGGCGCTCGGGGTGCGCGGGCTCCGCACCGCCGTGGACCACCCGGGGGTTCTGGACCGCCAGCTGGCCGCGATCGCCGCCGCCTCGGCGGCGGAGTCCGCCGAGGTCTGGGTGATGGCACCCATGATCGCCACCGTGGACGAGACGCGGGACTTCGTGGCGGCGTGCGCGTCCCACGGGCTGGACCATGCCGGCGTGATGATCGAGACGCCGGCGGCCGCGCTCCAGTCCCGGTGGATCATGGAGGTGGCGGACTTCGCGAGCCTCGGGACCAACGACCTCACGCAGTACACGATGGCCGCCGACCGTGACCTCGCCGGGGTGGCCGCGCTGTCGACCCCCTGGCAGCCGGCCGTGCTGGAGCTTGTCCGGGTGGCGTGCTCCGGCGGTGCGGTGCATGGTCGTCCGGTGGGCGTGTGCGGCGAGGCCGCTGCCGATCCGTGGCTCGCGCCCGTGCTCGTCGGGCTGGGAGTAACGTCGTTGTCCATGACCCCGCGCGCCCTGGCGGAGGTGGCCGCGGTCCTCGCGGCCGTCACCCGGGAGGAGTGCGCGGACCTGGCGCGGCTGGCGCTCGACCAGCCCACCGCCCGGGCCGCCCGGGAAGCCGTACGTGTGCAGATCGTGAACCCGTAGGCCACGAGAAAGTCACGTTCGCCGCCTAAGGTGGCCCGCATGCTCGACACGAACGGGAGCGAAGTGGCCGGTTCAGCAACCTCCGGGATCCAGGTGACCCTCTCGACGGCGTCGGTGTACCCACGCCGTACGGCGTTCGCCTTCGAGACCGCCGCCGAGGTGGGGTACGACGGCGTCGAGGTGATGGTGTGGTCCGAGGAGACCACCCAGAACCCGCTCACCCTCGCGCACCTCTCGGCCGACACGGGCATGCCCATACGGTCGATCCACGCCCCCACGCTCCTGGTGAGCCAGCGCGTGTGGGGCCGCTCGCCGGCGCCCAAGCTGCAGCGCACCGTCGAGATGGCCCAGGAGCTGGGCGCCACCACCGTCGTCGTCCACCCGCCGTTCCGCTGGCAGTACAAGTACGCGCGGCTGTTCCAGGAGCAGGTGCGGGCGCTCGGCGAGGACACCGGCGTCACCATCGCCGTCGAGAACATGTACCCGTGGCGGGGGGCCCGGCGGGAGATGCAGGCCTACCTGCCCGGCTGGGACCCCGCGGAGCACAGCTACGACTCCGTGACGCTCGACCTCTCGCACGCCAGCGTGGCGCAGCAGGACGGCCTGGCGCTCGTCGAGTCGTTCGGCGACCGGCTGAAGCACCTGCACCTCGCCGACGGCACCGGGACGGCCCGGGACGAGCACCTGGTGCCCGGTCGCGGCCGGATGGAGTGCGACAAGGTGCTGCAGGACCTGGTCCGCCGCGGTTTCACCGGCGACGTCTGCCTCGAGATCTCGACCCGCCGCGCCCGCACCGCCGGCGAGCGGCTCGACGACATCACGGCTGCCCTGCAGTTCGCCCGCACGTACCTGTCCACCGACCCGGGCGAGTACTCCACACCTCCGGGAGTCCCGCACCGGGTCCACGACGCCTGGTAGGCGCGGCGCCGGCCCGGCCCCGCTCGACGGGGCCGGAGCGGCTCAGATCCAGCGCTTCCAGCGGAAGACGCGGAACAGCCCCACGCTCACGCCGGCCATCGCCACGAGCGCTGCCGGGTACCCGTAGGCCCAGTCCAGCTCCGGCATCTGGTCGAAGTTCATCCCGTACACCGTGCCCACCAGCGTGGGCGCGAAGAGGATGGCGGCCCAGCCGGAGATCTTCTTGACCTCCTCGCCCTGCTGGATGCTCACCTCGGACAGGTGCTTCATCTCCTCGTTCTGCCGCTGCGCCACGAGCGTGGCGTTCACGGTGAGGATGTCCCGGAGGGCGGCGCGGAAGGACTCGACCCGGTCGGCCACCTCGGTGAGGTGGTCCGTCACGTCGCGCAGGCTCGCCTGCAGCTCCGGGTCCACGTCGTAGCGGGCCGACCCCTTGGTCAGCGACGCCAGCACGCCCTGCAGCGGCCGCACCGCACGCTGGAAGTCCACGACCTCGCGGGACAGCTCGTAGATGCGCCGCGACACCTCGGGGTCGCCGCCGAACACCTCCGACTCGATCTCGTCGACGTCGTTCTCCAGGCCCGCGACCACCGGCGCGTAGCCGTCCACGACCGCGTCGAGGACCGCGTAGAGCACGGCCTCGGTACCGCGCGCCAGCATCTCCCGGTCCTCCTCGAGCCGACGACGGACCGCCGCCAGGTCCGGGGAGGCGCCGTGTCGCACGGTCACGACGAAGTCGGGGCCCACGAAGAGGTGGAGCTCGCCGAACTCGACGCTCTCCTCCACGTCCAGGTAGGTCGCGGCACGCAGCACGACGAACAGCGTGTCGCCGTACCGCTCGATCTTGGGCCGCTGGTGGGCCTGGATCGCGTCCTCGACGGCCAGGGGGTGCAGGTCGAACTCCCGGGCCAGCGACATCAGCTCGGTCTCGTCGGGGCGCTCCAGCCCGATCCAGGCCATGCCACCCGGGCGCTCACGCAGGGCACGGAACGCCTCGGCAAGGCGGGTGTAGGAGGCGGTGCGGCAGCCGTCGTCGTAGATCGCGGCGGCGACCACGGTGCTGCGACGGGACGCGCCCGGGGCGAGCGAGGCGTCGTCGGGCACCGCGAAGGGGGTGACGGGCGCGTCAGGACGGCGGCGCAGCGCGCCGAGGAACTGGCGCGGAGGGCGCGCGGGAAGGAAGGTGGCCATGATGACTCCGCAGGTGAACGCGTGGACGTCGGGCACGGGGGCTCGGCCTGGCCCTGCGGTCGCGAGAGGACCGGCAGGGTGCCGACGACCACCCGGCGCGAGACGTCGCGTCGGTGCGGAGAGTGCTCAGGTGGCCGTCAGCGCTGGCCGGTACTACTCGGGGGCTCGCTGCGAGTCATCGCGCGCCACACCCCCTTTCGTCCCTGCGGCATCCCGCCGCGGCCTGATCGCTCAGTGGTGCCCGACCGATCGCTGCCGGTGGGCACAGCGCAGTCTACCTGCGTCGGATGCCGGTTCGAACCCTTTCGAGGCGTACGTCACACCCTTCCCCCCGAGACAGTGCCGCTGTCCGACGAACTCACTCCCTCGGCGAAGCCTCCGCGCCGAGACAGTCACCTCGTCCGACGAAGGCACTGTCTCGGCGGAGGGCTCGGGGTCAGCCGCGGAGCGGGAGAGTGAGCATCCCGGCCGCGCCGGCCGCGACCACGCGGACCGGGACGCCCCAGTCCTGCTGGGCCAGGTGGCAGGCGGGGAACACGTCGGGGTCCGGCTCGCCGTCAGGCCCCAGCGGCACGACGTCGCACGACGCCGCCTTCGCCGTCACGTGCAGCACACCCTCCGCGACCTCGGGGTTGATCACCAGGTCCCGGAACAGGTCGGTGCCGCTGCCCGAGCCGCCGAGCAGCAGCTCCGGCGGGGTGGCCGCGACCTGGAGCTGGGTGGAGGGGCCCCAGCGGTCGTCGAGCTTCTGGCCGGGGGCGGGGACGAAGGGGACGTCGAGCCGCAGTGCCCCGGACGGGATCTCCGTGACGGGCCGCTGGGTGCGGCGGGCGCCCGAGTCGAGCACCTCGCCCGCGAGGCTCGCCGGGAGCGCAACCCGGGTGAGCCGGTGCGCCGCGGACTCGACGACCAGGAGCTCGACCCGGGCGTCGCCCTCGGGGAGCACGACGCCGGGCGTCCAGGGCGCGCCGTCCACGAGGACGACGACGTCGCTCGGCTCCGCGAGGCCCGTCGCGAGGGTCGTGACCTCGCCGGGGATGCGGGCGCCGGCGTGGTCGCCGACCGGTGCGGCGCCGATGCTCGGGTCGTCGGGGCTCGCCGCGGCGGGGCTCTCGGCCCCGGGGGCGCCGGCCCCCGGGGCGTCGGCCGCCGGGGCGAACCGCCGCACCGCGCCGTTGTACGTGTCGGCGACGACGACCGAGCCGTCCGGCAGGACCGCCACGCCGAGCGGGTGCTGGAGCAACGCCTCGTCGGCGGCGCCGTCCCGGTGCCCGAAGTCGAACAGCCCCTTGCCGACGGCGGTCCGGAGGCGCACCTTCTCAGCGCCGGACGCGACCCCGCCCGCGAGCGCCTCGATGCGGCGCAGTGCCGAGGTCTCGGAGTCGGCAAGCCAGATCGTGCCGTCCGCGGCGCGGGCCAGGCCGGAGGGCTGCGCGAACCAGGCGGTGGCGCCCGGCCCGTCCTCGAGACCCTCGTTCATGGTCCCCGCGAGGAGCCGCACACTGCCGTGTCCTTCGCGGCCCGCCGGGTCGAACGCCCACAGCGTGTGGTTGCCCGCCATCGCGACGACCACGGCGTCGAGGTCGGCCGACCACTCGACGTCCCACGGCGACGAGAGCCGCACGATGCGCGCCGGGTAGTCGGCCTGGGGGTCGAACGGTTCGAACGGCCCTTCGGTGTCGGGCACCATTCGGGCGGCCGGGACGACCGCCTCGTCGTCGAGGTGCCCCGACCGCAGCACGTTCTCCTGGCCGCCCACCATGAACTGCTGTCCCGTCCCCGCGAGGGTGACCACGGCACCGTCGTCCAGCCGGACGCCGCGCAAAGCATGGTTCACGGTGTCGGCGACCACCACGTCGTACCCGACCGTCTCCCGGACGGCATCGGGCAGCAGGCACAGCCCGTTCGGCTCCGCGAACCGGGCCTCGTCCGGGCCGCCGTCGACCAGGCCGCGCTCGCCCGAGCCGATGCGGCGCACGAGGGTCTCGCCGTCGGGCGCGAGCTCGACCAGCGAGTGGTGTCCGGCGTCGGCGACGAGCAGGTTGCCGTTGGGCAGCGCGATCGCCTTCGCGGGAAAGCGCAGCGTGCCCGACGTCGGCGCGGGGGCCACGTACGGCCCGTCGCCCCGGTGCAGGGTGCCCTTGGCGTCGTGCTGGGCGACGAGCTCCGTGACCAGCGCAGCGATCGCCGAGCCGTGGCCTTCACCCGCCATCTGCGCGACGACGTAGCCCTCGGGGTCGATCACCACGAGCGTGGGCCACGCCCGCGCGGTGTAGGCGCCCCAGGTGACGAGCTCGGGGTCGTCGAGGACGGGGTGGTGCACCTCGTACCGCTCGACCGCCGCCGCGAGCGCTACCGGGTCGGCCTCGTGCTCGAACTTGGGCGAGTGGACGCCGACGACGACGAGCACGTCGCGGTGCTGCTCCTCGAGCTCACGCAGCTCGTCGAGGACGTGCAGGCAGTTGATGCAGCAGAACGTCCAGAAGTCGAGGACGACGACCTTTCCGCGCAGGTCAGCAAGGGTGACGGCGCGGCCACCCGTGTTCAGCCAGCCGCGCCCGACGAGCTCGGACGCGCGGACACGGGGGAGGTTCTGGACGGTGCTGCTCACACCGTCATTCTCCCTCGTCTACCGAGTGGCCTGTCGGGTTGACCGGGACCGCACCATAGGGGACCCTTGAAGTACACCCCCGGATGCTTCGGCTACCGGTTAGAAGGCCCCAGGAGACTGGGGCCTTCGGAATTTCCGGTCCATGTCGGCGGTCGGTGAATCTTCCCGTGAACGTCGGCCATTCGTTCCGGAAGCTGCGACGCGGCAAGCACGTGCTGGGTGACATAGCCGACGTGATCCGGGCCCGTCTTCATGAGCGCCTTGGAGTACCTCGCCGTCTCCATCGGAAACACGATTCCCGTGCTGACGCCCAATTCCTGCTTGAGGACGCGAAGTGTTCCCTCCTGGTCGGAATCGTTGGACAGAAGCACGTAGTAGTCGGCCCGGTTCGCGTGGGCGTCGGCGATCATCCGCACGGCAAGGTTGACGTCCGACCCCTTCTCCTCCACCTTGCGGACCCAGACGCGGACGAACTCGCCAGTCTGCGGGTCCACCTCCACAGGATGCTTGGCCATGGGCCTGCGATCGATGCGGAACGTCCCCAGAACGACCTCAACCATCGGGGCGAGAGTCCTCAGCGCACGGAGATAGACGTCCTGCCTGAGATTCGCCTGCCCGTCGGGCGAAGCGCCCGGCTTGACCCGCGCCGTGAAGTAGAAGACCTTGACGACACGAAACTCCGGCAGCACATTCTCGGCGAAGAGGCGCAGATCGAGCCACTTCAGGGCTGGATGCTGCTCAAGGCACCGGCGATAGAGGTTGAACCCGTCGATGTAGAGGATCGCGGTCGAGCGTCGCTCAGAGCCAGCATCGTCGAGGGAGTCCTGAGGGGCTGATAGCACGCCCCATCGTCACCTATAGATGACGCGTCCGCGCGGGGTGCGCAGAGGCCGCCCGCCTCAGCCCGCGCGGACCCTGCCCACGACGCGGACCCGTACCGCCACGTCGTCGATCTCCTCCGGTACGGCGTCGACCACCGACGAGTCGGTCACGTTGACCTGGAGGACCCAGCCGTCGCTGTCGCCCGCGACGCTGTCCATCCCCATCTCGGCGGCCAGGACCTCGACCGGCGACGTGTGCCGCTCGGGCGAGCCGGCGGCGTCGATCACCTCGGCGATCGCCACTCCTGGTTCGGGGTACTCGAGCATCCGTCCACGGCCCAGCGGGGTGGTGAACTCGGGTGCGACCCCGATACCGACCACCCCTCGGACTCCCGCGACGGCCTCGCGCAGCGCGGACTTGGCGGACCGCGCCTCGTCGAGTGTTGCCATCCCGATCACCTCCTGGTCATCCATTGTGCGCCCCTTGTCCAGCCCCCACACGCGGGAGATCGCCCCATGATGGAAGCGATCCCACACTCCCAGCGACTTCGCAGGTCAGCGCGGTGATCGGACAAAAAGGGCGGCGTGGCACGGGCGCGGCGTGCCGCCCGTCCCGGCGACACGCCCACCCCTCGACACTCCGGTCGCTCGATACGCGGTTCACGAGCGGCGCGCTCACGCCCCGGTGGTGTCGGCGTCCTCGTCCGTCAGCTCGCCCGCGAGGTCGATGCCGAGCACGTCCAGCACCACGTCGATCGGGTTGGCGTACGTGAGCCCGCGCCCGCTGCCTCCCCCGGTCTCCGAGCCCGCGAACAGCAGGCCGAGCGCCACGCCGTCCTCGCGGTAGACGAGCGCCCCGGAGTCGCCGCCGCGGGAGAAGGGGCCGCCGTCCAGACCCTCGATCTCGATCTGGTCGTCGAAGCTCAGCGCACCCAGGTCGTCGTAGCCCACGATCACGTCGTCGAGCTCGATGGCGGTGACCCGGCCGCGCGTGAGCGCCGTCGTGCGCCCCACCTTGGCCACGACCTCGCCGCCCAGGGCGCGCGCCGTCTTGGTCACGCGCCCCACCGGGTAGGCGTAGTCCACCGCCGCGTCGTCCAGACGGGCCAGGGCCGCATCCGTGTACGACGCAGCCTCGGGGTCGAGGGTGACGACCTCGGCCAGCGTGCCGACGCGATCCTGCGGGGCGTTGCCGCCGTCCGCGGGCCCGGGCTGCAGCACCACGTCCCCCGGCACCGCATCCGGGGAACCTGCGAGGACGTGATAGTTCGAGAGCGCGTACAGGTTGGTCGTGGTGGTCCCCGGACGGCCGGGGCGGGTGCGGTCAGCCCGGCGCGTGACGAACGCGCCGAGGGTCCCGGCCGTCACGTCGACGTGCCCGATCGAGATGCCGGGCCGCAGCGGGCGCACCCTCCCCGTCTCCCCGGCCGACTGGGAGGCGGGAGCCGGCGGGCGCGGGCCGAGGTCGCTGATGGGCCGGATCCGGCCCGTGCGGCGCACGTCCACGTCCGGCCCGGCCTCCGCCTCGATCTGCCGGACGATGCTCCGCGCCCGCGGCACCCCCAGGCGATAGCGCACGGCGATGCCGTACCCACCCCCCGGCTGCGCCGCCAGGCCGATGGCGAGGGTAGGCGCTCGCACCACCTCCGCCGCGGAAGCCCCCTCTGAAGGCGCGAGGTGCGGACGGACGACGCCGTGCCGCTCCGCGAGCTCCCGGGCGAAGCCGGCGAGCTGCTCCTTCATCTTCCTGGCCTCGTCGTGTTCCATACGTCGATCCTTGCCGACCTCACCGACACGAGTCAGCAGGCGCGCGGGCGGCGACACGCCGCTTCGTGGAGGAAAGTCATCCAAAAAGGGGATATCCCGCTGGCACCCAGTCGCGATAGCGTCCGTCGGCTACCCCAAATGTCGGGCTAGCGCATGCCGAGAGTACGGCCGGTGTCACAAATCACCCGGTCTTCCCTCTCCTCACCACAGAGCCTCCCGCGGGGGCGGCTCACCGTCAGGAACGCGAGCGAGACCAGTGATCGGGACGATGGAAGAGACGCGGAGCACGCGGCTGAGCCGGGCAGACGTGCAGGCCGCCCTCATGTGGGCGATCGAGCACGACCATGTCGCGCTGCTCGCCCACCGCTCCGTGGCGCACACCTACCCGAGCGAGTTCACCCGCCGACGCGCCGACGCCGCCCTGGTCCAGCGGTGGCTCGACGCCACCGGGGGCCGCGGGGCGGCGCCGGCGTCCTGACGGGTCAGCCGAGCGTCGTCGGCAGCTCGGGCTTCTCGCCCCGCACGTGCTCGGCCAGGAAGGCCAGCACCACCTGGTACCAGACCTTGGCGTGCTGCGGGGTGAGCACCCAGTGGTTCTCGTCCGGGAAGTACAGGAACCTGTGCACGGTGGAGCCGTCGTCAGCGGCCGGCAGGCCCGAGGCGGACAGCAGCTCGTACCAGAGCCGCAGGCCCTCACCCACGGGCACCCGGTAGTCCTTGTCGCCGTGCACCACGAGCATCGGCGTGCGGATCTGGCCCACGAACCGGTGCGGGCTGTTCTCGAGCGCCATCTCGTCGGTCATCTCGCGCGCCCAGTAGTAGGAGGCGTCGGTGGTGGGCCCGAACTGGTCCAGCGCCCACAGCGACGCGTGCGTGACGACCGCCTTGAACCGGTCCGTGTGGCCCGCCACCCAGTTCGCCATGTACCCGCCGAAGGAGCCGCCCATCGCCGCGGTCCGCGACTCGTCGATCTCGGGCAGCGCCTCCCCGGCGTCGGTGATCGCCATGAGGTCCGTGTACGGGGCCGCGCCCCAGGCACCCCAGCCCCGCTGCACGAACGCCTGCCCGTAGCCGGTCGACAGCGCCGGGTCGGGCAGCAGCACGGCGTACCCCTGGGCCACCATCAGCCAGGGGTTCCAGCGCCACGACCAGGCGTTCCACGAGCCCAGCGGGCCGCCGTGGATCCACAGCAGGAGCGGCGCGGGGGCGTCGGCGGACGCCTCGGACGGCAGCGCGAGCCACGCGCGGACACGGGCGCCGTCGGACGCCACGGTCTCCACCTCGCGGAGCACGCCCGGCAGCTCGAGCGGCGCCACGGGCGACAGCAGCGCCGTCGCCGGCACCGGCTGGCGCTCGCCCGCGGGGCCCGACGCGACGAACCCGGCCAGGTCGATCCGCACCGGCTCGGCGGGCGCGGCGTAGGAGGTTCGGAGCGCATACAGCGCCGAGCCGTCGGGCGCGACGCGCACGTCGGTGAACAGGGCGTCGTCGGCCGTCACCCTCTCGACGACGACCTCGCCGCCTTCCGGGCCGCCGGAGAAGGTGAGGAGGAAGACCGGGCCGCGCCCGTCGTCGTCGGCGGTCACGACGAGGCCCGAGCCGTCCGGGAGCCAGGCCACGGAGGTGGGCCAGCGGTCCCAGTCGTCCGCGAGGATCACCGGGTCGCCGCCCGCCGCCGGCACGAGGCCCAGGCGGACCACCGGCGCGTCCTGCGGCGTCGTGATGGTCTCGGTCCGGTAGGCGACCCAGGCGCCGTCGGGCGAGATCGCCGCGCCGCCGGCGTCCGCGTCGGGGTCGTCGACCAGGGTGCGCCGCTCCCCCGTCGCCGTGTCGATCGCGACGAGCGTCTCGCGGGTAGCCACGCCCTCGGCCACGGCCCAGGTCGTGACGAGCATGGCACCGTCGGCGGAGAGGTCCGCGCCGTGCTCGCGCAGGTGCCGTCCGGCGCCGGTCAGGTCGCGCAGCTCGAGCGTGCCCGACGACGGGGTCTCGTCCTCCGCGTCGTCGTCGCCCTCCGGCTTCGGCAGCGGGGCGGCGGGCTGTTCGCCGAGCAGGGCAAGGTCGGCCACGAACCGGCGCTCCTGGCCGGGCCCGAGGTCGTGGTCCCAGTACCGGACCGGGTACGAGTCATGGAGGATCGCGCTCACCTTGAGGTCCTTGCGGGCCTTGCGCAGCTCCTTCTCGTGCGCCAGGTCCCGGGCGCTGGGCAGGAGGCTGGACGCGACGCTCACGACGTCGGCGTCGCGGGCCGCGAGCGGGCCCCAGACGCCGCCGGGCGCCGTGGCGACCACGCGCGCCTCGCCGCCCCCCGCAGGCAGCAGCCACAGCGCGGTCTTGGGCTCGCCGGCGTCCTTGCCCGCGTCGGGATCGGGGCGGGCGGACGTGAAGAGGACGTCGCCACGGCTCGTGAACACGGCCGACGACTCGCCCTTCGCGGAACGGGTCAGGCGGCGGGCGGGCGCTGCGCCCTCCGGGTCCACCTCCCAGAGCGCTGTCCGGTAGCCGGTGCGTTCGGGGTCGAGGGTCTGGACGGTCGCGACGAGGCGCTGCCCGTCCGGGCTGAGGGCGAGGCCGGCGAGGCGCGGGATGGCGACGTACCGGTCGAGGTCGTGGAAGGGGGTCTGCGCGGGTTCGCTCACGGGTCCGTACTATCACGCGCCCCTCCCGCTGTGGGTACGCAGATGGTCGGCCTCACGCGCTGGAGGGCGACCCTGTGCGTATCCACAGCGGTGGGGCCCCTAGGCTGGTCGGGTGACCTCGACAGCCGTGCGACAGCCGCCAGAGCCCTCCGGGGAGGGCCGCAAGACTGCCCCCGTCCGGGGCGCGACGGGCACGGCCCGGCCCTGGTGGCTCGTCGGTGCCGCACCGGCGGCGGTGCTGGTCGCGATCGGCGCGGTCCTGGCCGCCGGGTCCTTCTCCGGCGCGTTCTCCGCCCTCTCCTACTTCTCCGACCCCGGCGCCGCGGTGCGCTGGGGTCTGCCGGTGGCGACGGTGCTCACCGAGCTGTCGCTCGCCGTCACGCTCGGCGCCCTCGTGCTCGCCGCGTTCGCCGTGCCGGCCGGGCCCGCCGTCCAGCGCACCCTGGGCATCGCGGGCGCGGCGTCCGGCGTGTGGGCGGTGGCGGCCGTGGCCCAGCTGGTGCTGCGCTTCTCGTGGTCCACCTATCTGCCGCTGACCTCGCCCGCGTTCGGTCCGGGCTTCGGCGAGTTCGTCACCACCATCACCCTGGGCCGCACCTACCTGGGCATCGTGATCGTCGCCGCGCTGACCTCCGCCGCGGCCCTCGCCGTCCGTGGGCCGGCGGGCGCCGCCTGGACCGCCGCACTGGCCCTCGTCGCCGTCGCGATGCAGTCGAGCACCGGTCACGCCGCCGGCGCGGCGAGCCATGACCTCGCCATCTCCGCGATGTTCCTGCACCTCGCGGGAGCGGCGCTCTGGGTCGGTGGGCTCGCGGTGATCGCCCTCCTCGGCGTACGCAACGCTGCGACCCCCGCCGTGATCCGGCGCTACTCGGGGATCGCGGGCTGGTGCTTCGCGGCGGTGGGCGTGTCCGGGCTGGTCAGCGGGTGGATCCGCCTCGGCGACGTCGACGCGCTCACCACCGACTACGGCATCCTCCTGCTCGCCAAGGCGCTCCTCCTCGCCGTCCTCGGCGGGCTCGGCTGGCTGCACCGCACCTCAGTGGTGCGCCGGCTGCCCGACGCCGACGACGCCCGAGGCGCGGCGGCGCCGGGTGGCCGCGGGACGACGCCACCCCGGGGTTCGTACACCGTGGTGGGGCTCTTCTGGAGGCTCGCCGCCGTGGAGCTCGCGGTCATGGGCGCCGTGTCCGGCGTGGCCGTGGCCCTCGGGTCGACGGCGCCGCCCGTGCCCGAGGTGCCCTCCGGCCCCCTCACCCCGGCGGAGCAGGTGACCGGGCACCCGCTCCCGCCCGAGCCGACTCCCGTCCGCTGGCTCACCGAGTTCCAGTGGGACCTGCTGGCCGCCTTCGGGTGCGCGGCGGGACTGGTCGTGTACCTCGCGTGGGTAGTGCGGCTGGCCCGGCGCGGCGACCGGTGGCCGCTGGCCCGGACCGTGAGCTGGTGCGCCGGGATGGTCGTGCTGTTCTGGGTGACCAACGGCGGCGCCGCCCTCTACGGGCACGTCCTGTTCAGCGCCCACATGGTGCAGCACATGATCCTCGCGATGGTGGTGCCGATGCTCCTGGTGCTGGCGGCGCCCGTCACGCTGCTCGCCCGGGCCGTGCCGGCTCGCAAGGACGGCTCCCGCGGGCCGCGCGAGTGGGTGCTCGCGCTGGTGCACTCGCGGTGGGGACGGTTCTTCGCCCACCCGATCGTCGCGGCCGTGAACTTCGCCGGCTCGATGATCGTCTTCTACTACACGCCCGCGTTCGAGTACTCCCTCACCACGTACGCGGGGCACCTCGCGATGCTGGCCCACTTCACGCTCGCCGGGTACCTGTTCGCCAACGCGCTGGTCGGGGTGGACCCGGGTCCGTCCCGGCCGGGCTACCCGATGCGGCTCGTCCTGCTGTTCGCCACGATGGCGTTCCACGCCTTCTTCGGGGTGGCGCTCACCAGCGGTACGGCCCTCCTGGTGCCGGAGTGGTTCGGGCTGCTGGGACGCCCCTGGGGACCGAGCGCCATCGAGGACCAGCAGCGCGGCGGGGCTGTGGCCTGGGGGATCGGCGAGCTGCCCACGCTCCTGCTCGCGATCGGCGTCGCCATCCAGTGGACCCGGTCCGACACCCGCGACGCCAAGCGGCTCGACCGTGCCGCCGACCGCGACGGCGACGCGGAGCTCGAGGCGTACAACGCGATGCTGGCGAAGATGGCGGACCGCAAGGACTGAGGGTCGAGCGCGACCCTGGGGTTCGACGTATAGTGAGAGTAGCCCGCCCCTGCTGGGGGTTGGGAAGTGAAGCCGGGAACCCTGATGGACGTCAGGATCCCGGCATTCGCGTTTCTACCGCAGGTTGATCCTGATCTCTTCGATGGCCGGCCCGAACTCGTCCCGCACGGACGGCCCGGAGCTGGTCAGCGAGTGCGAGACTGCGCCTGCGACAGCATCAGGCACCCACAGCATCGGCTCGCACGCGGGCGTCCCGAAGTCGGCGCGAAGACCGCGCGAGATGGCTCGTCGACCACGGAGCGCTTCGATCAAGCTCGCGTCCCGGGCGTTGAGGGACGGCGTCCTGGCCTCGAGCAGGACCCGGCTCACTCCGAGGTTCTCCAGCTCGAAGAGGAGACGCTCCAGACACTGGCGTCGCGCCCGTTCCTGCTTCGCACCGCTCATCGGCGTTCCGATGATGACGAGGTATGCGAGGTCCAGAGCCCCGATCGCCGCCGCGATCTTTCTCTGACGCGGAGCCGACTCGTGTCGCCAATGAAGCCGGCCCGCGCCACGTGGCAGCAGTTCGCGCAAGACTTCCCGCACCGGCTCGCACGCGACCGGGTCCGCGACGGCGGCAGCCAGCAGATAGACGCCCTCCCTCTCGGGGGTCTCCCGCTGCATCGACTCGTCCACCCAGGCGTGGAGGCTGAAGGCGTCGTTCACCGACAGAGCCTGGCACGTCAAACGGCATCGCGCAGCGCGAACCACTGTTGCACGCGTGCAACACCCATCACCTTGCACTCAGGGCGCAGCCGCCGGGGAGGGCTCCCCATCGGCGGCGGCACCCCTGACCCGGCATACTGATCCACCGACACGGTCGCAGATCACCAGGGGGTTGCCACGTGCCGGAGCACAACGACATCAGCGCGTCGGACCTCGACCGGGCCGCGGCGATCGTCAAGCGGATCCACCAGGTCTTCGACGAGAAGGTCGTGGGCCAGGAGGCCCTGCGCACCGCGCTGGTGAGCTGCCTCCTCGCGGGCGGGCACGTGCTCCTCGAGTCGGTCCCCGGTCTCGCCAAGACCACCGCCGCCCAGACCCTCGCCGCCGCGGTGAGCGGCGAGTTCCGGCGCATCCAGTGCACGCCGGACCTCATGCCCAACGACATCGTGGGCACCCAGATCTTCAACTACGCCACCGGCGAGTTCACCACCCAGCTGGGCCCGGTCCACGCCAACCTGGTCCTCCTCGACGAGATCAACCGCTCCTCCGCGAAGACGCAGAGCGCGATGCTCGAGGCGATGCAGGAGAAGCAGACGTCGATCGGCGGCGTGAACTACAAGCTGCCCGACCCCTTCATGGTGCTCGCCACGCAGAACCCCATCGAGGAGGAGGGCACGTACGTGCTGCCCGAGGCCCAGATGGACCGCTTCCTCATGAAGGAGGTGATCACGTACCCCACTCCGGACCAGGAGCTGGAGATCCTCCGGCGTGTCGCGAGCGGCCAGATGGAGCGCCCGGTCTCGACCGAGCCCGTCAGCCTCGACGAGGTGCGCTTCCTCCGCCGCATCGTCGACGACGTGTACGTGGACGACGCGGTGAAGCGCTACGTGGTCGACATCATCAACACCACCCGCCTGTCGGGCCCGCGTCCCGTGCAGGGCCTGGGCCGGCACGTCCGGGTCGGGGCCTCGCCGCGCGGCGGCATCGCCCTGATGCGGCTGGGCCAGGCGCTGGCGCTGCAGTCGGGCCGCAGCTTCGTGGTGCCCGACGACGTCCGCGCGGTCCGGTACCCGGTGCTGCGGCACCGCCTGGTCCGCACGTTCGACGCCCTGGCCGACAACGTGCCGCCCGAGCAGCTCGTCGACGCCGTGTTCGACGCCGTCCCGGCGCCCTGACCGGCCGCCCCGCACCGGAACCGGCCACGTGCCCGACGTCTCCCGCCTCGCCCAGGTCCGCGCCCGGCTCGACCTCCCGGTCGCCCGGCGCGCCACCGGCCTGCTCGAAGGACGGCACCGCTCCATCTACAAGGGGCACGGCCAGGACTTCGACGACCTGCACCTGTACAGCCCCGGCGAGGACGTGGGCGACATCGACTGGAAGTCGAGCGCCCGTGCGGGCATCCCCGTGGTGCGGCGGTTCGTCAGCGAGTCCAACCTCAACCTCGTGCTGATCGTGGACACGGGCCGCAGCATGGCGGCCACCTCGCCGAGCGGCGAGCCCAAGCACGAGGTCGCGGCGTTCTGCTGCGCGCTCGTCGCGTACCTCGCCCGCGACCGCGGCGACCGGGTCGCGCTCGTGGCGGGTGACGCCGAGCGCCTCGAGCAGCTACCCCCACGGGCCTCGACGCAGGACCTCGAGACGCTGCTGCGCCTGCTGAGCCGGATGTGGACCACGGACGACCCGGCGACGGCCCCCGCCAACGACCTCGCCCGCCTCCTGGACCGCGCGCTGCACGCGTTCACGCGGCGGTCCCTCATGGTCGTGGTCACGGACGAGGCGCGTCCCGCACCCGAGCACGAACCGCTCCTCCGGCGGCTGCGCGTGCGGCACGAGGTCATGGTGCTGCAGGTCGCGGACCTGCCCCCGACCGGCCTCGCGGCGGGCCGCACGGGCGGCGCCGGCAGCCGGCCGGCACCCGCGTCCGTCGCCGACGTGGACGGCACCCTCTTCCTCCCGCCCTTCCTCGCCTCCCGCCCCGAGATCGCCCGCGCGGCCGCCGACGAGGTGGCCCGCCGCCGGGCCGAGGTCGCGGCCACGCTGCGCCGCCGCCAGGTCGAGAGCACCGTCATGGACGGCACGGACGACGTGGTGCACCGTTTCGTCGAGCTCCTGGGGAGGCAGAAGCGTGCCGGGCGATGAGCTGCTGCCCCCGGTGGGCTACTCGGGCTGGTGGACGGCGGCGGGCATCGGCCTGGTCCTGCTGTCCCTCGCCCTCGTCGCCGCCGTCCTCTGGTTCACCCGGGCGTCCGCCGCGGAGAAGGAGGCGCAGCGGTACGCGGTGCCGCCGGCACAGGGCGGGCGCCACCACGTGGACCCCTACGCCGGCGTCCGCGAGAGGTACGCCCGCAGCCTGTCCGAGCTGCGCGCACGCTACGAGTCGGGCGAGCTCGACCGCCGCGCCGTGCACCACGCGCTGGCCCGGGAGATGCGCGCCTTCGCGGCCGAGCGGCTGGACCGCGACGTCTCGACGCTCACGCTCGCCCAGATCGCCGAGCTGGACGGCGCCAAGAAGCTCACGGACCTCATCTCCCGCTACTACCGGCCGGAGTTCGCGGAGGACGACGACCCGAGCGTGCGCCGCATGAAGGTGGACACCTCGTTCGACCGCGCGCAGGAGGTGGTCCGGGAATGGTGACGGGCGACCCGGTGATCCTGTGGCCCTGGGTGTGGGTGGCCGTCGGGGTGGTGATCCTCGCCGCCGGTGCGGCGGGCTGGGTGGTGAGCGGCCGACGTCGGGCATCGCGGCAGGAGGCCACCTGGGTGGCCAACTCCGCCTACCTGGCGAAGGTGCCCGCGTTCCGCGCGTGGCTGCGGCGCTACCGCCTGTGGCGGGCGCTGCTCGCCGCCGGCCTCCTGGCCGCGGTGCTGGGCGCCGGGGCGATGGCCGCCCGCCCGGCCCGCACGGACACCGTCGTGGAGCGCCTCGGCACGCGCGACATCGTGCTCTGCCTGGACGTGTCCGGCTCCATGACCGACTACGACGGCGCGGTGCTCCAGGTCTTCCAGCGCATGGTGGACAGTTTCCAGGGGGAGCGGATCGCGCTGTCCGTGTTCAACTCGACCTCGCGCACGGTGTTCCCGCTGACCGACGACTACACGCTCGTGCAGGAGGAGCTGCGGCGCGGCGTCGAGGCGCTGGAGTCGGTGGACTCGCTCGACCCGGAGGACGAGGGCGACGCCCAGGACATCCTCGAGTACCTCCAGTTCACGGCGGGGACGTGGGTCAACCAGGACGGGGCGAGCCTCATCGGCGACGGGCTGGCGTCGTGCGGCCTGCTGTTCGACGAGACCGACACCGAGCGGTCCCGCTCGATCGTCCTCGCCACCGACAACTACGTCTCCGGCGAGCCCATCTACACGCTGGGACAGGCCGCGGACCTCGTGCGCTCGCGTGACATCACCCTGTACGGGATCTTCGGCGGCGACCGCGAGTACTGGGGCGGGCCGGAGGAGCTGGAGTACAAGGGCGTGGTCGAGGCCGGCGACGGCCTGTACTTCCGCACGGACGACCCGGCCCTGGTCCAGAGCATGGTGGACGACGTCGTGGCGCAGCAGGCGGTCGAGCTCGACGCGTCGCCCGAGGTGATCGTGACCGACCTGCCGCGCGAGTGGTACCTGGTGATCGTGGGCGGCGTGGCCGCCCTCGTCCTGGCGGCCTGGAGGGTGCGCGAATGACCTTCCAGCCGATCGCCCCCTGGTACGTCCTCGTGCTCGTGGCCGCGCTGCTCGCGCTGTCCGGGTGGTGCCTGGTCCGCAGCGCCGCCCGCGGTACGTCCCGCCTGGCCTGGATCCGGCGCACCGCGCTGTGCCTCGTCCTGCTCGTCGCCGGGCTGGGCCCGTCGGTCGTGGAGACCTCTCGGGACACCACGGTCACGGCCGTCGACGTGTTCTTCGTCGTGGACCGCACCGGCTCCATGGCCGCCGAGGACTACGGCCCGGAGGGCAACCAGGAGCGGCTCGTCGGCGTGCGGAACGACGTCGTCGCGCTCACCGCCGCGATCCCCGGCGCCCGGTACTCGGTGATCGCGTTCGACTCGCAGGCCACCCGTCAGCTGCCGCTCACCACCGACGCACGCGCCATCAACGCCTGGGCCCAGACCTTCCAGCGCGAGATCACCCTCTACTCCCAGGGGTCGCTGACGGACCGGCCGCTGGACGAGCTGTCGTCGGCCCTCAAGGGCTCCGCGGAGCAGCACCCGGCGAGCCTGCGGCTCGTGTTCTTCCTGTCCGACGGCGAGCAGACCGCCGAGGGCGAGCCCCGCTCGTTCGCCGACCTGGCGCCGCTGGTCGACGGCGGAGCCGTGCTCGGCTACGGCACCGAGGAGGGCGGCCGCATGAAGGAGTACGACCCGGACGTGCCGCCCGAGGAGGCCGAGTACCTCACGGACTCCACCGAGACGGCAGCCGACGGCACCGTCCCGGACGCGCTGTCGCGCATCGACGAGGACGTGCTCCGGGGGCTCGCCGACCAGCTCAGCGTCGCCTACGAGCACCGCACCGCGCCCACCCCGGTGGAGCATCTCGTCGCCGGGCTGAACCCCGAGCAGGTGGCCGACGACGGCCGGCGCACCGTCACGTCGTACCGGCCCGTCGTGTGGCCGCTCGGGCTGGTGCTCGCGGGGCTGCTCGCGTGGGAGGCGTTCGCGTTCGCGGGGTCCGTGGCGCTGGAGCGCCGTCGGCTGGCGGGGGTGCGGCGATGAGCAACCCGTACTTCGTCCCCCGGGGCGAACAGGCCGCGGAGGCCACGAGGCTGCGGCGGGCGCGCCTCCGGCGGCGGCAGTGGATGCTCGCGCTCGCCGTCCCGCTCGCGGTGCTGGGGCTCGTGGTGGGCGTGCGGCTCGCCGCGACGGCGCCGGTCGCGGCCGCCGCCCGGGACGACTTCGACGCGGACCGGTTCGTGGACGCCGCCGAGGCGTACGAGAGCCAGCGCACGCTCAACCTCGTCGAACCCTGGAAGGCACACTTCAACGCCGGCACCGCCCGCACCGCCGACGTCCTCGCCGAGGGCTGGTCGTCCCCCTACAGCGCCACCGACTCGCTGCACGAGGCGTACGACCTCGCGGAGGAGGAGCCGCCCGAGGTGCGGTGCATGATCCAGACCAACCTGTCGCTCGCGTACGAGGCGATGGGCGACGACGAGACCCGCACCGCCGAGGAGTACGCGGCCGAGCTCGTGGCGCTCGAGGAGGCCCTCGCCGCCCGCGAGGCCGGCCAGCCCTACGACGAGGAGGCGATCGACCCCTACGGCGACGGCGACGAGCTCGACCCCGTCGAGGTGCGAGACGACGTCCAGTCGTGGTTCGAGTGGGCCGAGGAGTCGTACGCGTACGCGGAGAGCGTGCGGACCTGGCCGGACTGCGCGTCCGCCGAGCAGACGCAGGAGCAGCAGGAGCAGAACGCGGGGGCGCAGCAACGGCTGCAGGAGAAGGCGGCTCAGGCGGAGCGGAGCCAGCCCGACCACGAGGAGCCGTCGCCCTCGCCCACGCCGTCTCCGGCCGAGGGCCAGACCGCCGAGGAGCAGGCCGAGGCCGAGCGGCAGCAGCGGCTGCAGGAGTCCAACGAGGAGGCGGCCGAGACCGCCGACCAGGAGCAGCAGGAGAACCGCGACACCTGGGGCACCGACGGCGGCGAGGAGCCCGGCGGGGGCGGCACCAGGAACTGGTGAGGCGCCACAGCGCGCCTGGTGAGCACGAGCACGGAGGGAGTGCCTTCGTCCGACGAAGGCACTCCCTCAGCGGGGGGTCAGCGCCAGACCAGGCCGACCGCCGGGTCCTGGAGCACCCGGGCCACGTCGGACAGGAACCGCGCCCCGAGCTCGCCGTCGACGAGACGGTGGTCGAAGCTCAGCGCCAGCTGCGTCACCCAGCGCGGCTTGATCTTGCCCTTGTGCACCCAGGGCTGCTGCCGGATGGCGCCGAACGCCAGGATGCCCGCCTCGCCCGGGTTGAGGATGGGCGTCCCCGAGTCGATGCCGAACACGCCCACGTTGGTGATCGTGAAGGTGCCGTCGGACATGTCGGTGGGGCTGGTGCGCCCCGCGCGGGCCGTGCCCGTGAGGCCCGAGATCGCCTGGGCCAGCCCGAGCAGGTCGAGGGCGTGCGCGTCCTTGATGTTGGGCACCACGAGCCCCCGCGGGGTCGCCGCGGCGATCCCCAGGTTGATGTAGTGCTTGTAGACGATCTCCTGCGCCGTCTCGTCCCAGGTCGCGTTGATCTGCGGGTGGCGCCGGATCGCGAGCAGCACCGCCTTGGCGGCGATGAGCAGCGGCGTGACGCGCACGTCGGCGAAGTCGCGGTCCTTCTTGAGGTCCTCGACGAGGCGCATGGTCCGCGTGACGTCGACCGTGTGGAAGACGGTCACGTGCGGCGCGGTGAAGGCGCTGTGGACCATCGCCTCGGCCGTGCGCTTGCGGACGGACTTCACCGGCACGCGCGTCTGGCGTCCGTCAGCCGAGACCGTGCCCGACGCGAGCCACGGCTCGTCCGACCAGCTCGCCAGCTGCTGGGGCTCGGCGGCCTTCGACTTGGCGAGGACGTCCTCGCGGGTGACGATCCCGCCCGGTCCGCTCGCCGGCACGCTCGCCAGGTCAACCCCCAGGTCCTTCGCCAGCTTGCGCACGGGGGGCTTGGCCAGGACGCGGGCGCGTGCGGCGGTGTCGGTGCCCGACGGCGAACGGTCGGCCTGGGCGGGCACGCTCGCCAGGGCGGGGGCCGGGTGGGCGGGGGCCGGGTGGGCGGCTCGGGCGGGGGCGGCGGGGGCCGCCGGGGCCGGGGCGGGCGCGGGAGCGGGAGCAGGTGGCGCCTGCACCGCCGCCGCGGCCGCGGGGGCGGGGGCGGGGGCGGGCGCAGGGCCCCCCGAACCCGCCGCGTACCGGCGACGACGGCCCGAGGCCGCCGCTTCGGCCGTGCCGTAGCCCACGAGCACCGAGCCGGACGTCTCAGGCGCGGCGGCCGGGGCGGCCGCCGGGACCTGCCCACCCGCGGCGGGGAGAGCCGAGCCGTTCGCCGTGGCCGACCCGCCGGCGTCGGCCACGGGAGCTGCGGCTGCTGCCGACGCCCCCGTGGCGATCTCGATGATCGGGGTGCCCACGTCGACGGTGAGGCCCTGCCCCACGAGGATCCCCGTGACCGTGCCGGCCCACGGCGACGGCAGCTCGACCAGGGACTTCGCGGTCTCGATCTCGACGATCGTCTGGTTGACCTCGACCCGGTCACCGACGGCGACCTTCCACTCGACGATCTCGGCCTCGGTCAGGCCCTCCCCCACGTCGGGCAGGAGGAAGCGCTGGTTCGACATCTACAGCCTCTCAGTGCGCGAAGGCGCGGTCGACGGCGTCGAGCACGCGGTCGACGCTCGGCAGGTAGTCGTGCTCGAGCTTGGCCACCGGGTACGGCGTGTGGAACCCGCCCACCCGCAGCACGGGCGCCTCGAGCGCGTAGAAGCACTCCTCGGTGACCCGCGCCGCGATCTCCGCGCCGGCGCCGAAGAACACGGGCGCCTCGTGGATCACGATGCAGCGGCCCGTCCGGCGGACGCTCGCCGCGATGGTGCTCGTGTCGATCGGCGAGATGGCACGCAGGTCGATCACCTCGGCCGAGCGGCCCTCGGCCGCGAGCGCGTCCGCGCTCTTCAGGGCCGTGGCGACGGTGGGCCCGTAGGCCACGAGCGTGACGTCGGTGCCGGCGCGGACCACCTGGGCAGCGTTGAGCGTCGCCGACCCGACCGGAGCGTCGAGGTCGACGTCACCCTTGGACCAGTAGCGGCCCTTGGGCTCGAAGAACAGCACGGGGTCCGGGGAGGCGATGGCCTCCTGGATCATCGTGTACGCGTCCTGGGGTGTGGAAGGCGAGACGATCCGCAGGCCCGGGGTGTGGGCGAACAGCGCCTCAGGGCTCTCGCTGTGGTGCTCCACGGCGCCGATGCCGCCGCCGTAGGGGATGCGGACCACGACGGGCACGCTCACGGCGCCGCGGGAGCGGTAGCGCAGCTTGGCCAGCTGGGTCGTGATCTGGTTGTAGGCCGGGAACACGAAGCCGTCGAACTGGATCTCGCAGACCGGCCGGTAGCCGCGCAGCGCGAGGCCGATCGCCGTCCCGAGGATGCCGGACTCGGCGAGCGGCGTGTCCACGACACGATCCTCGCCGAACTCCTTCTGCAGGCCGTCGGTCACGCGGAAGACGCCGCCCAGAGGGCCGATGTCCTCGCCCATGAGCAGGACCTTCGGGTCGTCCGTGAGGGCCTGGCGCAGGCCCTCGTTGATCGCCTTGGCGAGGGTGAGGGTCCGGGTGCTCGACATCGTCGTCGTCTCCCGGTGCTCGGCGGTGGTGGTCATCGGGTCCCTCCCTGGGGGTGTGCGGCAGGGGTCGGCGCGCCGGCGGCAGGACCCGCGGGCGGTTCGCCCGCCTCGAAGGCCTCGAACCAGGCGCGATCCTCGGCGACGATGCTGTGCGGGGTTCCGTAGACGTCGTCGAAGATGGTGGTCGCGGAGCCCGGGTGGAGCTCGCGCGTCTCGGTGCGGACGCGCTCGGCGAGAGCCTCGGCGTCGGCGGCGAGCTCCGTCAGGAACGCGTCGTCGAGGCCGCCCTCGGAGCGCAGCAGGGTCTCGAGGCGGGCGATCGGGTCACGACCGCGCCACAGCTCCTCCTGCTCGGTGGTGCGATAACGGGTGGGGTCGTCCGAGGTGGTGTGCGCACCCATCCGGTACGTGAACGCCTCGATGAAGGTGGGACCGCCGCCGCTGCGGGCGCGCTCGAGCGCCTCGGTGGTGGCGGCGTAGACGGCCAGCACGTCGTTGCCGTCGACGCGAAGGCTGGGGATCCCGAAGCCCTCGCCCCGCTTGTAGATCGGCACTTTCGACTGCTTCGACGTCGGCACCGAGATGGCCCACTGGTTGTTCTGGCAGAAGAACACCACCGGCGCGTCGTTCACCGCGGCGAAGACGAGAGCCTCGTTGACGTCACCCTGGGAGGTGGCTCCGTCGCCGAAGTACGCGACGACGGCGGTGTCCGTCGCGTCGTCCCCGGTGCCGACCGCGCCGTCGCGCTGCACGCCCATGGCGTACCCGGCCGCGTGCAGCGCCTGCGAGCCGATGACCACGGTGTACAGGTGGACGTTGTGCTCGTTCGGGTCCCAGCCGCCGTGGTCGGAGGCGCGGTAGAAGCGCAGCCGGTCCACGGGGTCCACGCCGCGCACCTGCAGCACGCCGTGCTCGCGGTACGAGGGGAAGACGTAGTCCTGGGGCCGCAGGGCGTGGGCGCTGCCCACCTGCGCCGCCTCCTGGCCGCGGGCAGGCGCGTAGAGCGCGAGCTCCCCCTGCCGCTGCAGGGACGTCGCCTCGTCGTCGAAGCGGCGCGTCAGGACCATGTCGCGGTACATCTCGCGCAGCCGCTCCGTGGTGAGCCCTGCCGCGAGGTCGCGGTAGTGCTTCGTTCCCCGGGACGTCACACGCGCGCCCTCAGGGGTCAGGAGCTGCAGGAGGGGTACGTCGCCCCCGTCGGTGTCGTGCTTCACGCGGTCTCCTTCACTGCAACATCCGGACGCCGGCCCCCGCTGCTGGAACGCCGCAACCTACGTCCTCGTAGCCTACGCAAGCGTAGGCTACGGCTCCGTAGGTTAAGCAGTCGCCGGGTCACCCAAGGTGTCGGTGTCCTCTTTGGAGGAAACCTCAATCGTGCGACTCTCGCACGGGAACCGCATCCCGGCGACGCGACGCGGCGGCAGGGCCCCGCACCTCGCGCCGAACCGCCTGCGCGATCCCCCGAACGGCGTCCTGGAGCCGATCAGGGGTGTTCGCCGCATAGCCGATGACGAGCCCGGGCGGCCCGTCACCCAGGCGGTGCGACGACAGGGGCTGCACGCGCACCCCGGCCTCCGACTCTGCGCGACGCGACACGGCGACGTCGTCGATCCCGTCGGGCAGCGTCACCAGCAGGTGGAGGCCCGCCGCCACGCCATGCACCGTCGTGTCCGGCAGGTGAGACGCGAGCGCCTCGAGGAGGGCGTCCCGGCGGGCCCTGTGCCGGCGTCGGACCTGGCGCAGGTGGCGCTCGAACCCGCCCGAGGTGATGAAGCGCGCCAGCGCGAGCTGGGGCAGCGCAGGCGACCCCAGGTCCGTCCAGTACCGCGCCTCGGCCAGCTCGGCCCGCAGGGCTGCGGGCGCCAGCACCCAGCCGAGCCGCACCGCCGGGGCGAGCGACTTCGAGACGCTGCCGAGGTGCACCACGTGGTCGGGGGCGAGGGCGCGCAGGGCGGGGACCGGGGGCCGGTCGTAGCGGTGCTCGGCGTCGTAGTCGTCCTCCAGGACCAGGCGGTCCCCCGCGCGGGCCCAGGCGACGAGCTCCTGACGACGGGCGGGCGCGAGCACCACCCCCGTGGGGAACTGGTGCGCGGGCGTGACCAGGACGGCATCGAGCCCTGACCCGGCCAGCGTGCCCACGTCGAGCCCGCTCTCGTCCACCGGGACCGGGACGGGCTCCAGGTCCCAGCGGCGCAGGTGCTCGCGAGCACCCCGCGAACCGGGGTCCTCGAAGCCGATCCGGGTCACCGCCCGGGCTCGAAGGAGACGCGCGAGGAGCATCAGGCCCTGCGAGACGCCGTTGACCACGACGATGTCGTCGGGGTGGGCCTGCAGGCCGCGCGTCCGGGCGAGCCATCCCACCAGCGCCTCGCGCAGGGCCGGGAGCCCTCGGGGGTCGCCGTAGCCGAGGTCGCCGGCCGCGAGGTCGTCCAGAGCGGTCCGTTCCGCGCGCGCCCACGCCGAGCGCGGGAACGCGGACAGGTCGGGGAGGCCAGGAGCGAGATCGATCCTGGCGCTCGGCGCAACCGCTGCGCGGGCGGGTGCCTGCGGAGACGCCGGTGCCCGCGCCGGCGTTGGTGCCTGCGCGGGAGCGCCGTCGACCGGGACGGACGGCAGGGCCCACCCGGCCCGGACGACGGTCCCGCCCCCGCGGCGGCCCGCCAGGAGGCCCTCGTCGGTGAGCCGCTGGTACGCGTCGACCACCACGCCCCGCGAGCAGCCGAGCTCCTCCGCGAACGACCGGGTGGCGGGAAGACGCTCTCCCGGGGCGAGCCTGCCGTCGGCCACGGCCGCCCGCAGCGCGTCGGCGAGCCAGGAGGCAAGACCCCCGGGCGGCGCCTGCTCGCGGTCGAGCTGGAGAAAGTCGGACCCTCGCATCTTGGTCCTTTTCATTGACGCCGGTTTGGTGCTGTCAGATATACCAAAGCCCGGCCAGGCTGGGAAGCATGCCGACGACGATCACCGCCCTGCCCGACCACCGGAAACAACCCGCCGGACGCGCACGCCCCGGGAGCGGGCCGCTGTTCGCAGCGCTCGGGATGTCGCTGGTGGGCAGCCAGGTCGCCGTGTCGGGGATGCTCGCGGACGCACCCCTGTTCGCCGTCCAGGCCCTGCGGTACACGGTGGCGGCCCTCGTGCTCGTCCTGGTCGTCCGGCTCACCGGACGGCAGGTCCCCGTGCCGCGCGGCCGGGAGTGGGCGTGGGTGGCGGGCGTCGCACTGACCGGGCTCGTGCTGTTCAACATCGGAGTGGTGCGCGGCGTGGCGCACGCCGAACCCGCCGTGATCGGCGTCGCCGTCGCGACGGTCCCGGTGCTCCTCGCCCTCGTGGGGCCGCTGCTGGGTGGCACGCGGCCGGCGCCGGTGGTCGTCGTCGCCGCGGTCGTGGTGACCGTGGGGGCCGTGCTCGTGACCGGCGGCGGGCGCACGGACGCGGCGGGGGTCGGCTACGCGCTGCTCACGCTCGCCTGCGAGGCGGGGTTCACGCTGCTCGCCGTGCCGGTGCTGGGCAGGCTCGGTCCGCACGGCGTCTCGCTGCACGCCGCGTGGATCGCGGCCGCAGGCCTGTGGGTCCTCAGCCTGGTGACCGAAGGGCCGACGGCGGTCGCGACGCTGCGCCCCGAGCACCTGCTCGCCACGCTCCACCTCGCCCTCGGCGTCACGGTGGTCGCCTTCCTGCTCTGGTACACCGCAGTCGGGCGGATCGGCCCGGGACGCGCCGGCCTGTTCACCGGCGTGGTCCCGGTGGTCGCGGCGGTGGGCGGAATCCTCCTGGGCGAGCCCGTGCCGGGGCCTGCGGTCTGGCTAGGGGTCGCCGTGGTCGTGGCAGGAGTCACGCTCGGGGTCCGCGCCCGGTCCTCCGGCCGCCGCTAGACCCAGGACTTCGCCACCGCCAGGAAGGCATCGTTGGCAGCCGGCTCGCCGATGCTCACCCGCAGCCCGTCGCCTGCGAACGGCCGCACCAGCACACCGGCGGCGGTGGCCTGCGCGGCACACTCCAGGGTGGCCTGCCCCAGCCCGAACCACACGAAGTTGGCCTGCGACTCGGGCAGCTCCCAGCCCTGCTCGCGCAGGGCGCCCTGCACCCGGGTGCGCTCCGCCACCAGCAGGCCGACCCGTTCCATGAGCTCGGCCTGCGCGGGCTGCGCGAGCGAGGCGAGCGCTGCCGCCTGGGCCACGTGGGAGACGCCGAACGGGGTGGACACCGCACGGATGCCCGCGGCGAGGCGCGGCTCCGCCACCGCGTACCCGACGCGCAGCCCGGCGAGGCCGTAGGCCTTGGACAGGGTGCGCAGGAGCACCACGTTGGCGTGCGCGGCGAGCACCTCCGTGCCCGACGGCGCCGCCGGGTCCCGCACGAACTCCAGGTACGCCTCGTCGACCACGACGAGCACGTCCGGCGGCACGGCGGCGAGGAACGCCGACAGCTCGTCTGCGCGCACCGCCGGGCCGGTGGGGTTGTTGGGCGTGCAGACCAGCACCACGCGGGTGCGCGGAGTCACGGCCGCCGCCATGGCCGGCAGGTCGAGCCGACCCGTGCCCGCCTCGAGCGGGACGGTGACGCTCGTGCCACCGGCCACGGCCACCGCGATCGGGTAGGCCTCGAAGGAGCGCCACGGGTAGACCACCTCGTCACCCTCGTTGACGACCGCCTGCAGCACGTGGGAGAGCACGGCGACCGAGCCGTTGCCGACGACCACCTGCTCCGGCGTCACGCCCACGTGGCCCGCGAGCACCTCGACGAGCTCGGACGCGTACATGTCGGGGTACCGGTTGGTCTCCCCGGCGGCGGCCGTGATGGCGGCGACGACCGACGGGAGCGGCGCGTACGGGTTCTCGTTCGACGAGAGCTTCCACGCCCGGCCGCCGGGCGCGACCCGGGCGCCCGGGACGTAAGCCGGCAGGGCCGAGACTGCGGGACGGAGCGGCACGGTGGCGGCGACAGTCTCGCGACCGGCCGACGAGAAGGGTGTTTCCACGGGCCTCAGCATGCCACGATGCCCTCATGAAGATCCTGGTCCGTATCGTCATCACAGCCGCAGCGATCGGGCTGTCCGCCTGGCTCCTCGCCGACCACCTCAATGTGGTGAGCGACGGCACCACCGGAGGCGTGGTGCTCTCGACGCTCGTGGTCGCCGTGGTCTACGGGCTGGTGAACATGATCGTCAAGCCGATCGTGCAGCTGCTGTCCCTCCCTCTCTACATCCTCACGCTGGGACTCTTCACCCTCCTGGTGAACGCCCTGATGCTGTGGATCACCACGCTCATCTCGAACGCCGACTGGTTCTTCGGGAACCAGATCGGCCTTGATGTGAACGGCGGCTTCTGGTGGTTCGTGCTCGGCGCCCTGGTGATCTCGATCATCCAGATGATCCTGACGGCCGTGCTGCCGAAGAAGCTCAAGGACTGATCCCCGCAGGCGCTCGCTCGGCGCGGTAGAAGGTCGTCGTCACCTCCTTCCCGTCGAGCAGGGGCGCGATCCGTCCGACGACGTCCGCGACCCGTGCGTCGCCGGACGCCACGGCGAGCTCGAGCGTGCGCACGTGCGTCGGCACGCCGTGCGCCGCGGACAGGCTCCCCGAGGCCGCCCGGTCGCCGGGGTCGGCGGACGCCGCGAGGTCCCGGGCGACGGTGACGCGGTCGCCCGTGTGCGGGTTCTCGCCGCTGCTGCGGCCGTCGGTGTTCGACACCAGCTCCTGAGGCGTCTCGAGGTGCAGCACGGGGACACCCGGCGGCGCCGCGAACGGTGCCACGGGCGAGCCTGCGGTCACCACTCCGCCCACCCGGTACCGGTCCGTGAAGGCCGCCGACGAGACGAGAGCCATCGCGGCGATCCCGCCCAGGCTGTGGCCCACGAGCGTGACCGGCTCGTCGGGTCCTGCCCCTGCCGCGGCGAGGGCGGCCTGGACGGTGGCTGACGCGCCGTCGGCCTGCCTCGCCATGAGGTCGAGATCGGTCACCGCGTCCCACGGGTGGTCCGCGGGCAGGACCGACTCCGTTCCCGGGATCAGGACGGTCCACGAGACGCCGCCCTCGGGGGAGACCACGCGCTGGACGGCGACGGTGGCATGGGGCACGTCTCCGGCCCAGGGGTAGAGGTCGGCCACCCGGCGCAGCGACTCGGCCACGGACCCGCCCGACCCGGCCCAGTCCGGTGGCCGGCCGCGTCCGAAGTCGCCTGCCTCGAGCGGGGTCACGACCAGCCCGGGCGGCACGTCCACGAAGGGAGCCCGGCGCACTGCGTCGGCGAGCACGCGAGCGCCGCCGCCGACGCTCAGGTCACCGCCCGCGGAGCGAGGGTGGGACCACGCCACGCCCGCGCCGATGCCCGCCACGAGCTCGTCCGACCACGGTCCCGCGGCGCGCGTGGCCCACGGCGCGACAACCCCGAGGGCGGCCGCCGGGGTGACGGTCCCACGCGTCAGACGGTCGAGCGTGGCGAGCCCCGCGAGGGCCGCGGCCCCCAGTGCCGTACCGGCCACCACGCCACCGGCCCAGCGGTAGCCGCCGCTCCAGAAGGCACCCTGGACGAACCCCTCTGCCGTGACGAGGGCGCCGACGACCCGGGTCGCGACGGACTCCGCCTCCTCGTACAGCCCAGCCGCTCGCAGGAGCCTCCAGCCGAGGAGGTCGTGGAGCTCGGCGGCCCCGTGCAGCCGCCGCGCCGCGTCGTCGACCACCTCGATGACCGATGCCCGCGCCCGCTCCACGGCCGCCTGCGGGCCGGCCCAGAGCAGCACGTCCTGGTCGAGGACCGCGCGCGCCTGCCAGCACTGCGCTGCGGCCGCGCGGAGCTGCTCCGCGGCCGCGGCGGCCCGTGCTGCGGCCAGCCGCACCTCCTCGGCCACCACCGCGGTCGCGCCGGTGCCGCCGGTCACGATGAGCGTGTCTGCCGCTTCGCTCACCCGACACCTCCGGCGACCCGCGCAATCGCTGCACGGCGGGCATCGTCCACAGCGACCAGGTACGCGCCGGCGAGCCGCAGCGCCTCGTCCAGCGCGTCCAGGTCCCGCGAGAGTGCCGCCCGCGCCGCGGTGATCGCCTCCCGGAACAGCCAGGCGGCCTGCGACTCCCACGCCACGTCCGCTGCTGTCCGTCCTGCGTCGTCCGCCGACAGCGCCATGGCTCGAGCGGCAGCGAGCGCGCCCGACGGGTCGCCCACGCCGGTGAGCGCGGGCAGGCACTCATCGCCCGTCATGGCACCCGTCCCGTCGTCCCGGTGCCGATCCTCGGAGCACCCATCCCGAACCACCTCTCGTCGCCCGCCCCGGCCTTCTGGCCCCTGCACGGGTGACGCTAGAGCGGCGGGGGGCGCCGCCGTCGGGCAACGGGAGCGGGCTGTGGACGGATCGGCGAAATCCCTGCCTGTGGTCGGTGTCGCACCCGCGGAACGGCCGCAGGCCGGTCTTTCCAGGCGGTGCCGCGACCCACCGTGGGAGAATGCAGGACGTGCCCGAGACCAGCGCCCCCGCCACCGCCGCCCCCACCGCCGCCAGGATCTCCCTCGCGGAGGTGACGCCCCCCATCGCCCTCGGGCCGCTGGACGGCCGCTACCGCGCCGCCGTCGCACCGCTGGTGGACCACCTGAGCGAGGCCGCCCTGAACCGCGCGCGGATCCACGTCGAGGTCGAGTGGCTGATCACGCTGTGCAACGGGGCGCCGGGCGTCGCGGCGCCCGTGGTCCCGGGCGCCAGCACCCTCACGGCCGACGAGCAGGAGTACCTGCGCCGCATCCCGGCCACGTTCGGGGCCGAGGAGATCGCCGAGCTGGCCGCGATCGAGCGCGAGACGGTGCACGACGTCAAGGCCGTCGAGTACTTCATCAAGCGCCGCATCGCCGCCGCTCCCGAGTCGCTCGGCGGCAGCAACCTCCCGGCGGTCAGCGAGCTCGTGCACTTCGCCTGCACCAGCGAGGACATCAACAACCTGTCGTACGCGCTCATGGTCCAGGGCGCGGTGCGCGAGGTCTGGCTGCCCGCGGCCACCGCGCTCGCCGACCAGCTCGCCGACCTGGCCCGTGAGCACGCGGCGGTCCCGCTGCTCAGCCGCACTCACGGGCAGCCCGCCACGCCGTCCACGCTGGGCAAGGAGCTCGCCGTCCTGGCGCACCGCCTGCGGCGCCAGCTGCGCCGGATCGAGGGTGGCGAGTACCTGGGCAAGCTCAACGGCGCCACCGGCACGTACGGCGCGCACGTGGTCGCCGTCCCCGGGGCCGACTGGCAGGCCGTGTCGAAGGCGTTCGTCGAGGGTCTTGGCCTCACGTGGAACCCGCTGACCACGCAGATCGAGTCGCACGACTGGCAGGCGGAGATCTACGCGGACATGGCCCGGTTCAACCGGATCCTCCACAACCTGGCGACCGACGTGTGGACGTACATCTCCCTGGGCTTCTTCACGCAGATCCCGGTCGCGGGCGCTACCGGCTCGTCGACGATGCCGCACAAGATCAACCCGATCCGCTTCGAGAACGCCGAGGCCAACCTCGAGATCGCGTGCGCGCTCCTCGACACCCTCTCGGCCACGCTCGTGACCAGCCGCCTGCAGCGCGACCTCACCGACTCGACCACGCAGCGGAACATCGGCCCGGCCTTCGGGCACGGGCTCCTCGCCATCGACAACGTGGCCCGCGGGCTCCGCGCCCTCGCGGTGAACGAGACGCTGCTGCGCGAGGACCTCGACCAGAACTGGGAGGTGCTGGGCGAGCCCGTGCAGTCCGCGATGCGTGCGGCGTCCGTCGCGGGCGTGCCGGGCATGGAGAACCCGTACGAGCGGCTCAAGGACCTCACGCGCGGGCAGCGCGTGGACGCCGGCCGCATGCGCGAGTTCGTCGCCGGCCTGGGCCTGCCCGCCGACGTCACCGAGCGCCTGAGCGGCCTCACCCCCGCCACCTACACGGGCCTGGCCGAGCAGCTCGTCCGGGACCACCTGGCCTGATCGGCTGTGCGACGACGCCGCGGCCGCCTCTCCCGGGAGGGGCCGCGGCGTCGTCGTACCCAGCAGAAATGCGGGTGGCAGGTCCGGCTGCCCCGGCTACCGTGGCGGCATGACGCCTGCTGAGACGCCGCCCGCCGTGCCGACCGACCGCTGGCTCGCCGTCACGCGCGAGGACGGCGAGACGGTGGGCTATCTCGAACCGGTCACCGACGACTACGGCGAGGTGGTCCCGCGTAACCGCCTCGGGCACGTGGTCGGCGGGGCGCTCGGCTTCCACGAGGCGGAGGAGCTGGTCCTGGAGCGCGGCCTGCGCGAGCTGGCCGAGCCCTGGCTGCTCGACGGGTCCGACGAGCCGCTCACCATCATCGAGCTGTCGCCGTCGGGGATCGTGCTGCGGAACGCGTTCGCGAGCAAGGCCCTGATCCTCACGGACCGCTATGTGGTGGGCTGGCCCGACACGGGCGGCCGGCTGCGGCGCGCGTCCTGATCTCGGACGCCGGGGGGCGCGCCAGACTGCTTCCCGGGCGCTTCAACCCCTGCTTGGGCGATCTGGAAGCAGTCTGGCGCGCACCCGTGGTTCGGCTACGACCAGGTGGCGTTGCGCGCCAGCTCCAGCGCGATCTCCTGCCACCACTGGCCGGCCGCCGGGCCGCCGTTGCAGGCACCGTCCGACTCACCGGGCAGCTTGACCCAGAGCAGGGCGTCCAGGTGGCTGGAGTCGTTCACGGCGGTGGACCGCTCGCCGAGGGCGCGACCGCGGGGGTTGCACCACTCGCCGTTCGAGCCGTTGCCGTTGCGCGACGTGTCGATCACATAGCTGGACCCGCCGGTCAGCGCCGACACCTGCTCACCCCACGTCTTGGACGCGGCGGTCGTCTGGTAGTTCGACGTGTTGATCGCGAACCCGACCGCGTGGTTGAAGCCGATCAGGTTGAGCCGGCGCGCCGCCTCGGACGGCGTCAGCCACGACGCGTGGCCGGCGTCGATGTAGACGCGCCCGCCGGCCTCGGTGAGCTTCTGCGCCGCGTACCTCAGGAACCCGACGCGGTCGCCCTGGCCGGAGCAGTCGCCCAGCATGGCGAGGGCGTCCGGCTCGAGGATGATGTACGGGTTCCCCTGGATGCCGGACGCGACGGTGTCGATCCAGCGGGCGTACTCGCTCTCGGCCACGCCACCGCCCGAGTGCGAGCCGCAGTCACGGCCGGGGATCGCGTAGACGGTGAGGATGCCGGTCTTGCCTGCGGCGACGGCGCGCGACGTGTAGTCCAGGACCTCCTGGCGCGCGTGCGAGGCGTCGGCCCAGTTGCCGACCCAGTACGAGGCCGGGTTCAGCGCGATCTTGGCGAGCAAGGACTTGTTGGTGCCGCTGGCGGCGGTCCAGGCGGCGTACGCCTGGGTCGTCGTGTCCACGTAGAAGCTGGACGCGGTGACCGGCGGCGTGGGCGACGGGGTGGGGCTGGGCGTCGGCGACGGCGTGGGGGTCGGCGTCGGCGTCGGCGTCGGGGTCGGGGTCGGGGTCGGCGTCGGGGTCGGGTTCACCACGCCGCCCGTGCAGGTCACGCCGTTCAGGGTGAACGTCCCGGGCACCGGGTTGGTCCCGCTCCAGGACGCGATGAAGCCGAAGGACGCGGAGGCGCCGGTCCCGAGCGCCCCGTTCCAGGAGAGGCTCGATGCCGTGACCGTGGTGCCCGACTGGGAGACCGTGGCGTTCCAGGCCTGGTTCACCGTCTGACCCGGCGCGGCGGTCCACCGCAGCTGCCAGGACGACATGGGCGCACCGAGGTTGGTGACCGTCACGTCCCCTTGGAAGCCCCCGCTCCACTGGCTCGAGACGCGGTAGCTCACCGTGCAGCCCTCGGCGGCGGTGGCACTGCTCGCGGCGGTGACGCTCACGCCGACGGCGCCGGCGGTGAACAGGCTCGCAATCGCGGCGAGTGCCGCCCAGCGGGCACGTCGTCGTACCTGGGGCATGACTGGCTCCTTCTTCGTGGGGGAATGTCCGCGATCACGCTAGGAAGCCCCTTCACCCGCGGCAAGGCGCACGAAACGTTTAGGGGCCGGATGGTGCGGCTCTCAGGCACGTCCGGGGCCCTCCCGGGCAGGTCGCCAGGGCCTTCCGGTTGCGCTTGTGAAAATAAGTGCCAGGATCTGAGCCAGTTGGCAAACGCTTCACAAGTCACGCAAAGTGTGGAAGAGTTTCCCCACGGCGCCGCGCGGCGGCATTCTGCACCATCGATCCCCCGCGCGCGGCGCCGGCCAACAGCCACCCGATCGACCCGGCACCACGCACCACCCCCGAGCCACCCAGCACCCGGAGGACCGACGTGACGCACCGCACCGCAGCGACCACCGCGCACCCGCAGCACCGCCTGCTCGCCGAGCGCATCCGCGCGATCTCCCCCCGCCACTCGCGGCGAGAGATCGTCCTCCTGGTGGCGCTCGGCCTGGCAGCGGTGACGATCAGCCTCACGATCGCCTTCATGGACCCGGCAGCCGCGTTCGCACTGCCGCTCGACGTGACGGCGGGCACCGCCCGCTGACGTCAGTACCGTCCCGCCGTCCTCAGCGGCAGCGGACACCCCAGTGCCCCCGGGCGCACGACAGGCGCCCCCCGCGCCGCCCGGGCACAGAGCCGGGACCGAGGTGTGGTGGCCACGGTCCCGGCTCTCGTACGTCGTCGGCCCGGCGGGCCGGCGCCGGACCGGCGCCCGACGTCGGACCGGCGCGGCTCAGCCGCCGAGCGCCTCGCCCACCAGGTCCTTGGCCGCGGCCTGCACGTCAGCCAGGTGGTCGGCCGACACGAACGACTCGGCGTAGATCTTGTAGACGTCCTCGGTCCCCGACGGGCGCGCGGCGAACCACGCGTCCGCCGTCGTGACCTTGAGACCGCCGATCTTCGCGTCGTTCCCGGGCGCCTTCGTCAGCGTCGCGGTGATCTCCTGACCCGCGAGCGTCGTCGACGTCACCGCCTCCGGCGACAGCTTCCCCAGCTTGGCCTTCTCCTCGCGCGACGCTGCCGCGTCCACGCGGGCGTACCAGCTCTCGCCGTGCTTCTCGACGAGCGCCCGGTGGTGCTCGGACGGCGACGTGCCCGTGGTCGCGAGGATCTCGGACGCCAGCAGGGCCAGCAGCAGCCCGTCCTTGTCCGTGGACCAGACCCGCCCGTCGCGGCGCAGGAACGAGGCTCCGGCCGACTCCTCGCCCCCGAAGCCCACCTCCCCGGACAGCAGGCCGGGCACGAACCACTTGAAGCCCACCGGCACCTCGATCAGCCGGCGGCCCAGCCCCGCGGCGACCCGGTCGATCAGCGCAGACGACACGAGCGTCTTGCCGATGGCCGCACCGGCCGGCCAGGACGGCCGCGCCCCGCCGTACAGGTACTGGATCGCGACGGCCAGGTAGTGGTTCGGGTTCATCAGCCCGTCGGACGTGACGATCCCGTGCCGGTCGGAGTCCGCGTCGTTCCCCGTGGCCACGTCGAACGGCGCCGAACCGCCGGACATGCGCTCCACCAGCGACGCCATCGCGTAGGGCGATGAGCAGTCCATGCGGATCTTGCCGTCCCAGTCGAGCGTCATGAACGCCCACCTCGGGTCCACCTGCGGGTTCACCACGGTGAGATCCAGGTCGTACCGCTCGCCGATGGCGCCCCAGTACTCGACCGACGCCCCGCCCAGGGGGTCGGCACCGATCCGCACACCAGAGGCACGGATCGCCTCGAGGTCCACGACGTTGGGCAGGTCGTCCACGTAGGTGGTCAGGAAGTCGTGCCGGTGCGTGGTCTCCGCCGCGAGCGCCTCGTCGAGCGACAGGCGGCCCACCGTGCCCACTCCGGCGCGCAGCAGCTCGTTGGCGCGGTCGGCGATCCAGCCGGTCGCGTCCGAGTCGGCAGGTCCGCCGTGGGGCGGGTTGTACTTGAAGCCGCCGTCCCGCGGGGGGTTGTGCGACGGCGTCACGACGATCCCGTCAGCCAGGCCGGGGCCCGACACCCGGGCGCCGCCCTCGGCGACCGCACCGTTGTGCAGCAGGATCGACTGCGACACCGCGGGGGTGGGCGTGTACGAGTCACGGGCGTCGATCATGACGGTGACACCGGCGGCGGCGAGGACCTCGAGGGCCGTCTGCCACGCCGGGAGCGACAGTGCGTGCGTGTCACGGCCGATGTACAGGGGGCCGTCCGTGCCCTGCGAGCGCCGGTACTCGACGATCGCCGCGGTGATCGCGACGATGTGCGCCTCGTTGAAGGCGTGGTCGAGGGACGAGCCGCGGTGCCCGGAGGTGCCGAAGACGACCTGCTGGGCCGGGTCCTCGGGATCGGGGGTCAGGTCGTAGTAGGCGCCGACCACCCGGTCGACGTCGATCAGGTCTTCTTCGAGGGCAAGGCTGCCGGCACGAGGGTGCATAGCACCGATAGTGCCAGGTCCGGGAGGTCGTCGCCGACGGGGCCCGGCAGCGCGGCCCGACGGCGGCCCGGGGCCAGGGACGCGGCCCGGTCGCCTACCCTGGACGTATGTTCCAGCCCATGTTTCCCGGCGTCCCGGCGATCGACCCGACCGAGCTCGACCCGGCAGCGCCGGTGCCCGCGGGCACCCTGCTGCTCGACGTGCGGGAGCAGGACGAGTGGGACTCCGCCCACGTGCCGGGGTCGGTGCACATCCCTCTCGGCGACCTGCCGGCCCGCTACGGGGAACTCGACCCGGACCTCCAGGTGCTCGTGATCTGCCACTCGGGCGCCAGGTCGGCGCGCGCCACCCAGTGGCTGGCCGAGACCGCGGGGTTCGACACCGTGAACATCGACGGCGGCATCGTCGCCTGGGCGCGCGCGGGCCTGCCCGTGGAGGCCTGAGCCCGGTCAGGCCCCGGCGTGCGGGTGCAGCACCAGGTCCTCGTACTCCGGGTGGCGCTTCACGTAGGCGCGGATGAACGGGCACAGGGGCACGATGCGGTCGCCCGCCTCACGGGCCAGGTCCAGGGCGCCCGCGGCGAGCCGGGAACCCACGCCCTTGCCCTCCATGGACGGGTCCACCTCGGTGTGCGTGAAGATGACGACGCCAGGCTCCCGCTCGTAGTAGGCGCTGCCCACGACCGCGCCGTCGGCCAGCCGCACGTCGAACCGGCTCTCGCCGGGGTTGTCCACCACTGTCACCTGCGTCTCGTCGCTCATGGGCTCATCGTCGCCGCCGGGCCTGGGTGGCGCCACCTGTCGGCGGGAGCCGGCAGGTGGCGCCGGGAGCGACGCGGTGCCGTCAGTCGCGGACCAGGTCGGCGTACTCGGGGTGCGACTCGATCCACTCGGCCACGTACCAGCAGGCCGGCACCACCGCGACGCCGGCCGCCCGGGCGTCGTCGAGGGCCCGGCGCGTGAGCGCGGCGGCGACCCCACGGCCCCGGAACGCAGGGTCCGTCCTGGTCGAGGGCAGTACCCAGGTGCCCGGGTCGTCACGCCGGTACTCGAGCACGCCCATCACCTCGCCCTCGGGTGAGCGGGCCTCGTAGCGGGACTCGTCGGCGTTGTCGGCCACTGTGTAGTCGGCAGTCATCGGTCCAGCGTAGGCGTCTGGTGGTCAGCATCACCGTTTATCCGTCGTCCGAGGCAACCCTCTGGTGCGACACTCGAACGCGTGGCCCAGGACATCGCACGAGCGCGCAAGAATCCCTACCTCGACGTCCTGAGCACCCCCGGTGCGGCCGCGTTCTCCACGGCTGCGGCGATCGCCCGCCTGCCGATGTCGATGATCGGCATCGGCACGGTGCTCATGGTGCAGACGCTGTACGGCTCGTACGGCATGGCGGGCCGTGTCGCGGCCGTGCTGGGCCTGGCACAGGCCTTCGTCTCACCACAGCTGGCGCGGATCGTGGACCGTCGCGGCCAGCGGGGCGTGCTGCTCCCGGCGCTGGCGGTCACGTCGGTGGGCCTCGTCGGCCTCGTGGCCGCGGCGGTGCTGCACGCACCCGAGCCGGTCCTGTGGCTGTTCGCGGCGGTGGCCGGAGCCAGCCAGGGCTCGTACGGCTCGATGGTGCGGACACGGTGGTCGCACGCCGTCCCCCAGCCGCGGCGCCTGCACACCGCATACTCGCTGGAGTCGGCGGTGGACGAGCTGGTGTTCATCGCGGGCCCGATCCTCGCCACGACGCTCGCCACCGCGGTGGCCCCCGCCTCCGGGCTCGTGGTGGCGGCGGTCGCGACGGTGGTCGGCGGGCTGTGGTTCTGCGCGCAGCGCGCCACCGAGCCGCCCGTGTCGACCGTGACGCACGAGGGCCGGCACCGGTCGGCGGTCTTCGTCCCCGGGGTCCCGGTCCTGATGGTCGCCTTCGCCGCGACGGGCGTCATCTTCGGGGCCACCGAGGTCTCGACCGTCGCGTTCGCCGAGGAGCAGGGCTCCAAGGCGATGTCGGGCGTGGTCCTCGCCGTGTTCGCGGCGGGCTCCCTCATCTCCGGTCTCGCGTACGGGGCCCGGCACTGGCTCTCCCCCGCACCCCGTCGGTTCGCGATCGGCATGTGCGCGCTCGCCGCGGGTGTCGCCCTCTTCTGGTTCGTCGACTCCCTGTGGATGCTCGCGGCCGTCATGTTCGTGGCGGGGATGGCCATCGCGCCCACGATCATCACGGGCAACCAGCTGGTGCAGAACCTCATGGCTCCGCAGCAGCTCACCGAGGGTCTCGCGTGGGTGGGCACAGCCATCGGCGTCGGCACCTCGCTGGGCGCGTCCCTCGCGGGCACCCGGGTCGACGACGCCGGATCGCACGCGGGCTTCTTCGTCGCCATGGTCGCGGGCTGGGTCGCGACGGTGGTGACCCTGGCGGCCGTCCGCACCCTGGGCAGGCCTGCCGCCGACCGGGCAGATCTCCCCACCGGATCCTGACCAGCGGCGGGACGTCGTGTGGGTGCCGGCTGGTAGATTGCGGCTCACCTTCGCAGGATCTTCACGATCGGGGCTCGCATGCTCGTCTTTGTCATCATCGGGATCGTCGGCCTCGCTCTCGCGCTGCTGACTCTCACTGTCGGTGACTTCCTCGACCTGGGGGACGGCGCCCTGTCCGGCACCGCCCTGGGGGCCGGACTGATGCTCTTCGGCGCCACGGGCGCCGTCGTGACGGCCAACGGCCTGCCGGTCGCCGCCTCGTACCCGATCGCGATCGTCGTGGGCGTCCTCGTCGTCCTCGGCGTCCAGCTGCTGCTGCGCCGCCTCGGTGCGTCCGACGACGGCACGCCCGTCTCGCTCGTGGGCGTGCGCGGGATCGTCACGTCGGACGTGGCCCCGAGCCACGGCGAGGTGCGCCTCGACGCCGCCACCGAGCTGGAGAACCGCCTCGCGTTCTCCGAGGAGCCCATCGAGCAGGGCGTCCGCATCGTCGTGGTCGAGCACCACGGGAGCCGCGTGAAGGTCGAGCCGGTGCGCTGACCGCGCCCGGCACCTCTCCGGGTGAACCCCGGGAGAGGTGAGAGCACCGCCCGGGGCGAGCTCCGTCGTCGGGCATCGATGCAACCGATGGAGGACCTGTGTTCCCCGCAGAGCTGGTGGGTGTGATCGCCGTCGTGGCGGCCATCCTCGCGATCGTCATCATCCTCGCCTTCGTGGCGAGCCGGATCCGTCGGGTGCCGCCGAACGAGGCCCTGATCATCGTCGGCCGCGGCGCCGGCAAGACCGAGGCCGACACCTCGGGCCAGCGCGTCGTCGTGGGCGGGCGCGCCTGGGTGTGGCCCGTGCTGCAGCAGGGCTTCGCGATCTCGCTCGAGCAGCGCCAGATCGGCATCACGGTCGAGGGCGTCGACAAGAACCGCATCAAGATCGCCATCAAGGCGTCGATCAACTTCAAGGTCCGCGGCGACGAGGAGGGTGTGCGTCGCGCTGCCCAGCGCTTCCTGTCGCAGCAGCACCTGCTCACCGAGATCATCAAGGAGTCCCTCGAGGGCTCGCTGCGCTCCATCGTGGGCGACATGACGATCGAGCAGATCATCTCGGACCGCAAGGGCCTTTCCGACCGCGTGGTGCAGTCCACCAAGACGGACCTCTCCGAGCAGGGCCTGCAGGTCGACCTGCTCAACATCTCCGACATCTCGACGCCGGGCTCCGACTACCTGGCGAACCTCGGCCGCGCCGAGGCCGCCAACGCGAAGCAGCTCGCCGAGGTCTCCGAGGCGGAGGCCCGCCGGGCGTCCGAGTTCGCCGTGATCGAGGCGGCCGAGCAGATCGCCGAGCGGCAGAAGGCCCTGGACCTCAAGAAGGCCATCATCAAGGCCGAGACCGACAAGGCGAACGCCGAGGCCGAGGCCGCAGGCCAGCTCGCCCGCGCCCAGCAGGACCGGCTCGTGGCCCAGCAGGAGCGCGAGGCCCTCGCGGAGAAGGCGCGCGTGGAGCAGGAGCGCCTCGACATCGAGGTGCGCAAGCCCGCCGAGGCCCAGGCCTACGCGCAGGTGCAGGACGCCAACGCCCGCCGTGACGCCTCCAACGCCGCGACCGAGGCTGAGGCGTTCAAGCGCACCACCATCGCCGAGGCCAACAAGCGCGCCGCCCTCCAGGACGCCGAGGCCTCCGCGGAGGCCGTGCGGCGCTCCGGCGAGGCCGAGCGTGACCGCGCGGTCGCGCTGGCCGCGGGTGTCGAGGCCGAGGGCCGGGCGCGAGCCATCGCGATCGAGGCCGCAGGTCTGGCCGAGGCCGCCGCGACCGACGCCAAGGCCGAGGCGCTCAAGAAGTACGGCGAGGCCGCGCTGGTGCAGGAGCTCATCGAGCGCCTGCCCGACATCGTGCGCGCAGCCGCCGAGCCGATCGCCTCGATCCAGGGCATGACGGTGATCTCGACCGACGGCGCGTCCGCGGTCACCAAGAACGTCGCCTCGGTGCTGGGCGAGGGGCAGGGCGTGATCAAGCAGCTCACCGGCGTGGACATCCACCAGCTGATCTCGAACCTCGCGGGCGGCACCGCCGCGACGAACGGGACGCCGGCCCCGAAGGCCTGAGCCGGAGCGCTGTGGGTATGGCTGTGGCGGCAATTCTCGTAAGGATTGCCGCCACAGCCATACCCACAGCAGGTGGGGGTCAGGGCTCCGGGTGGCGCGAGTCGTAGGCCCAGAACCGCGGCGTCGCACGGACGATGAGCCACAGGGCGACGACGCAGCTCAGGCCGCCGATCACCGCTGCCCAGCCCTCGCCGAACCACGCGGCCTCAGCGCCCAGCACGAGCTCCCCGAGACGCGGACCACCCGCGACCACCACGATGAACACGCCCTGCAGGCGGCCACGCAGGTGGTCCGGGGTGGCGGTCTGCAGGATGCTCTGCCGAAAGACCGACGCCACGGCGTCGGTACCGCCCGCGAACGCGAGCGCCACGCCCGCGGCGATCACCCCGCCGAGCAGCATCCCGTCGGGCTCCGTCCGGCCGAGCAGGACCAGCACGGCCCCGAACGCGGCGACCGAGAGCCCCCAGGCGGTGATCGACCACGCGATCACCCGGCCCTGGTGGCGCACGCGGGTCATGCCGCCGGAGAACAGGGTCGCGAGGATCCCGCCCGCCGCGAAGGCCGCGGCCAGGATGCCGGTCGTGGCCTCCCCGCCGCCGAGATACATCACACCGGCGGCGGGCCACAGCACGCGCGGGAAAGCGAGGATCATCGCCGCCAGGTCCACGAGGAACGTGGTGCGGAGGTTCGGCTGGGTCGCCAGGTAGCGCAGGCCGACGAGCACCGAGCGCAGGCCGACGACCTTCCGGGGCGAGGTCGTCACCCCGCCGGACGAGGTGACCACCTCTGCGGAGGACGACTCTGCGGAGGAGGACTCGGGGGCGAGCGGCGGCATCGCGGGGAGGCGCCACACTGCCCAGAGCGCGGCGGCGAACAGGACCACGTCGATCGTGTACGCCCAGGCGTAGCCCCACTGCGCCACGAGCAGGGCACCGAGGAGCGGCCCACCCGTCAGCGCCACGTTCATGGCGAGCGTCTGCAGCGCGTTCGCCGCGGGCATGAGCGACGCCGGCAGGAGCCGCGGGATGATCGCCGACCGCGCCGGGTTGTTGATCGCGAACGCCGCGCTCTGCAGCGCCACAAGCCCGTAGAGCAGGTTGACGGAGCTCATCCCGGCCCACGCCTGCGCGGCGATGGCCCCCGTGACGAGCCACAGCACCGTGGACGCGACGAGCGAGACCCGCCGCCGGTCGTAGGCGTCCACGAGCGCGCCGCCGTAGAGCCCGAGAGCCACCAGCGGCACGAGCGAGCACAGCCCCAGCACGCCCACCGCGAGCGTGGACCCGGTGAGCGCGTAGACCTGCAGTCCCACCGCGACGACGGTGAGCTGCGCGCCCAGGTTCGAGACCCCGAGCCCCCACCACAGGCGCCGGTACTCCGGCGACACACGCAGCGGCGTGGTGTCGGCGAGCAGTCGGGCCATGAGTCCCGAGCCTACGTGCGTGCCCGACGCCGTCCGCCCGCCCACGGTTGTGACGTCCGCCTCTCCCGTGGTTCGTCCGGGCGGACCGGACTCTGACACGCTTGCCCTGTGACCGATCACCAGAGCAGCACCGCATGACCGGGACGACCGAGGCGACCGGGACGACCGGCGAGACCGTCCACATCGTCGTCATGGGCGTCGCGGGCTCGGGGAAGACCACCGTCGCGCTGCTCCTGGCGGAGCGCACCGGCCGTCCCTACGCCGAGGCGGACGACTTCCATCCCCCGAAGAACGTGGCCCTCATGGCAGCGGGCACGCCACTCACCGACGACGACCGCTGGCCGTGGCTCGAGGCGCTGCGCGACTGGCTCGACGGGCAGAGCGACGCGGGCGCGTCAGCGGTGATGACGTGCTCGGCCCTGCGCCGCCCGTACCGCGACCTCCTCCGGACGGCACGGGGGCGCGTGGTGTTCGTCCACCTCGACGGTGCGCGCGAGATCCTCGAGCAGCGCATCACCGGACGCACCGGGCACTTCATGAAGCCCCAGATGCTGACGAGCCAGCTGGCGGCCCTGGAGCCGCTCGGGCCGGACGAGGACGGGTTCGTCGTCGACCTGGCGCTCACCCCCGACGAGATCGTCACGCAGATCCTGGAGCGCGTCGCGGCGGTGTGACCCCGGTCCGCCCCTACGGACCGGGATCACACTCGGTGCGGTCCGGGAGCGGGGGCGTCGCTCTCCTCCTGCGAGGACGGGCTCTGCCAGCTCTCCCGGTGGGACCGTCGTGCCAGGCCACCCCCCAGCGATGTCCTGACGATCAGGTCCCTCTGACGCAGGCCTCCGGCCGCTCCGCGGGCCATCCCCCAGTGATGTCCCGTGGCCGATGGCCGGGGGCCTGCGTCAGACGCCGACCGGTACCTGCGCGGTCACGCGCGCAGCCACCGGTGGCGTAGCCGGAGCGCCACCAGGCCCAGCCCCAGGAGGGCGAGGGCCAGGGCGGGCAGCCCCGAGTCATGGGCGCCGGTCTCGGCCATCACCGTCGGCAGCCCGGTGACGACCGGCCTGTCGAGGGTGGCGGTCGCGGCGGCGAGCCCGCCGCCGCTCGCGCGGGCGAGACGGTTCGAGACGAGCGAGGCGTTCCCGCCGTCACCGGCAGCCCCGGGGCCGCCGGGGCCCGCAGGACCGGCCGGGCCGGTCGGGCCGGTCGGGCCCGTCGGGTCCGTGGGATCCGTCGGGTCCGGGTCCACGGGGTCCGTGGGATCCACCGGGTCCACCGGGTCCGTGGGATCCGTCGGGTCAACGGGGTCAACCGGGTCCGTGGGATCGGTCGGGTCCACCGGGTCCACCGTGCCGATCGGGTCCTCGAGCAGGTCGTCCAGGATCCCGTCCTCGGCGATCACGTCGGCCACGACGGCTGGGACGTCGAGCTCGACCACGTCGGTGACGGTCTGGACCACGTCGTCGACCAGGTGGTCAACGACCTCGTCCGTCACGCCGTCCTGCGGCTCGTCGGCCCCGACGATGTCGTCGACCAGGCCTTCCTCGCCGGCGACCTCGTCGACGAGGTCACCCACGGCGCTCCCGTCCTCGAGCACGTCGTCCACGAGGCCTTCCTCCGCGACGACTCCCTCGACGACCGCCGTGACGTCCCCGGCGAGCAGGTCGTCGGCAACGCCCGTGAGGTCGTCGGTGACGGCCTCCCCGACGCTGTCCGACACGCCCTCCGTCGGCGCGTCGGCGCCCACGACGTCGTCCACGAGGCCGTCCTCGGCGGTGATCGCCTCGACGGTGCCGGAGACGGCCGTGCCGTCCTCCAGCACGTCGTCCACCACCCCGCTCTCGCCGACGACGTTCTCGATCGTGTCGTCGACGGGTGTCCCGCCGTCGAGGTCGTCGATCACACCGCCGGGCTCGGTGACGTCGTCCTCGACCGCCTCGACGACGGTGTCCGTCACTCCCGCCGACGGAGCGTCCGCTCCGACGACCTGGTCGACGAGGCCGTCCTCGCCGGCGACGGCGTCGACGGCCTGCCCCAGAGCGGAGCTGTCAGGGGCGACCGAATCGACGACGCCCTCCTCTGCGACGACGGCCTCGACCGTGTCGGTCAACCCTCCGGAGACCTGGTCGAGCAGGTCCGCTTCGGAGGCGTGGGCCGCAGCGGCCCCGGCGACGACGAGGCCGCCCGCGACGAGCGCTGTCTGCAGCGCGCGTCGAACGAATGTGTACATGATGTTCTCCCACCTTGGTCTGACGAAGGCTTGGCCGACGACACGACGCCGCCGGTCGCGTGCCGCGTCTCATGGACACGGCCCGGCCCGGTCAGGCAGGAGAGACAGGAACCTCGTAGAACGTGCAGGGGTGCTCGGCGCGTGACTCGGCCGAGGCGACCAGCCAGGAGCGTGAGGCGGCCTCGGCGAGGTCCGCAAGAACGGCGGCAGCGTCGGCTCCGGCGGCACGGAGCGGGGATCCGCTCGACGCACCGGTGGCCGGCGCCTCGCCCGAGTCGGTGGGCGACGACGGCAGGCCCGGGTGGCCACCGCCCCCGAGGAGCCCTGCCCCGGCCGGGCCCGCCGTCACCACGGCGGCGGCCTCCAGGGCGGCATTCCTGCGCTCGACGGCGGCGCTGACACCAGCGGCCACCGCGGCGCCACCGATGGTGACCTCGCTCGACAGCGCACCGACAGTGGGCGCACCGGTGGACGCGTCAGTGGGCGCAGGAGCGGCCTGCGCCCCGGCAGCGCCCGGAAGCAGCAGGTCGACGGCGTCCGCCGCGACGCGGTCGACGACCCCGAGCCCGGGCACCGAGGGCGTCCCCGACCCGGGGCGCGTGCCACCCGGCACACCTGCGCCGGGACCGGGTGCACCGCCGCCCGTGCCGGGCACCGCCGGGGCGATCAGCCCTGGTGCGCCGGTGCCGTCCACCAGTCCGAGGGCGGGCCGGAGAACGGGGGCGAGCGGGGTGGTGACCGGGCGCGTGACGTTTCCGACCGGCCGGAGGACCGGCTCCAGCACCGGGGCGAGGCCGCGGTCGACGACGGGCTCCACCACCGGGCGCACCACTCCGACCACGGAGTCGGTGACCGGGCGGACCGCGTGGGCCACCGGGTTGACGATGTGGGCCCCCGCTCGGGCCACCGGCTCGGTGAGCTCCGCGACGGGGGTGGCCACGCCCTCGACGACCGGCGCGAGCGGCTCGGTGACCTGCTCGAGCACCGGACGGACAGCCTCGGTGACCGGTGCGGCCGCCTGCGCGGCCCGGCCCACGGCTTCCGTGACCGGCTGGACGGGTGCGGCCGCCTTCTCGACGGTCTGCGCAACGGGCCGCACCGCCTCGACAACCGGCGCGAGGACGGTCGGCGCCGCCGCCGCCGGCGCCGGCGCAGGCGCGGGCGCGGGCGCGGGCGCGGGCGCGGGCTGGGCCGGCTGAGGCGCGGCCGGCGCGGGGGCCGCAGGAGCCGGAGCGGCCGGCTGGGGCGCCGGAGCCGCGGGCTGAGCGGGCTGAGCGGCCTGCGCAGGCTTGGTCACGTCGCTCACGGCATGCGCCACCGGCTGGACCACAGCGGTGGTCACCGCGTCGACCGTCGAGGTCACCGCGCCCGTGGTGCCACCGATGACGTCGTCGAGGCCGGGCAGCGCATGAGCCGCAGCGGCGAGCCCGATCCCCGCACCCAGCCCGCCGACCGACAGGAGCGAGGCACCGGCCGCACGCAGGAACCAGCGACGGAGGCGCGAACGCCCCGCCCCGCGGTTCGTGCTGCTCGCCATGGGTCCCCCTGCGCTGTGACGGCGGCCACAATGTTGTCAGGACTCAATCTGCGCTCGTCAAGCCCACCACGCAACAGATGAGCCGGGGTATCTGCGGGTGAAACACGCCTGCCGCAACCCCTGGTCGCCGCGGCGCGCCGGATGAGACCGGGCGTCGACGCACGGAGGTACGCAGGGACGACGTCGGCCCGCTACGCGACCGTCGCGCCGAACGCCAGGCCGAGCACGTAGGTGGCTGCCGCCGCACCGAGCCCGATGGCGAGCTGACGGAGCGCCCGCGTGACCGGCGAGGTCCCCGAGAGCAGGCCCACGACGGCCCCCGTCGCGAGGAGCGCGACCCCGACCAGCGCGCTGGAGATCGCGACCGCCACCCCGCCCGAGAGGCCGAAGAGGTACGGCAGGACCGGGATCAGCGCACCGGACGCGAAGAAGCAGAAGCTCGACAGGGCAGCCCCCCACGCGGTGCCGTGCGTCTCGTGGTCGTCGTCGGCCCCCGGGTCGCCCGCGAGGCCGCGAGGTGTCCCGCCGCCCAGGCTCGCCAGCACCTCGTCAGCGTGCGCCTTCGCCTCGGCGGGTGCGAGGCCACGGGCCCGGTAGACGAGGGCCAGCTCGTTCGCGTCCACGTCGAGGTGCGGCAGGGCCGCGTTGGCGTGCGGGGACGGCGACGACGCCTCGAGCAGCTCACGCTGCGACCGGACGGACACGAACTCCCCGGCACCCATGGAGAGCGCCCCCGCGAGGAGCCCGGCGAGTCCCGTCAGCAGGACCGTCGAGTGCGCGGCACCCGACGCCCCGATACCGAGCACCAGCGCGAGGTTGGACACCAGCCCGTCGTTCGCCCCGAACACGGCGGCACGGAACGTGCCCGACATCCGGTTGCGCCCTCGCGTGGCCAGCCCACGGACCACCTCCTCGTGGATCCGCTCGTCAGCGGCCATGGTCGCCGTCGCGTCGGCCTCCGCCTCGTACGCCGAGCGGGCCTCGGCGCGCTGGGCGAGGGCGAGCACGAACACGCCACCCAGCCGCCGGGCCAGCAGCCCGAGGGACCGGGAGCGCCAGTCGCCGCGGAGCGGCTTGCCGACGTCGTCCCCCAGGAGGTCGAGCCAGTGCTGCTCGTGGCGCTTCTCCGCCTCGGCGAGCGCGAGGAGGATGTCGCGCTCCTCTCCCGTCCGGCGGCTGGCGAGGTCCCGGTAGGCCGCGGCCTCGGCCCGCTCGTCGGCGAGATACTGCCGCCAACGGCGCAGGTCAGCAGGCGTACGAGGCCGTGCGGGGTGCTGTCCCGCCGACCGCTCGGCCGGGCTGGGAGGGTGCGTTGCCATGCCGTCATGATCGCAACGAAAGCCCTGGCGGGGGTTTCGTGCGTCCGAACAGTCGGTCGCGGGATGCACAATGGTCGCCGTGATCATTGTCAGCACCGACGGATCGTGCCTTCGCAACCCGGGCGGCGCGATCGGTTGGGCGTGGATCGACCACGACGGCGGGCGCTTCGACTCGGGCGGGGCCGCGAGCGGCACCAACCAGGTCGCCGAGCTCACGGCTCTCCTGCGCGCCATCGAGGCCCATCCCGGCACGGAGCCCCTGCTCGTGGAGTCCGACTCCCAGTACGCGATCCGCTGCGCCTCCGAGTGGGTGGCGGGCTGGAAGCGCAAGGGCTGGCGCACGGCCTCCGGCGAGCCGGTGAAGAACCTCGAGCTGGTCCAGTCCATCGACCGCGCCATCGCGGACCGGGAGGGGCCGGTCAGGTTCCACTGGGTCCGGGGCCACGTGGGCAACCCGTTCAACGAGCGTGCGGACCAGCTCGCCGGCCTCGCCGCCCGCGAGTGGGCGGCGGGCCGCGGCGAGGTGGACGGCCTGCTCGTGGGCGACCTGATCGCCGCCCCGAGCGCGGCCACGGTGCCCGACGGCGCCGCGCACCCCGAGCGGACGGCCTCCACGGGCGCTGCCCCGGCCTCGGCGCCCGCGCCCGCGTGGGAGTCCGCGACGCTGTTCGACTAGGGCCTGTCCTGTGAATCGCGGAGCCAGAGGATGATGGCTGCGATCGTGAGTTCGGACCGGTAGTAGGCGGCTCGTTTGGTGTATCGGGTGGCCAGGGCGCGGAACTGCTTGAGGCGGTTGAAGCACCGCTCGACGACGTTGCGGCCCTTGTAGGTCTGCGGGTCGAACGCGGGCGGTCGCCCGCCGGCTCTGCCGCGGCGGAGCCGGTGGGCGGCGTGGTCCTTCTTCTCGGGGCTGGTGAACGCGATCCCGCGCCGGCGCAGCGCGCGGCGGGTCGCGGGGCTGGAGTACGCCTTGTCGGCCAGGACCCGGTCGGGCCTCTTGCGGGGCCGTCCGGGTCCGTCGCGTTTCACGCTGACCTGGTCCAGCAGGGGCAACAGCTGCGGGTTGTCCCCAGCCTGCCCCGGCGTCAGGATCACGCTCATCGGCAGGCCGCGGGCGTCGGTCGCCAGGTGGATCTTGGACGTCAGTCCGCCCCTCGACCGGCCGAGCGCCTCATCAGCGACCGCGAGGTCTTCGACCCAGCCGGCCTTGCAGCCCCCTTTTTCCGGGCACCGGCAGCGTGCTGGTGGGCCCGGACGTTGGTCGAGTCGATCGAGAAGGTCCACTCGACCTTCCCGACCGCGTCGTCCTTGACCTGCACGTGGTCCAGGATCCGTTCCCAGGTCCCGTCCGCGGTCCACCGACGCAGCCGCTCGTGCAGCGTCTTCCACGGCCCGTACTTCGCAGGCACGTCCCGCCACGGCGTCCCGGCCCGCAGCCGCCACA
>NZ_JBXTSN010000026.1:45480-77122 GCF_057158775.1 Antribacter sp. NEAU-D49 | reverse complement strand
TCGAGTCGCGCGAGCATCTGCGCGCGCAGCGGTCCCGTCTCCTGCTTCGATTCGTCCACCCGTCGAGGCTATGGCTCGCGCACACTCACCGTCGCGCCGCAGGAGGAGGTGCTACCGAGATGCGACAGCCGAGGTCTGCCCGTACCGACCGGACGACGCCGGGGCCGCACCTTCGTACGGAAGGTGCGGCCCCGGCGTCGGGCAGGGTGCTGCTGGTGCTGCTGGTGCCGCTAGTACACGTACGGCCAGCCGGACGAGTCGTAGCCGAGCAGGTTGATGCCGAGGCGAGGGTCACCCGCGTTGTCGTAGTAGTGGTAGAAGAGCACGTCAGAGTCGGTGTCGGTGATGACCGCCTGGTGGCCGGGGCCGTGGACCGAGCCGTGGCCGGCGAGGATCTGCGTGCCGCCGCCCGACATCATGGAGGTGCCGTTGCGGTCCACGTACGGACCGGTCACCGAGGTGGAGCGGCCCACCATGACGCGGTACGTGCTCGCGGCACCCTGGCAGCAGGCGTCGAACGAGACGTAGAGGTAGTAGTACCCGTTGCGGTAGTGGATGGTCGGCGCCTCGATGGCGCCGCCGCCGCGGCTGGCGAGGCTGTAGAACGCCGTGCCGGAGCGCAGGCCCGTCGACGAGCTGAGGGCGATCATCTTGATGCCCGACCAGAAGGAGCCGAAGCTCAGGAACCAGCGACCCTGCTGGTCGATCACCAGGTTGGGGTCGATGGCGTTCCAGTCGTCCGACGTGCTCGACGCGACGACCAGGCCCTGGTTGGTCCAGCTCCCGGCGGCGCCGGTGGTGCTCGTCGCGAGGAAGATCGCCGAGCGGTTCGACCCGAAGGTGGAGGCCGAGTAGTACATGTAGTAGCGCCCGTTGGCGTAGTGGATGTCCGGGGCCCAGACGTGGTTGCTGTTGTTCGTGTAGCCGTGCACCCAGGACATGCCGTTCGGGAACGCCATGCCGGCGGCCCGCCACGTGGTGCGGTCCGTCGACGTCCTGAGGTTGACGCCCTCACCGGTGTTGGCGAGCAGGTAGGTGCCGTCCGGCCGCTTCACCACCTCGGGGTCGTGCACGATGGTGTCGCCCGAGACCGGCCCGGGGTTGGGGTACGTGGTGGGCGTGCTGACGTCGCCCACCTTGACCAGCTGCCACTGCTGGTTGTTGGTGTTGGTGTCCGAGTACTGGGAGACGCGGCCGCCGTCGGCGGTGGACCACTCCCAGACCTCGAGCGACTTGCCGCTGTTGCGGTTGATGAGCTGGATGTAGCCCGACGCCGGGTCCTGCACGCTGAACTGCTGGTTCGTGGCGTTGGAGTCGGTGTACTGGACCACGTTGGCGCCGTCGGCCGTGGAGCGGCTCGCGACGTCGACGACCTTGCCGCTGTGCCGGGACTTCAGCCGGTAGTAGCCGCTGCCCGAGCTGACGAACTGCCACTGCTGCACGGCGTGGTCGTTGCGGGCCCACTGCTGGATGCCCGCGTTGTTGGCCGTGGAGAGGCCGGAGACCTCGAGGGCCTTGCCGCTGTGCCGGTTGACCAGCACGTACCAGGCGTTGGTGTCGATGGTCGCTGCCGCCGCCTGCGGGGACGCCGCCGGGACGGCGAGCTGGGAGAACGTGACGGCCGCGGCGACCAGCAGCGTCAGCGCTGCCTGGACTCCGCGGCGCCAGGGGAACCTACGGGATGCCTGCATGAAACCTCCTCGTTGAGGCGCTGTTAGCGCTCACACGAGCGCCGCGGACTAGTTTCCATCGTTGTACATCGGGTCGTCAAGGGGTTCGTCGTAGGCTCGACGGGTGCAGCCCACCTCGCGTCCGTCCACCTGGCGACCCGAGCCGGTCGAGGTCGCCCTCACCACCGTGGACGACGCCGTGCGCGTGCTGACAGGGCTGAGGATCACGGCGCTGACCGGCGCGGGGATCTCCACCGACTCGGGCATCCCGGACTACCGCGGCCCCGACTCGCCGCCGCGCAACCCCATGACGTACCAGCAGTTCGTGCAGGACGAGGCCTTCCGCCGCCACTACTGGGCGCGCAACCACGTGGGCTGGCAGCACGTGCGCCGCACGGAGCCCAACGCGGGCCACCGTGCCCTCGTCCGGCTCGAGGAGCGCGGTCTCCTCGCCGGCATCATCACGCAGAACGTGGACCTGCTGCACGAGGATGCCGGGTCACGCACCGTCATCGACCTGCACGGACGGTACGACCGCGTGGTCTGTCTCCAGTGCGGCCGGGTGGTCTCCCGCGCCCACCTGGCGACCCGGCTGGACGCGCTGAACCCCGGCTTCCTCGAGTCGGTCGGCGACGTCGCCGACATCGAGATCGCGCCCGACGCCGACGCCGTCATCGAGACCACCTCGCACTTTCGCCCCGCCCCCTGCGAGTTCTGCGGCGGCGTGCTCAAGCCGGAGATCGTGTACTTCGGCGAGAACGTGCCGCGCGAACGGGTGGAGCGGGCGTTCGCCATGGTCGACGAGGCCGACGCACTCCTCGTGGCCGGGTCCTCGCTCACCGTGATGAGCGGGCTCCGGTTCGTGCGCCGGGCCGCCGCCGACGGCAAGCCGGTGGTGATCGTCAACCGCGGCCTCACCCGCGGTGACGTCCACGCGACCGTCAAGGTCGACGGCGGCACCAGCGACGTCCTGACAGAGCTCGCCGAGCGGCTCTGACGGCGATCCCGGGGCTCTCAGCCGAAGACCGCCGGGCTGCTCCGCCAGCCCGTCGACCGCGTCGCCAGGTCGGTCACACCGGAACGGCCCGACGGCGACAGGGTGAGGACCCGCTCGCCCGGCCGCAGGCGCGCGTCCGCGAAGTAGAGCTCGCCCAGCTCCTGCGCCGCCACGTCGTCGCCGGCGTCCGCCGCGACGAGGAGGTGCGCCAGCTCGTCGGCGATCGCGTCGTACTCCGCCGACGTGATCTCCGTACCGGGGAAGCCGCTCAGGTCGGCCCCGGTCCGCTCCGCCTCCTCCCGGACCGTGCCGCTCAGGGGGTCCGGTACGCCTTCGAGGCCCAGCATCGGCCCCCAGAAGTCCCAGAGCAGCAGCTCGTCCCGGTGCCGGTGCGCCACCTCGCGGAGCACGTAGTCGCGGACGAAGTCCTTCCCGCGAAGCCCGGGCAGGTTCCCGGCCACCCCGAACGTCTCCGGATCCGCCGCGCCCGAACGGATGGCGAGCCACACCTCGGCCGCAGTCAGGAACGGGGCGTCCGGGCCGGCGGGGATGTCCGCGGGGTCGAAGCCCCACGGGTCGTCCGGGCCCAGCTCCGGGTCGAATCGGCGCCAGCGGTCGCCGTCCCAGAACTCCGCGATCACGTGGTCGGCGTGGAAGCCGGGGTCGAAGTAGCCGGCGAAGCCCACGCGTGACCGGGCAGGTACCTTGTGCGCCCGGAACGTGCCGATGGTCAGCAGGGTGTGGTCCCGGCAGCAGCCTGCGACCACCTGCTCCGCGGAGCGCGACCCCGTCAGGGCGCCCGACCGCTGGACAGCCGCGCCGAGGATCGACTCCAGCCACCGCCGGTCGATGTCCTCGCCCTGCTCCGCGGTGAGGGTCGCCCCCGAGCGGTAGTGGACGACGGCGTCGCACGCCACCGCGCGCAGCGACGCCGGGTCGGCAGGCACCTCCGCGACGAGGTCGGCATGGGGACCGGGGTCCGAATAGGTGCTCTGGCTGGCGTAGTCGGCAAGGGTAGGTGCAGGCACGTCATCGTCCTTTCCTGGGCGGTGACGAGACGCTAGCAAAAAACGGTTCACCTGCACACCAGCATTCGGTCAGCCCCGGCGTGCCTCGAAGAACTCCCGGAGCAGGGCGCCGCACTCCGCCTCGCGGACCCCGCCCACCACCTCGACCTCGTGGAGCGCGCGACGGTCGCGCACGAGGTCCCAGACGGAGCCGGTCGCCCCGGCCTTGGGGTCCCACGCGCCCACGACCAGCCTCGCCACGCGGGCGAGGAGCAGTGCGCCCGCACACATGGCACAGGGCTCGAGGGTGACCACGAGCGTGCAGCCCTCGAGCCGCCACTCCCCCGTCTCGCGCGCCGCGGCGCGCAGCGCCAGCACCTCCGCGTGCGCGGTCGGGTCGCCTGTGGCCTCGCGCTCGTTCCGCCCGGAACCGACGACACGGCCCTCGCGGTCGAGCACCACCGCGCCCACCGGCACGTCACCCGTGCCGAGCGCTCCCCGGGCCTCGTCGAGCGCCAGCCCCATCGCGTCTGCCCACGTCATGGCGCGTTCGGCCACGGTGTCGCCCGGGAATCGGGTGGCTCTGCCGGAAGGTGCGGTCACGCAGATCACCATAGCGACGCGGCCTCCGGACGGCTCTCGGCGGGCGAGAGCCGGTAGCGTGGAGATCATGCGCCTGAACGTCGTCGACCACCCGCTGGTGGCCCACAAGCTCACCGTCCTCCGCGACGAGACCACCCCCTCGCCGACGTTCCGCCTGCTCGTGGACGAGCTGGTGACCCTGCTCGCCTACGAGGCCACGCGCGAGATCGCCGTCGAGCCCCACGAGGTGCGGACCCCGGTCACGACCACGACGGGGGTGCGGCTCTCGTCACCGCCGCCGCTCGTGGTGCCGATCCTCCGCGCGGGCCTGGGCATGCTCGACGGCATGACCCGCCTGCTGCCCACCGCCGAGGTGGGTTTCCTGGGGCTGCAGCGCGACGAGGAGACCTTCCAGGCCGTCACGTACGCGAACCGCCTGCCCGACGACCTGACGGGCAGGCACGTGTTCCTGCTCGACCCCATGCTCGCGACGGGAGGCACTCTCGTGGCGGCCATCGACTACGTCTTCGAGCGGGGCGCCCGCGAGGTGACCGCCGTGTGCCTGCTCGCCGCCCCGGAGGGCCTCGAGCTCCTCGAGGGCGCCGTGGGTGACCGGGTGGACGTGCAGGTCGTCGTCGCGGCCGTGGACGAGCGGCTCAACGAGAAGGCCTACATTGTGCCCGGGCTGGGCGACGCCGGCGACCGTCTCTACGGGCTGGTCTAGCTACCCCTGGGGCTTGGTCTGGCAGACCGCCGCGGCCCAGGACCAGAGGTCCTGGCCGGTGGTCCACCCGCCGGACCGGCCGGGGAAGGCCCACGGCGCTGCCACCGCTGCGGCGGTGCACTCCGCGGAGGCCCGGGCGGACCGGTCCGCCTGCGCCTCCTCGCTCCGGCCGCCCGCGGCCTGCTCGGCCGTGGCCTGCTGAGTGGCGCCCTGCTGGCCCGTCGTTGTCTGCTGGCCCGTGGTTGTCTGCTGGCCGGCCGGGCCCTGCGTCGTGGCCGGCGTGGCGGGCCCTTGTGCCTGGCCGCCCTGTCCTGTGGCGCCCCCGGTCGTCTGCGCCGGGTCCGGGGTGACGGGCTCAGGCGTCGGCGGCACGGGCGGCGGGCACACCACGGGGTCGACCGAGAAGCGGCGTTCCACGGCGTGGACCCGCCCCTCGAGCTCACGGCTCAGGCGCACGGTCACACGTCCCGCCGGGGCGAGATCGTCGCCCAGCGTGAGCCGTGCGGCGCCGCCCGCGGGGATCTCGACCGTGCTGCCCGTCGACCACCGCGACGTGCGGTACATCCGGCCGTTCCACGCGGTCGCGCCGGTGTTGTGCACGTCCGCCACGATCCGGCCGGTGCCGTCGGTGCACTCGACCAGCGGCGTGACGGTCAGCGACGACTCCGGCCACTCCACCCGAGCGCAGGACCGGAAGGTCACGTCCGCGGTGCTGAGGGTCCTGCCGTCCGCCGTGACGTCCACCTGGTCGGTACCCCACGGCACGGTGAGCGTGAGGGTGGCCTTCTCGCCCGCCGGGACCAGGAGCGTCTCGCCACCGGCCGAGAACTGCACCGGCAGGGTGGAGCCCGTGTTGTCGACGGGCACGGCGAAGGTGCGGAGGGACGTGTCTCGCTCCGGGTCGTACGTGCACTCGCCGACGCGCTCGGCGGCACCAGCCGCGGGCGCGAGCGTCGCCGCGGCATAGTCGGCCACCGGCGTCGCAGCGGCCGTCAGGAGGTGCGTGGGCAGGTCACCGTCGGAGTCCGCGGTCCAGCGCGAGAGCCGGAAGGCCGCCTGCCCGGCGTCCACCTGCGTGGCCCCCGTGACCACCTGCAGGGACACCGTCGCACCCGGGTCGACGGTCAGCTGGCCCGACTCGAGCGTCGCCCCGCCCGACGGGACGACCATGGTGACCTGCAGCGGCTCGTCGGTGCGGTTGGTGAGGTCACCGCGGACACCGACCGAACCGTTCACGTTGACGGGCGCCGCCACGGCGTCGACGTCCCAGGCGGGCTCGTAGCAGTCACGTGCGGCGTGCGAACCGGCCGGGACCCGCGTGGTGTGGGTGCGCCCGTCCACGACGGAGGAGAGCACATAGCTGGCAGGTCCGGCAGGCACGCGGAGCCCGTCGGGCACCTGGAGCGTCACCTGCTCGCCCGGCCCCACGGCGGAGGCTGAGGCGACGGCGGCCCCTCCGGCCTCGAGCGTCACCGCGACGGTCTGGACGGTGTGGTTGGTGTACGTGCCCGTCACGGCGGACTGCGCCGTAGCGACCCCGCCCGTGGCGAGGCACAGCGTCTCGACGTGCCCAGCGCCCTGGACCGCCCCGTCCCACGACTGCGCCACGTTCATCGTGCTGGACGCCTGGAGCACCTTGGCGGAGCCCGGCAGCACGGGCACGACGGCCACGGTGCCCGACGCTGTGCGGGGCGCCGTCCCGTCGGCGACCACGGCGAGGGGCAGCCGTCGTCGCTCGTCCTTGACCAGGGCACCCGCCGAACCGTCCTTGCGGGACAGGGGCGAGCAGCGCCAGTCGTTGGCGGCCGTCGCCGCGTCGCTCACGCACGACAGGGCGGACTGGGACGCAGCGGGAGCCACGCCGGCGGGCAGGGTGACGACCACGGACCAGCCCGCGGGCGCCGTCTGGTCGCCGGTGTTGCCGATCTCCACGTCGAGCACGCTCGACCCGGGGTTCGCGATCTGGGCCCGCCCCACGTGGGCAGCGAGCTCGGCTCCGTACGAGGCCACCTGGGCCGCAGCGAAGCTCACTCCGGCGGGCTTCAGGCCTGCGGCCCACACCTCCGCGGAGATCGGGTAGACGCCGCCAGACCTGGCCTCCACGCCGACCACGACCCGCCGGGCCGTGCCGGCCGCGACGGTACCGAGGTCGCAGAGCACCGTGGTACCCGGCGCGCCGTCGTCCTCCGGGACGCACGCGAACGGGTGGGCGGTGACCGGCGGGCCCATGACCCCGACGTCGCTGCCCACGTCGCCCGGGACGTCACCGGCCGGGTCGCCGGTGACACCGTCGGCGGCGACCGTGACTGCGGCCTCCTCGGTGGCACCACCGGCGGCGGCGGTCCCGGCGGGTGAGCCGACGCCCGCACCGAACGGCGCCCCGGCGGACCGCGCCGTCAGACCCTCCGGGAGGGTCAGCCGGACGAACGTCTCGGGCGCGTCGCTGCCACCGGAGTTGGCGAGGGTGAGGACGATGTCCTGGGGCACCCGAGCCTGGAGCTTCGCAGCGGAGTCGGCGAGCGTGACGTCGAGGTCGGCCGGTTCGGGGACAGGCACGGGGACGAGCAGGTTCGTGGCTGACAGGGGGTCCAGGATCTCCGGGACCTCGACGAGCTCGTCCGTGCGCGGCTCGACGGCCACCAGGGAGCTTCCCATCGAGAGCCCCAGGCTGAACCGCTCGGCCTGGGCCATCGGGGCGAGCACCTGGAGCACGGCCGCGACACCGACCGTCGCCGCCGTGATGGCGCCCGCGGCCAGGCCGGTCGACGTGAGGGCGCCCGTGGCGCCCGCGGCAACACCGGCGACGGTTCCGGTGGTCGCTGCGGCGGTCGTCGCTGCGGTGGTGGCGGCCGTCGTCGCCGCGGTGGCGGCACCGGCGCCGACCGACCCTCCGGCGACCGTCGCACCGGCGGTGCTGCTCACGGTGGTGGTGGTCACAGTGCCCGCGCCGGCACCGACGGCGCCGGCGCCGGTCGTGACCGCCCCGGTCCCTACCGCGCTCCCGGAGGTGACGGACCCCGCGGAGGTGAGCGCCGTCGTCGTCCCCGCCTTGGCGACTGCCGCGGCGGAGCCGGCCTTCACCAGGAGTGCCGTGCCCGTCCCGCCGATGGGGAGGGCGACGCCCACGAGACCCAGGCCCGCGACCCCGAGCATCAGCGGCGCGACGACGCACTTCATGCCGTGGGCCACGTCGTGCAGCTCGAGCACGAGGGCGCTGCACGTGCCGCAGCCCGTGAGGTGGTCGTCCACCTTGGCATTCTCACGCTTCGAGAGGCTGTCCCGGACGTACTCCCCGAGGGAGCTGTTGACCTCGCGGCAGGCCGCCGACGGCGCGTGCGACAGGTGCTGCTGCAGGTAGCCGGCCCGCAGCGCCTCCTTGGCACGGTAGAGGAGGGCGGAGACGCCGTTGGGGGACAGACCGAGCAGCGGGGCGATCTGTGCCGGCCGGTGCTCCTCGACGAGCGCGTAGTGGAGCACCATGCGGTACCGCTCGGGCAGCTTGAGGTACGCGCGGAAGACGACCGTGCGCTCGAAGCCCGCCAGGGCGGCATCCTCGTCGGACGCGAGACGGCCGAGCGCGTGCTCCAGCTCGTCGTCGGCCGTGGGACGGGTGCGTCGCACGCCGCGGGCGAGCGACGTGGCCGTGTTGCGCACGACCGTGAGGATGTAGCCGCGGAAGTTGAGGTCGGGGCCCTTGCCGCGGAGGAGAGTCTGGAACGTGCTCTCGAAGGCGTCGGCCACGACCTCCTCGACGTCGGACGGCGCGACGAGACAGCGGGCGACCTGCTTTGTCGCCATGACGTGACGGCTGTAGAGCGCGCCAAAAGCCTGCCGGTCCCCGTCTCGGACCCTCAGGATGAGCTCTGCGTCGCTGGGAGAATCCCCCGCACCGCTGTCGACTTCTGCCACGTCTTCCTCGCTACCTCGCCGACCATGGCGACGACCGGTGATGGCGGGTGGACCCGGTAATCCGGGCACTCAGACTCTAGCCCCTGACTATAGGCGGCGCCCAGAGCATTGGTAGAGGGTGAATCCAGCGGATGAGATCGGGTGAACTGCGGCCCACTCTGCCCGAACCTGCGTCATGATGTACTCCCGTGGGAGTCCTCTCATCATGAGCAAGCCGCAGCAGGGCACGGAGCCGTGCATCAGCGACCTGCGCGAGCGCTGGCGAGCAGCGAGTCTCGCCAGCGTCTGGCTGCGGCCGGGCGACTGGTATCACGCAGCCGTCGACGCGTTCGCGGAAGCATTGACGGACGGACGCTCCGTGGCGCCCGCAGGCGAGCGGCTCGGATCCGCCCGTGCCGGCGTGGGGGTCGGCATCGCCGAGGCGATGGACGACGTGGCCTGCCTCTACACGACGGTGGGCATCCCGGTGGACGCGACGGCGATCCGCGCGGTGGCGATCGGTTGGGTCGAGGAGCACGAGCGCGTGCCGTTCCAGGTGATGTGCCACGACCCGGCGACGGGCCTGCCCACCAACGAGTACCTCGGTGAGCGGCTGCGCGAGACCTACGGCGTGGCGTCGAGGAACGGCTCGGACGTCACCTCGACCCACTGCCTCCTCGTCCTCGACGTGGGCCTGGAGAGCCTGGACAGCTGGCAACGGTCCGCGCGGTCGGCGGCGATCGGGCGCACCCTGCAGCAGGTCTTCGGCGACGGCCACCCCATGGCGGCGGTCGGCGACGCCACCTTCGTCGTGCTGTGCGAGCGAGGGCCTGCGACCGCGCAGCTCGGTCAGTCGTTGCGCCGCGTCGTCGAGAAGAACGCGGAGGTGCTCGGGCTCACCGCAGAGCTCAGGCGCCCCACCCGGGTCTGGGTGGAGCGCCTGCCCGACTCGCACGACGACGCCCTGATGCTGCTGGACCAGCTGGGGCGCTGAGTCTTCGGGCGGCCCGTGGGCCGCTGCTGTGCGGGCCTGCTGCGGTCAGCGCGGCGCGAACGTGAGGCAGTCCGCGTGGTCCGCGCTGTCCGGTCCTGCGCCGACGCGGATGGCGGGGGCGCCGCACTCGAGCGAGCTGTTGTGCACGCACTCGCCCCGCTGGCACGCGCCCACGTGGGCGATGACCTTCTCGAGGCCGCCCTTCGTCGTGAGGGGGATGAAGGTGGCGCAGCTGGCGTCACCCACGTGGCCGGCGATCGTGACGGCTCCGGCGTGGCATCCGTGGTCGTGGTTGTACCCGCAACCGTCGACCGAGCACTCGGCGACCTCGGGCATCTCCATCAGCGCACTCATGGTTCACTCCTTGCTGTCGATCCTTGCGGAACACCACCACGATATTCCTGGGACGCGTTCTCGTACAGCAAGGAATGCCTTACCTCAATTCAGGTAAAGGCGGTGCCGAATAACGAAAGAATTACCTGCCGAAATTCAGCTGTGCGGCGGAGAGGGCCGCCACAGGACCAGGGCGCCCGCCGCCTCGGTGCGGTGGTCGACGTCGATCCGCACCTCGGTACGCCGCACCCGGCGGCCACGCGGCACGACGATCACGTCTCCGCTGGTGGCTGCGGCAAAGACCCGGCCCGACTGCTGGGCCTGCGCGAGCAGCTCCTCCAGCCGGTGCTCCAGGACCGAGACATGCTCCTCGAGGTCCAGGATCCGTTTGATCCCCGCGAGGTTGATGCCCTCCACCTGCGCGAGCCGCTGCACCTGCAGCAGGCGCGCGACGTCACGCCGCGAGTAGCGGCGCCCCCGGCCCACGGTGCGCCGAGGCGTGACGATGCCCAGCCTGTCGTACTGCCGGAGGGTCTGCGGGTGCATGCCCGCGAGCTGGGCGGCCTGCGAGACCGTCAGCACCGGCGAGTCGTCGGTGATCATCGGTCACTCCGCTGCGCGCTGGGCGAGGTCTGCCCGCACGTCCTGGCCGTCGCTCTCCGCCGCGAACGTCTCGAGCGCCTCGCGTGCCTTGCGGCTGAGCTTCTGCGGCACGGCCACCTGGATCGTCACGAGCAGGTCGCCGGTCTCGCGAGCGGCGGCGACACCCCGGCCCTTCAGCCGGAGGACCCTGCCGGACGGCGTGCCCGCCGGCACCTTGAGGCGCACCTTCTCGCCGATCAGCGTGGGCACCTCGACCGTGGTGCCGAGGGCGGCCTCCGCGAACGTCACCGGGAGCGTCATGCGCAGGTTGACACCGTCGAGCGAGTAGACGGGGTGCGGTGCCACGTGCACGGTGACCACGAGATCACCGGCGGGCCCGCCACCCTGGCCGGGGCGCCCCTTGCCAGGGATGCGTAGCTTCTTGCCGTCGTTGATCCCGGCGGGGACCCGGGTGGTGACCTTGCGACCATCGACCACCAGCTCGACGGTCGAACCCTCGACCGCCGCGCGGAAGGGCAACGTGGTCTCCGCGACCACGTCGGCACCCTTCTGCGGCGCCGTGAAGCCTGTACCCGGGCCGTAGCCGGCCTGCGGACGGCCCGCGCCGCCGAACATCGCGCCGAGGAGGTCCTCGAACCCGCCCGCACCGGCAGCCCCGGGGCCGGTCTGTGAGTACCGGACCCGCGGCCCGCCCGGCGCTCCGCCTCCGAACATGGAGCCGAAGATGTCCTCGAAGCCGGCCGTACCGCCCGCCCCGCCGGGACCGGCGGAGAACCGGGCGCCACCCGCCATCGCACGGACCGCGTCGTACTGGCGCCGCTGCTCCGGGTCGGAGAGGACGGCGTACGCCTCCCCGATGGCCTTGAACCTCGACTCCGCGGCGTCGTCCCCCTGGTTCTGGTCCGGGTGGTGCTGCCGCGCGAGCTTGCGGTACGCCTTCTTGATCGTCGCGTCGTCGGCGTCCTTGGCGACGCCGAGAACGGCGTAGAAGTCCTTCTCCATCCAGTCCTGCCCGGTCACGACGCCTCCTCTCCTGCAGTGCTGACAACGTGTGCGGGAGATCCCGCGATAGGACCGCGCCGCGGATCCGGCCTGCTCGAGGCCGGACCTGCGACGCGGTCCTCAGGTGCTACTCGGGGCCGACGACGCCGACGCGCGCCGCCCGGACCACCTTCTCGCCGATCCGGTACCCCGGCTCCACCACCAGGTTCACGGTGGTAGCCGTGGCACCCTCCTCGGTGGAGTGCATGAGCGCGTCGTGCACCGTGGGGTCGAACTCCTCACCTACCTGGCCGAACCGCTCCACGCCGAACTTGGCGAGCGCCTGGTCCAGCTTCTCCGCGATCGCCGCCATGGGGCCGCTCAGCTCCGCAGCCTGGCGAGCCCGCTCGACATCGTCGAGCGCGGGGAGCAACGCCACCAGGACGTCCTGGACACCCCGGTCGCGCGCGGCCTCCTGGTCGCGGAGGGCGCGGTTGCGGTAGTTCACGAAGGTCGCCCGCTCACGCTGCAGCGCGTCGAGGTGCTCCGCCGCCTCGGCCTTGGCCGCGAGCAGGGCGGCGTCGCCGCCCGCCTCGGCCGACGGCTCGAAGTCGAGCGCGTCGAGCGGGTCGCCGGAACCCTCGTCCGGGGTGCCGGACTGCGCGCCGGACTCCGACGCAGCCGGCGCGCCCGTCTCAGGGTTCACCTTGCGCTTGTCGATGAAGTGGAAGGGACGGTCCTCCGAGCCCTCAGGCTCGGGGGTTCCCTGCGGGTTGTTGTCCGTCACTTGCGGTCGTCCTCGTCGTCGACGATCTCGGCATCCACGACGTCCTCGTCCGAGGGCGCCGACTGGGCGCTGGCCGTGGGGCCGCCCGCTGCGGCAGCCTCCGGCTGGGCATCCGCCGAGGCGTAGAGCGCCTGGCCGATCTTCTGCGACGACGCGCCGAGCTTCTCGTACGCGGTCTTCACAGCGTCGGCGTCCTCGCCCTCGAGCGCGGACTTCACGCCCGCGATGTCGGCCTCGACCTCGGTGACCACGTCAGCCGGGAGCTTGTCGCGGTTGTCCGCGATCTGCTTCTCCATGGAGTACGCGAACGCCTCGGCCTGGTTGCGGGTCTCCGCCTCCTCGCGACGCTTCTTGTCCTCCGCCGCGTGCGCCTCGGCGTCCTTGATCATGCGGTCGATGTCCTCCTTCGGGATGGCGGAGCCACCCGTGATGGTCATCGACTGCTCCTTGCCCGTGCCGCGGTCCTTCGCCGACACGTGGACGATGCCGTTCGCGTCGATGTCGAAGGTGACCTCGATCTGGGGCATGCCTCGGGGAGCCGGGGCGATGCCGGTCAGCTCGAAGGTGCCCAGCGGCTTGTTGTCGCGCGTGAACTCGCGCTCACCCTGGAAGACCTGGATCGCCACGGACGGCTGGTTGTCCTCCGCCGTGGAGAAAATCTCGCTGCGCTTGGTCGGGATGGCGGTGTTGCGCTCGATGAGCTTGGTCATCACGCCGCCCTTGGTCTCGATGCCGAGCGAGAGGGGGGTGACGTCGATCAGGAGGACGTCCTTGCGGTCGCCCTTGATGACGCCGGCCTGGAGCGCCGCGCCCACCGCGACGACCTCGTCCGGGTTCACGCCCTTGTTGGGCTCCCGGCCACCCGTGAGCTCCTTGACGACCTCGGTCACGGCGGGCATACGGGTGGAACCGCCCACGAGCACCACGTGGTCGATGTCAGACACCGAGATGCCCGCGTCACGGATGACGTTGTGGAACGGCGCCTTGGTGCGGTCGAGCAGGTCCTGGGTCATCTGCTGGAACTGAGCCCGGGTGAGCTTCTCGTCCAGGTGGATGGGGCCGTTCTCGCTCATCGACAGGTACTGCATCGAGATGCTGGTGCTCGTCGCGGACGAGAGCTCCTTCTTGGCCTGCTCCGCGGCCTCGCGCAGACGCTGCAGCGCGATCTTGTCCTTGGAGAGGTCCACGCCGGACGAGTTCTTCACCTGCTTGATGAGGTACTCGACGACGCGGTTGTCCCAGTCGTCACCACCGAGGCGGTTGTCACCCGAGGTGGCGCGCACCTGGATGGTCGAGAAGTTGTCCTCGTCCTTGCCCACCTCGAGCAGCGAGACGTCGAACGTGCCGCCACCCAGGTCGAAGACGAGGATGAGCTCGTCCTCCTTGCCCTTGTCCAGGCCGTACGCCAGGGCGGCGGCCGTGGGCTCGTTGACGATGCGGAGGACGTTGAGACCGGCGATCTGCCCGGCGTCCTTGGTGGCCTGACGCTCGGCGTCGTTGAAGTACGCCGGGACCGTGATCACCGCGTCGGTGACCGGCTCGCCCAGGTACTCCTCCGCGTCACGCTTGAGCTTGCCCAGGATCCGGGCGGAGATCTCCTGCGGGGTGTACTTCTTGTCGTCGATCTCCGTGTTCCAGTCCGTGCCCATGTGGCGCTTGACCGAGGAGATGGTGCGGTCGACGTTGGTGACCGCCTGACGCTTGGCGACCTCGCCCACCAGGACCTCGCCGGTCTTGGAGAACGCGACCACCGACGGGGTGGTCCGCGAGCCCTCCGCGTTGGCGATGACGGTGGGCTCGCCGCCCTCCAGGACGGCGACCACCGAGTTGGTGGTGCCGAGGTCGATGCCGACTGCTCGTGCCATGGTTCTCTGCCTCCGTACGACAGGTTGAGTCTTCTTCACTCAACTTAGGTCGCGGCGCCCGCGGACGCAAGCCCGCGGGGCCAAAGTTGAGCCCACTCCACTCAACGTCACACCGGCAGCACGAGTTCCCGCCACCCGGCGCCGGCCTCGCTCACCTCTGCCGGGGCCTCACAGCAGCTCGACGCTGTCGGCCTGAGGCCCGCGGTCGCTCTGACGCACCTTGAAGCGGACCCGGTCGCCCTCCTCCAGGACCTCGGCACCCCGCACCACCGACACGTGCACGAACAGGTCCACGCCCCCGGCATCAGGGGTGATGAAGCCGAATCCGCGGTCGGCGTCGTAGCGCGCGACGGTGCCTTCGCCTCCGCGCACAGGCCCGTCGGAGGCCGCGGAACGGCCCGGCCGGCCGCGGTCCGCGGCACCGCGCACACTCCCGGAGCCGCGCACGAGCTGCACGTTGCGGGCGTTCGGCCCCTTGTCACCCTCGACGACGTCGTACGTCACGCGCGCACCCTCGGAGAGCTCGGTCAGCCCTCGGCCGAGCCCGCTGACGTGGACGAAGACGTCGTCGCTGCCCGAGTCGGGAGCGATGAACCCGAAGCCCTTGGTGTCGTCCCACCAGGACACCGTGCCGTCCGCCCCGTCGGAGGCCGGCGGTGCGGCCTGCGCCCCGAGCGGCAGCAGGTGGTCGGCCTGCGGCCCCCGCTCCCCCTCGACGACGAGGAACGCCACCCGCTGCCCCTCCGAGATCACACCGCCCCCGACGATGGCCGAGCTGTGCACGAAGACCTCGCCGCGACCGCTGTCGGGCGTGACGAAGCCGTATCCCTTGGTCGGCTCGTACCAGTTGACGGTGCCGAGCACGCCCAGGGGCGCGTCCGCGGCCCGGTCGCCCGTGACACGGACGCGGCGCGCCTGCGGGCCACGGTCACCCTCGCCCACCTCGAACTCGACGGCCTGCCCCTCGCGGAGAAACTTCGGACCATCGTCGCCGACGATCTCGGACGCATGGACGAACAGGTCCTCTGCCTCGTTCCCGAGGTCGATGAAGCCGAACCCTCGGTCGGCGTCGAACCATCGGACAGTTCCCTGGGGCACTTCGGACTCCTCGTATCGCAGACATTGCTTTCGCCCATTCTCTCCCGACAGCGAGGACCTACACTCGTCCGATGCGGATCGGGAGCTGCGCGACCCCCTGCCGGCCGGGCCGTTCGACGTCGTCTACGACTCCGGGTGCTTCCACCACCTGGCGCCGCACCGGCGCATCACCTACCGCGAGCGGATCCTGCCCCTGCTGGCACCCGGCGGGAGCTCTTCAGGGCGTGAGGGTCAGGGCCTGCGGACGATGACGTCGCCCCACCCGGTGCTGGCGTGGATCTCGGCGGTGGCCTCGTCGTCGACGGGACCCGCGGCGGGAGTCAGCTGGTTGCGGACGGTGCCACGCTCGGAGGTGACGTCGAGCCAGGCGGCGGTGCCCTCGGGGACGCCGACCTCGACGCTCCCGTAGGACGTCGTCAGCGTGACCGCGCCGGAGTCGACACGGTCGACGCGGATGCCGGCGTGCGCCGACTTGGCCGTGAGGGTCCCGGCCACGCGGCCCACGGAGATGTCGCCGTGCGCCCCGACCACGTTGAGCGATCCCGTGACAGACCCGACGGTCGTGGTGCCGTTGGCCGCACGGATCGTGGCGTCGCCGGCGACCTCGGTGATGCGTACGGAACCGGCGCTCGCCTTGACCGCCGTGGCGCCGGTGGCGCGCCCCACGGTGACCGACCCCGCCGAGACCCTGAGGTCGAGGCGGTCGGCCTCGTCGACCCGGGCGTCGCCGCCGTTGAGGGTCAGGTCGACCGACCCGAGCCTGCCCTCCGCGAACAGCGAGCCCGCCTTGCCGCTCAGGTGCGACCCGGCAGGCACCTCGATGGTGACCTTGGCGCCACCCGCGGAGAAGGGGAGCACGTACTGCCGCCACGCCGCCGGGTAGATGATCGTGACGGCGTCGCCGTCGCGCGCCACCCGCGTCTCCTCGGCGGCGCGCACCGACCCCGACTTGGCCGGGTCGGCGGGAAGGACGGTGACGACGACGTCGTCCCGCTCGCCGGCGACGACGTGCAGGTTGCCGAACGGCACGTCCACGACGACCGGGACGGGGGCGGTGGCGGGGAAGCTGGGCATGGGGTCCTCCGGGGCGGGGGCGGGAGTGCGGGACGACGGCGCCGCGAGGCGCTCCAGGGCGTGGGTCAGCGGACCCAGCCGGTGTGGCGGTTGGCGCTGCGGGGCTCGGAGCGGCCCCCCGTGGCCGGCCCGCCGGCCGCCGGCTGCTCGAGGGCCGCGGCGACCGCGCGTACGAGCCACGTGTTGACCGAGATGCCGTCGCGGGCGGCTGCGACCTCGACCTGTGCCTTGAGGTGGTCGGGCAGGCGCAGGGTGGTGCGGGTGGTGGCCCCGTCGGCGTCGGCGACCGGCAGGGCCTGTGTCCCGCCGAGGGACGCGGAGCCCGTCGCCGCGCCCTGCTCACCGGGGGGAGCGGGCACGGCGACGACGAACTCCGGCTCGCCGCCGCGGAGGCGCATGTCGACGGAGCCGGGTGCCAGCTCGGCCGAGATCTCCCCGGCCGCCGCCGAGAGGGCGTCGAGCAGGACCAGCCGCACGGCGGCGTCGAGCGGCGCGGTCAGGCGCTGGGCGAGCTGCCGGGCGTCCTCACCCCCCGCTTCGGCCACGGAGGCCAGGCGGTGCTGCAGGTCGTCGACGTAGTGCGAGAGGTCCATGACGCCATCATGGCACCATTCATGGTGTCATGCAACGCCAGCGTGACGTCACGCCGTCTTGGGCGTCTCCTCCTCGGCCTTCTCCTCGGCCTTCTCCTCGGCCTTCTCCTCGGCCTTCTCCTCGGCCTTCTCCTCCGTCGGCGCCTCGGCCGGCGTCTCCGCCTGCCCCTCAGCCTTGGTCACCGACTCCAGAAACTCGTCGAGCCTTTCCTCCAGGTCCGGCCGCTCGACCAGGCTCGCGAGCTCGGCGCGCTCTGCCGCCCGGCGCCGTCGGGCACGCAACCGGCGCAGCACCAGCAGCGCGGCTCCCGCCAGGGCCCCCAGGGCAAGGAGGACCACGCCGACACCCACCCATGGAGCCAGCCCGGCACGGCCCGACGCCGCCTCCGCACGCTCCGCCGCAGCGTCGAGCCTGCCCGCGTCGAGGTCCGCCCGCGCCTCGCCCGCCACCGTGTCGGCGTCGAGCAGGAGCTCGCCCAGCTCCGAGAAGGGGTCGCGGTCCGCGGCGACGTCGTCGGACGCCTCGCCCACCAGCCCGACGACCTCGACGGCCCGCGGCAGCGTGGTGACGAGCTTCGCGTACTCGCTCTCCTGGTCAGCCGTCTCGTAGGCCGACCGCAGGGCGGCGGGGTCAGGCAGCCCCGCGGCCTCGGCGGCCGCCTGGACGGCCCCCGCGTCCGCGGGAGCAGTTCCGACGGCGGTGGTGATCTCACCGGCCGTGTCGAAGCTCCAGCCCGTCATGGCCGAGCGCAGGCCCGCGGGAGGGAGCCACTCGCCGTCGGCCGTGTCGACCGCGACGTAGCCCTCGCGCGCGACCGCACGCTCGTCGAGGCTCGCGGCCTGCTCGGGGTTCGCGACCCAGGTGCGGACGACGTCGGCGGCACCGGCGACCCCGCCACGGACCTCGGCCAGGTCGAGGAACCGCTGCCAGTCGGTGGTCCCGCGGCCACTCTTCGACCCCGGGGTCTCGTAGGCGCTCTCGCCGGCGAGCGCGGCCGACGTCACCGCCGTGAACGCGGCGTCGTCGAGCCCACCCACGAGCTCTGCGACGGCGGCGTGGGACGCCGCGTAGGCGTAGCTCTCTGCCTCCTCGTCGCCGAAGTGGGCGTCGCTCCAGCCCGTCAGGGCGAGGGCACCGGGACCCTGGCGGTCAGGCGCGGCCGGCGGCACCGCAGTGCCGCCGACCTTGCCGACGACGCGGTGGGCGACGACGTCGGTCAGGCCCTCGGAGAGCCACCGGCCCTCGACCGTCTCGGTGTTGATCCAGACGTGCGTGAGCTCGTGGAAGAAGGTCGCGTCGTCCAGGTCCTCGGAGACGATGATCTCGTCCGCCTCCGGGTCGAACCAGGCGTAGCCCAGCACCTCGGGCGACACGTCCTCACGGATCGTCTCGAGACCGCCCGGCCACGGGTGGCCCACGATCTCCTCCACGAGCGGCAGTCCGGACGTCAGCCGCTCGGTGGCGAAGGTGGCCCAGTCGGCGTCGCCGGGGAAGCTCAGCAGCGTGAGGGTGGCGGGCCCCGCCTCGACGGTGTGCTTGTCGGCCTGCTCCGGGTCGCGAGCGGAGACGAACGCCCAGATGCCGAAGTCGTCGGTGTTGCCGGTCGCCGTGTGGGTCACGACGCCGTCCGCCACCGTCTCGGTGAAGCCTCCGGCGGTGCTCTCGAAGGACATCGACTCGGGCAGCACCACCTCGACGGTGACCTGTCCCGGATCACCGGCCCCCTGGGCGACGAACGTCGCGTAGCCCGGACCGACTCGGGTGTACCCCTCCGAGCGGATGGGGTCACCGGGGATGGCGTAGGACCACTCGATCGTCCGGGTCCTGCCGTAGAGGAGGGGGGCGAACGACACCGTCGCCACCGAGATGTTCGGGTCCTCCGTGGGTTCCAGCGTCACCGGCAGGTTCGCCCCGCTGCTCGTGGCACGCACGTCCGCCGCGCTGGCCGGGACCTGAACCCCGTACGCGTCCCAGTAGTAGTACTCGACACCGCCCGCGGTCACCCGGTCGGGGGTGTCGTTCCGGATCGTCGTCGACACCGTCACCTGGACCACGCCGCTCGCGGCGTCGTAGACGAAGCGGTTGTGCGACGACTCCGAGATCCCCTCGTCAGCGGCGGCCGACGGCGCGGCGACCAGCGACGCGAGCACGACCCCCACCCCGATCAGCCCCGCCAGGGACCTGCCGGCCACCCGTCCATCAGCCATGTACGTCATCTTCGTGCGCTCTCCTCGGAGCCGGGCGGGACATAGGGCCGCCGAAGTGTAGCGAGGTCCTAGACTCGGCAGATGTCCCGAACGATCCGACGCGCTCTTGCGCGCCTCTTCTGGCGCCTCAGCCCGTGGAAGCTCCGCAGTGAACCCGCCCCCGACCGGGCCGGTCTCTTCATCGGCGCCCCGCACACGTCCAACTGGGACTTCGTCGTCATGCTGGCGATCGCCTGGGAGCTGGACATGTCGGTCCGCTGGCTCGGCAAGCACACCCTCTTCACGGGATGGCGCGGCCCCGTCATGCGCCGGCTCGGGGGCCTGCCCGTCGACCGCCGCGACCCCAGCTCGGTGGTCGACGACGTCCTCGACCGCGTCCGCCGTGGTGAGGTGTTCCACCTCGTGGTGACGCCGGAGGGCACGCGCGGCTCAGGGACGTACTGGAAGTCGGGTTTCTACCGGATCGCCCGTGAGGCAGGCCTGCCCATCACGCTGGGCTACGTGGACCGGACGACGATGACGACCGGGCTGGGCCCCACGATCGAGCTCACCGGCGACGTGCGGGCCGACATGGACGTGATCCGGGCGTTCTACGCCGACAAGTCGGGCTGGAACCCAGCTCTGCGGACCGAGCCGCGACTGCGTGCGGAAGATGAGACAGAATCACTCTGATCATTTCGGACGGCCGTCACTCTCTGTCCTTCCGTCGACTGCACGACGTGGACATTTTCGGCCGTACTGTTCGTCAATAAGTGATGCCAATTATTGATCACCCTTCAGAATGCCACTGAAGGGTCAAGGAAGCCCGTTTCTGCTGTTAATCACCCTCCCTCGGATTCCGAGCCTCGTGCGGTCGGGGCACCGTCGAAGGTGGCGCCGTGGGGGCTTCCATCGGGGCACAATTCGAAGCACCGACCCCCTGGCGTACAGCTGGGGGCTGTCATGCACACTTCGAGACATGGGCGCACCAGCGCCCGGAAGGACTGGGGCAGCAGACTGCTGGGCGCGTGTCTGGCAGCGGTCCTGTCCACGACCGCCGGCGGGCTCACCCTGAGTGCCGCTATGGCCGACGAGACGACCGACGGCGCAGCCGCCGTCGAACCGATGACGGAGAGCGTCACCGCAGACGACTCGACCGCCACCGACCCCACGACTGAACCGGCTCCGGTGCAGCCCGTCCAGGAACCGGCGCCCGAGCCGGCCGTCGACCAAGCGGAGGAGGCCGGGGCAGCCGACGAGTCGGCACCGGCCGAGGACCCGGCCGCGGCCGCCGCACCGATCGTCCCGTTGGCCGACGTCCCGGGCCCCGGGCCGTCCGCGGGCGACATCACCAACCCGGTCTTCCGCGCGGCCCACCCGGACACCTACACGACGGCGAACCCCGGGGCGGCGGACAGCTCGAACGTCCAGACGCAGCTCACCGCGAACACGCAGAACCGGTTCTTCGAGTGCGGTGACACGATCGTCTACTACCAGATCATCCCGATCAGCGACGCAGCGCCGACGGGCGAGTCGACGCTGACCGTCGAGACGCGGTTCGACACCACCTTCGGTGCCAACGACCAGGTCGGCATCACCCAGGTCACCGCGTTCCTCGCCACCGGCGACTCGAACTACTCCAGCGACGGCGAGGAAGACATCTCCGGCACGTTCGCCTCCGGCACCTACTCCGACGGCGAGATCTCCATCCTCAGCGCGATCAGCGACGTCGAGGCCGGCGAGACCATCGTCGTCGAGTACCACGCCACCCTCACCTGCGGAAACCCGCCCGGCAACGTCACCGGCAACCTCCACGCCGGGAACTACGGCATCGACGTCACCCAGAGCGACGGCACCAACTCCACCACCGGCCAGGGCGTCCAGACCGTGCCCCTCTTCGCCAACGCGGTCCTCGTCACCACCGTGCCGGTGAACCCGACGATCACGCAGGCGACGTGCGTCGGCGGTCAGCTGACCGCGCCGACCCTGACGCTCCCGCCGGACGGCGGCGGGATCACCTACACGGTCAGCGCCGAGGGCCCGTACGCGGCCGGCGACACGGTGGTCGTGACGGCCACCTTGGTCGACGGCTTCGCCTGGGGCACCCTGCCAACAGGCTGGGTCGAGACCTCCTCGACGACCGCCACCTTCACGGTGACGTTCGACGACGTCGCGTGCGTCGAGGTGGTCCCGGTCGCACCGACAGTCACCGAAGCGGTCTGCGTGGGCGGCACCGTGACGGCACCCACCCTCACTCTGGCGACGACCGAGGGTGTCACCTACACGGTCGACGTCGAGGGCCCGTACGCGGCCGGCGACACGGTGGTCGTGACGGCCACCTTGGCCGACGGCTACGCCTGGGGCGAGCTGCCCGCAGGCTGGACCGAGGTCTCCTCGACGGTCGCGACCTTCACGGTGACGTTCGACGAGGTCGCCTGCGCCGAGGTCATGCCGGTGGCGCCGACGGTCACCCAGGCCGTCTGCGTCGGCGGCACCGTGACGGCACCCACCCTCATGCTCGCCACGACCGAGGGCGTCACCTACACCGTCACCGCCGACGGGCCCTACGCCCCCGGACAGACGGTCACGGTCACCGCGACCCTCACGGACGGCTTCGCCTGGGGCGAGCTGCCCGCAGGCTGGGTCGAGGCCTCGCCGACACAGGCCACGTTCGCCGTGGTCTTCGACGCCGTCGACTGCATCCCGATCTCACCTGCGGTCCCCCACGTGACCCCGTCGCAGTGCGTCGACGGCAAGGTGACCAAGCAGGTCCTCACAGTGGCGCCCACCCCGGGCATCACCTACACCGCCAGCCCGGATGGGCCCTACCGCACCGGCCAGTCCGTGACGATCACCGCCACGCTGATGGACGGCTATGCCTGGGGACCGCTCGCAACGGGCTGGACCGCGACCTCCTCGACGGTCGCCACCGCAGTGGTCAGGTTCGGCGCCGACGCCACCTGCCCGGCCGCCGCCAAGCCGCCGGCCAAGCCGGCAGCCAAGCCGCCGGTCGCCCGGCCCCCGCTGCCCGTCACGGGTTCCGACGGACTCGAGGGCCTCGTCGGCCTCGCCGCCCTCGGTCTGGCGGCAGGCCTCGGCCTGATCACCTGGGCACGACGCCGCGGCCAGACCGACTGACCGCACCCCGGAGGGGGCCGACCGGAAACCACCGGCCGGCCCCCTCCGTCGTGTCGCGGCCGTATACCGCTCCTGATGAATACGCCTGATCCGACTTGCCGCTTAACGGCGTTTGCGAATTACCCCACCTACGCGATTCACCTTTCCTAAATGCTCTCAATGAATCCATATGCACCGTCCCGTGGTTATTCACCTTCGATGCATGGTGCCCGGCGGCTTGACAAGTGCCACGTTCGAAAGGAACGGCCTCCGGGCTTTCACGGTGCCCACTACAGGGCATCGACCCTGGGGCCTCCTTCTTGAGCCGGGGGCTGACATGCACACCACATTTGTGCGCAGAGGCGCGCACAGAAGCACACAATGGGGAGGGAGGCTGCTGGGCGCGTGTCTGGCAGCGCTTCTCGCCCTCACCGCAGGCGGGCTGACAGTAGGCACCGCCATCGCCGACGACGACACCGCCGTCGAATCCCTGACCGACACCGGGACGACCGGCGGCACCACGACGGCCGACGTGCTCGGCGCAGAGGAGGCGGCCGTCGAACCAGCACCCGCGGAGCCCGAGCCGGTCCCTGCGGTCGAGCCACCGCCCGCCGTCGAACCGGCTCCGGAGCCGGCTCCGGAGCCGGCCCCCGAGCCGGCTCCCGTCGAAGAGCCGGCACCCGCACCGGTCGAAGAACCGGTCGTCGTGGAGCCGGAGCCCGCACCAGCGCAGCAGAAGCAGGCACCGCCGGCACCGGAGGCAGAACCTGCACCAGCAGAGGAGCCTGCCGCGGCCGAGGATCCAGTCGCGGCTGCCGCGCCCGTCGTCCCGATGGCCGACGTCCCGGGCCCCGGCCCGTCCGCGGGCGACATCACCAACCCGATCTTCCGGGCGGCCCACGCCAACAGCTATACGACCGCGACCGTCGGCGCCGCTGACAGCAGCAACGTGGTGACGCAGCTGACCAGCGCCACCCGGCCCTTCGAGTGCGGCGACACGATCGTGTACTTCCAGGTGATTCCCATCGCCGCGGACGCCCCCACCGGCGAGTCGACGCTGACGGTCGAGGCACGCTTCGACACGAGGTTCGGTGCCAACGACCAGGTCGGCATCACCCAGGTCACCGCGTTCCTCGCCACCGGCGACTCGAACTACTCCAGCGACGGCGAGGAAGGCATCTCCGGCACGTCCGCCTCCGGCACCTACGCGGACGGCGAGATCTCCATCCTCAGCACGATCAGCGACGTCGAGGCCGGCGAGACCATCGTCGTCGAGTACCACGCCACCCTCACCTGCGGAAACCCGCCCGGAAACATCACCGGCAACCTCCACGCCGGCAACTACGGCATCAACGCCACCCAGAGCGACGGCACCACCTCAACCACCGGCCAGGGCGTCCAGACCGTGCCCCTCTTCGCCAACGCCGTCCTCGTCACCACCACCCCCGCCAACCCGACCGTCACCCAGGCCGTCTGCGTCGACGGCCAGCTCACCGCACCGACCCTCACCCTCCCGCCGGACGCGAACGGCATCACCTACACCGTCAACCCTGCCGGGCCGTACAGCCCGGGCCAGTCCGTCACGGTCACCGCCACGATCACCGGCGCCGGCTACGTCTGGGACACGCTGCCCGCGGGCTGGGTCGAGGTCAACGCCACGGTCGCGACCTTCACGGTCACGTTCGACCAGGTCGGGTGCACCGAGACGACGCCCCAGAACCCGACGGTCACCCAGGCCGTCTGCGTCGGCGGCGAGCTGACAGCGCCGACCCTCACCCTCCCGCCGGACGCGAACGGGATCACCTACACGGCGGATGCCGCCGCGCCCTACGCACCGGGACAGACCGTCACGGTGACCGCCACCCTCGCGGGCGGCTTCGCCTGGGGCGTGCTGCCCGCAGGCTGGACCGAGGTCTCGTCCACCGTCGCGACCTTCACCGTCACGTTCGACGAGGTCTCCTGCGTGGAGGTCATGCCGGTCGCACCGACGATCACCCAGGCCGTGTGCGTCGACGGCGCACTGACCGCTCCGACGCTGACACTGCCGCCGGACGGCAGCGACATCACGTACACCGTCGATGTCGAGGGCCCGTACGCCGCGGGGCAGACCGTCGTCGTGACCGCCACCCTCGCCGACGGCTTCGCCTGGGGCGCCATGCCCGGGGGCTGGACCGAAGCCACACCGACGACCGCCACGTTCTCCGTGACGTTCGACGCGGTGGCCTGTGTCGAGGTCGTCCCGGCCGCTCCGACCGTCACCGAGGCGGTCTGCGTCGGCGGGGAGCTCACCGCACCCACCCTCGCGCTGGCGACGACCGAGGGCGTCACCTACACCGTCGACGTCGCGGCCCCGTACGCCCCCGGCCAGTCGGTGACCGTCACGGCGACACTCGCGGACGGCTTCGCCTGGGGCACCCTGCCCGACGGGTGGACCGAGGTGTCCGACACGGTCGCCACCTTCGTGGTCACGTTCGCGGACGTGGCCTGCATCGACGTCGTCCCCGCCGCACCGACGGTCACCGAGGCCGTCTGCGTGGGGGGCGAGCTCACCGCACCGACCCTGACCGTCGCCACCACGGCCGGCGTCACGTACACGGTCAGCGCCGAGGGCCCCTACGCCCCCGGACAGACCGTGACGGTCACCGCGACCCTCGCCGACGGCTACGCCTGGGGCGTCATGCCCGCGGGCTGGCTCGAGGTCTCGCCGACGGTCGCCACGTTCGAGGTGACCTTCGACGAGGTGTCCTGTGCCGAGGTCATGCCGGTGAACCCGACCGTGACCGAGGCGGTCTGCGTCGACGGGGAACTCACGGCACCTACCCTCGCGCTCGCCACGACCGAGGGCGTCACCTACACCGTGGACGCCGAAGGCCCCTACGCCCCCGGGCAGACGGTCACGGTCACCGCCACCCTCGCCGACGGCTACGCCTGGGGCACCATGCCCGACGGCTGGACCGAGGTCTCGCCGACCACCGCCACCTTCACGGTGACATTCGCGCAGGTCGCCTGCGTCGACGTCGTCCCGGCAGCGCCGACGGTCACGGAGGCCGTCTGCGTGGGCGGCGAGCTCACCGCACCGACCCTCACGCTCGCCACGACCGAGGGCCTCACCTACACCGTCGCCCCCGAGGGCCCGTACGCCGCCGGCGACACGGTGACTGTCACGGCCACCCTCGCGGACGGCTTCGCCTGGGGCACCATGCCCGACGGCTGGACCGAGGTCTCCCCGACCGTCGCCACCTTCACGGTGACCTTCGCCGACGTCGCCTGCGTCGACGTCGTCCCCGCCGCACCGGCGGTCACCCAGGCCGTCTGCGTCGGCGGCGAGCTCACGGCCCCCACCCTTGAGCTCGCCACGACCGAGGGCCTCACCTACACCGTCGACGCCGGTCCGTACGCTCCGGGGCAGACGGTCACGGTCACCGCAACGCTCGCCGACGGATTCGCCTGGGGCACCCTGCCCGCAGGCTGGACCGAGGTCTCCCCGACCACGGCGACCTTCACGGTGACGTTCGACGACGTCGCCTGCGCCGAGGTCATGCCGGTCGCACCGACGGTCACCCAGGCCGTCTGCGTCGGCGGCGAGCTCACCGCCCCCACGCTCGTTCTCGCGACGACCGAGGGGCTCACCTACACCGTCAGCGCCGAGGGCCCCTACGCCCCCGGACAGACGGTCACCGTCACCGCGACCCTCGCCGACGACCACGCCTGGGGCACCATGCCCGACGGGTGGACCGAGGTCTCCCCGACGGTCGCCACCTTCCAGGTGACGTTCGATGACGTCGCCTGCACCGAGGTCGTCCCGGTCGCACCGTCGGTGATCCAGGCCGTGTGCGTCGGCGGCCAGCTCACCGCGCCGACCCTCACCCTGGCGCCGGACGGCGGCGGCATCACCTACACCGTCAGCGCCGCAGGGCCGTACACCCCCGGACAGACGGTCACCGTCACCGCGACCCTCGCCGACGGCAACGCGTGGGGCACCACGCCCGACGGCTGGACGGAGGTCTCCCCGACCACCGCCACCTTCGGGGTCACGTTCGCGCAGGTCGCCTGCGTCGACGTCGTCCCCGCCGCACCCACGGTCACCCAGGCCGTCTGCGTCGCCGGTCAGCTCACCGCCCCCACCCTCGCTCTGGCGACGACCGAGGGCCTCACGTACACCGTCAGCCCCGAGGGCCCGTACGCCCCCGGGCAGACGGTCACCGTGACGGCGATCCTCACCGACGGCTACGCCTGGGGTGAGCTGCCCGCGGGCTGGGTCGAGGTCTCCCCGACCACGGCCACCGTCGCCGTGACGTTCGACGAGGTCGAGTGCGCCGAGGTCATGCCCGTCCCGCCGACGGTCACCCAGGCCGTCTGCGTCGCCGGCGAGCTCAGCGCCCCCACCCTCGCACTCGCCACGACCGAGGGCATCACCTACACGGTGTCCGACGACGGCCCGTACGCCGCCGGCGCCACGGTCGTCGTCACCGCGACCCTGGCCGACGGCTACGCCTGGGGCGCCCTGCCTGACGGCTGGGTCGTGGTCTCCCCGACGGTCGCCACCTACGAGGTCACGTTCGACGACGTCGCCTGCGTCGAGGTGGCGCCCGTGGCTCCCGCCCTCGCGCAGGCCGTCTGCGTGGGCGGCACCGTGGCGCCGTCGACCCTGGTGCTCTCCGTCGCGGCGGGCATCAGCTACACGGCCGAGCCCGCGGGCCCGTACGCGGCCGGCGACACCGTGACCGTCACAGCCACCCTGGCCGACGGCTTCGCCTGGGGCACCCTGCCCGACGGGTGGACCGAGGTCTCGCCGACGACGGCGACCTTCACGGTGACGTTCGACGAGGTCACCTGCGCCGAGGTCGTCCCCGCCGCGCCCACGGTCACCCAGGCCGTCTGCGTCGACGGTGACCTCACCGCCCCCACCCTCGTGCTCGCCACGACCGAGGGCCTCACCTACACCGTCAGCGCCGAGGGCCCCTACGCCCCCGGACAGACGGTCACGGTCACCGCGACCCTCACCGACGGCTACGCCTGGGGCGAGCTGCCCGACGGATGGGCCGAGTCCTCGCTGACGCAGGCCACGTTCGGCCTCACGTTCGACGAGGTCACCTGCGCCGAGGTCATGCCGGTCGCACCGACGGTCACCCAGGCCGTCTGCGTCGGCGGAGAGCTCACCGCACCGACCCTCGTTCTCGCCGAGACCGAGGGCATCACCTACACGCTGAGCCACGAGGGCCCGTACACCGGCGGCGACGCGGTCACGGTGACGGCCACGCTCGCCGACGGCTTCGCCTGGGGCGCCCCGCCCGCGGGCTGGGTCATCGACAGCCCGACGGTCGCCACCTACGCACTGACGTTCGCCGACGTCGCGTGCCTCCCGACCTCACCTGCGGTCCCCCAGGTGACCCCGTCGCAGTGCGTCGACGGCAAGGTCACCAAGCAGGTCCTCACGGTGGCGCCCACCCCGGGCATCACCTACACCGCCAGCCCCGACGGCCCCTACCGCGCCGGCCAGTCCGTCACCATCACGGCGACGCTCCTGGACGGCTACGCCTGGGGTCCCCTGCCGGCCGGCTGGACCACCCACTCACCGACCGCCACCTCCGTGGTCACGTTCGGCGCCGACGCCACCTGCCCGGCCGCCGCCAAGCCGCCGGCCAAGCCGGCAGCCAAGCCCCCCGTCGCCCGGCCTCCGCTGCCCGTCACGGGGAGCAACGGCACCGAGGGCCTGGTCGGCCTCGCCGCTCTCACCCTCCTGGCAGGCCTCGGCCTGATCACCTGGGCACGACGCCGCGGCCAGACCGACTGACCGCACCCCGGAGGGGGCCGACCGGAAACCACCGGCCGGCCCCCTCCGCCGCGTCCGGACCGCACCGAGCACCCCCAGATGATCGGTAGTTTGTCGGATGATCGGCAGCCCGGGCTGCCGATCATCCGACGGATTGCCGATCGTCCGAGGAGGTGGGCCTGCCGGCCCAACCCTCCGGCCCGTACCACGCGAAGGAGCGTCGATGCCCGCAGTCCCCCGCCCCCCGTTCGACCCCGAGCTCGGCGAGTTCCTCACCGAAGCGCTGGAGATCTTCCCGGGGCTGCAGGAGCCCCTGCTGCCCGAACAGATCCCGGCACGCCGGGCAGCGGCGGAACCGACCCCCGTCGGCCAGTTCCTCGCCGGGCACGCCGTGGAGCTCACGGACCACGTGGTCCCCGGCTTCGACGGCGGCGAGATCGTCATCTCCGTGGTGCGCCCCACCGACCGCCCGGCCGACGACGTCCCGGGCCCCGCGGTCTACTCGATCCACGGGGGCGGGATGGTCACCGGGAGCCGGCTCGGTGGCCTCGCGGAGCTCGTCGACTGGGCGGAGCGGTACGGCGCGGTGTGCGCCACCGTGGACTACCGGCTGGCGCCCGAGCACCCGGACCCGATTCCCGTCGAGGACTGCTACGCCGGCCTCGTGTGGTTCGCCGCGCAGGCTTCCGGCCTGGGCTTCGACCCCGGCCGCCTCATGGTGGCGGGCGGCAGCGCCGGCGGCGGCCTCGCCGCGGGCACGACGCTCCTGGCGCGCGACCGCCGCGGCCCGGCCGTCGCCGCCCAGCTCCTGGTCTGCCCCATGCTCGACGACCGGGACGCCACGACGTCAGCCCGGCAGTTCGACGGCGTGGGCGTGTGGGACCGCGCGAGCAACCGCACCGGCTGGCGCGCCCTGCTCGGCGACCGTTACGGCACTGACGACGTGTCGCCCTATGCCGCGCCGGCCCGTGCCTCCGATCTGAGCGGCCTCCCGCCCACCTTCGTCGACGTGGGCTCCGCCGAGGTGTTCCGGGACGAGGCCGTGGCCTACGCGTCGGCCATCTGGGCCGCGGGCGGCGACTGCGAGCTGCACGTCTGGCCGGGCGGCTACCACGCCTTCGACGCCCTCGTGCCGGACGCGGCGGTGTCGCGTGCGGCCCGCGCCGCACGCGAGGCGTGGGTAGCCCGCCGCCTCCTCACCTGACCAGCGCTCGAACCTCCGATGACGCCACACCGACACATCGTGGGCTCAGGCTGCGTTACGGCCCGTCGTGCGGTAGACAAGTCGTCACAGCCGGGACACGCACAGGGGGTGCGCGCCCGGCGTTGACGTCGTCAGCCGGCACCTGGGTGCCCGGCGCGGGGCACCGACCACAGGGGGAGTCGACCATGGCAAGCGTTCGGGGCAGCTCGTTGTCGATCGCACTTCTCACCGCACTGCTGGATCCCGAGGAGGACGGCCTGCGGTCTCCGCTGGTCCAGGACCTCCTCCGCGAGGCGCTCACGAGCAGGGACGACGCCCGCGACGTGATGGTCGCCCTCCTGGCCTCCTCCGGCTCGATGCTGCGCCAGATCAGCCACCACAACGAGCAGACGCCGCTGGAGTCGCTCCAGAAGGTAGCGCTCGGCTTCCAGAAGAAGGTCGTCGAGCTCGGCTCCTGACGGCGGCGCGGCGATATCCCGGGGAAACATGCCGCGCCTACAGTGACGCGCATCACGATTCCGAGCCGGGAGGGGTGCGCGATGCACAGGAGAGCACTGACGAGGTCCACCGTCACGAGGCTGACGGCTCTGCTGGCCGCGGTGGCCGTCGTCGGCCCGCTCGTGGCGACGACCGCCGCGGTGGCCGCGCCCGCCGGGCCTGGCCCGCGATGGACGGCCGGGGCCGAGGGGGCGGGCGACCCGTACTTCCCGGCGTCCGGCAACGGCGGCATCGATGTGCGGCACTACGACCTCGACGTCACGTACGCGCCGCCCGCGGCGGCACCGGCCCCGCTCGAGGGCACGCTGGACGCGACGGCCACCCTCACGCTGACCGCCACGCAGGACCTCGACCGGTTCCAGCTCGACCTGCGCGGCCTCACCGCGACGGGCGTCACGGTCGACGGCCGGCCCGCGGCCGCCGTCGAGCAGCCTGCGGAGGGTGCCGCGGTGGAGGGCGCGGCCTTCTGGCAGGTGGCCGACGACGAGGCCCGCCGCTGGGAGCTCGTGATCCAGCCCAGGCCCAAGCTCAGGAAGGGCCAGACCGTCGAGGTCGTGGTCACGTACGGCGGCACCACGAGCCAGCCGGAAGACGTCGAGGAGGCCCTCTACGGGTGGGTGACCATGCGCGACGGCGCCCTGGTGGCGAGCGAGCCCGACGGCTCCATGACCTGGTTCCCGGTGAACGACCACCCCACGGACAAGGCCACGTACTCGTTCGAGATCACGGTCCCCGAGGGCAAGGTCGCCGTCGCGAACGGGCTGCCCGCCGGCGACCCGGTCACCGCGGGCGGCTGGACCACCTGGTCGTGGGACGCGCCGGACCCGATGGCGTCGTACCTCGCGACGGCGAGCGTGGGCGACTTCGAGGTGCTGCCCGTGGCGTACAGCGCGTCGGGCGTGCCGATCCTGGACTACGTGGACCGGGACCTCTCGCCGTCGCGCCGGGCCACCACCGACGCGAGCCTCGCGCTCCAGCCGGAGATGATCGACTTCTTCGAGTCGCTGTTCGGGCCGTACCCCTTTGTCTCCGCCGGGGCCATCGTGGACGACGACTCGGTGGGCTACGCCCTGGAGACCCAGACCCGGGCGGTGTACTCGGGCTCGGCCGGCCAGGGCACCGTGGCGCACGAGACCGCCCACCAGTGGTTCGGCAACGCCGTGAGCCCCGCGCGATGGCAGGACATCTGGCTCAACGAGGGCTGGGCCACGTACGCCACCTGGCTGTGGACGGAGCACCGGGGCGGGGCCACGGCCCAGGCGCAGTTCGACACCTGGTACGCACCGGCGCGGACGCCGTCGTACTGGGCACTTCCCATCGGCGACCCGGGCCCGCTGGGCCTCTTTGCCGGCCAGGTCTACAACCGGGGCGCCGGCACGCTCCACGCGCTGCGGCTGGAGGTGGGCGACGAGGCCTTCTTCGCAGGCGCGCGGCTCTGGCTCGAGCGCTACTCCGGGTCGGCCGCGACCGCCGAGGACTTCCAGGCCGTGTACGAGGAGGCGTCGGGCGAGGACCTGGACGACTTCTTCGACGCGTGGCTCTACGGCCCACTGAAGCCGGCGCTCTAGCAGGCCGCGGCCGCGCACATTGGTTCGGCAGTTCGTCGTGGGGGGGGGCCCGGGGAGGGGCGCACCCCCCACCCACAGCCGCACGGGTTTGGGCGGGGG
>NZ_JBXTSN010000026.1:24107-45470 GCF_057158775.1 Antribacter sp. NEAU-D49 | reverse complement strand
CCGCGGCGCGCGCCGCCCAACTTGGGGGGGGTGGGGGGGGGGGGGGGGGGCCTGCCCCCCCCCCCCCCCCCCGACGAACTGCCGAAGTGATGTGCGCGGAGGCAGCGCGGGGGCGGCGCGGGCGCGGCGTCAGGGCGGCGTCAGGCCGACGACTCCGACGCCGCCTCCTCCGCAGCCCGCAGGACCCGCAGCACGTTCCCGCTCGCCAGCTTCCCGAGGTCCGCGTCCGACCAGCCGCGTTCGGCCAGCGCGGCCAGCAGCCGCGGGTAGCCCGAGACGTCCTCGAGCCCGTCGGGCAGCACAGGCGTGCCGTCGTAGTCCCCGCCGAGCCCCACGTGGTCCACCCCGGCCACCTCGCGGACGTGCTCCACGTGCGCCACGACGTCGTCGAGGGTCACGCGGGGCCGGGGGCCGGGCTGCCCCGCCGCCCGCCACGCCGCGTACTCGGCGGACACGAACTGCGGCACGAACGTCACCATGCAGATGCCGCCGTTCGCGGCCAGGGCGGCCAGGACGTCGTCGGGCACGTTGCGCGGGACGTCGCAGACCGCGCGTGCGGACGAGTGCGAGAACATCACCGGCGCGGAGGTGACCCGCAGCGCGTGGCGCATGGTCCCCGCCGACGTGTGGGACAGGTCCACGAGCATCCCGAGGCGGTTCAGCTCCCGCACCACGTCCTCGCCGAACGGCGAGAGGCCGCCCAGGACCTCCGTGTCGGTACCCGAGTCGGCCCAGGGCACGTTGTCGTTGTGGGTCAGTGTCAGGTATCGCACCCCCAGCGCGGACAGCATGCGCAGCACGCCCAGCGAGGAGTCGATCGAGTGGCCGCCCTCAGCGCCCATCAGGGACGCGATGCGCCCGACGGCCCAGGCCGCCTCGACATCGTCGGCCGTGCGGGCGAGGGCGAGGTGGCCGGGGTACCGCGCGACCATCCGGTGCACGGCGTCGACCTGCTCCAGGGTGGCGGTCACGGCCTCGCCCGCCGGGAGGTCGGACGGCACGAAGACCGACCAGAACTGCGCCCCCACTCCCCCGGCGCGCAGGCGCGGGAGGTCCGTGTGGGTGGTGGCGACCGGGCCGGCGAGGTCCATCGCGTCGAAGTCGTACGCGGCCTGCTCGCGCAGCTCCCACGGCAGGTCGTTGTGGCCGTCCCAGACGGGGTGCGTCGCGAGGAGGGCCTGGATGCGCTCGGCGGTCGTCATGCGGGAACCCTAGGCCTCGCGGGGCCGGTCGGGTGGACCGGTCGGGTGCTGCCGGTCAGCCCCGGCCACGCAGGCGGTCGATCTCGCGGCGCTCCCGCTTGGTGGGGCGGCCGGTGCCGCGGTCCCGGAGCCCCACGGCCTCCCGCTCGGCACGGGTGGGTACCGGCGGGCTGAAGTCCTTGTACGCCTTGGCTGCGAGGGGCGCGCCCACACGCTTGGGGATCAGCTCGGCGACCTCCACGACCCGGTCCCGGAGCGGCTCGCGCCACGTGACCCGGTCGCCCACCACCACGGTCGTGGCGGGCTTGGCGGGGACGCCGTTGATCCGGACCTTGCCGGTGCGGCACAGGTCGGCGGCGACCGAGCGGCTCTTGGTCAGCCGCACTGCCCACAACCACAGGTCGATGCGCATCGTCCCATTGTCCCCCTGCGACGAGGAGTCCTCGTGCGCCGTGGAGCCGGTGGCCGGGCCGGGCCTGTCGCTCGCAGCCCGGCCACCGGAGACTAGGACAGCTTGGTCGTCACCCAGCGCGGGTCCGCGGTCGTCACGCGGTACACCTCGCCCGTGACCCGCACCGTGGCGCGGCCCGACGCCGGGGACTCGTCCCGGGTGCCGTTCCCGCCGTGGGGCTCGTCCAGGTCCGCGATGCCCTCGGCGACCACCTTGAGCACGTTGTCCGCGGCGTGGGCTCCCACCCACACCTCGACGTCGCCCGGCTCCACGACCCGCGTCATGGTGCGGTCCGAGAAGGCCAGGCGCGTGGTCGGGACCTCGAACGTCACCGTCGTGGCCTCGCCCGGCGCCAGGTCCACCCGGCGGTAGCCGAGCAGCTGGGCCGTGGGCCGTGCGATCGACCCGACCACGTCGCGCCCGTACAGCTGCACGACGTCGGCGCCTGCGACCGCTCCGGTGTTGGTCACCCGGACCGAGGCCCGGAACGTGCCACCCGCGGTCACCTCCGGGTCCACGACGAGCTCGTCGTGGGCGAACGTGGTGAACGACAGGCCGAAGCCGAACGGCCGCAGCGGCGTCGAGTCCGTCGACGTCACCTCGGAGGGTCCCCCGAGGATCGGGTGCAGGTACGAGTACGGCTGCGAACCGGTGGACCGCGGCAGCGACACCGGCAGGCGGCCCGAGGGGTTGACCCGGCCAGTGATCACGCCGGCCAGAGCGGTGCCGCCCTCCTCGCCCGGGAAGAACGCCTGCAGCACGGCCCCCGGCCGGGTCTGGTCGCCGTCCAGCGCCCAGCCGATCGAGTACGGGCGGCCGGTGAGGAGCACCATCACCACCGGCCTGCCGGTGGCGAGGACCTCCTCGACGAGCCGGCGCTGGACGCCCGGCAGCTCGAGCGACTCGCTGTCGTTGCCCTCGCCCACGGTGCCCCGGCCGAACAGGCCGGCCTGGTCACCGACGACGACGACTGCGACGTCGGCTGCCGAGGCGGCCGCGACGGCCTCCGCGAAGCCCGACGTGTCGTCGCCCTCCACCTCACACCCCTGCGCGAACGTGAGCTCCACGCCGGGAAGCTCGCCGCGGAGCGCCTCGGCGACCGAGGGGATCTCGAAGCCGAGCGGGAACTCCTGGTGGTGCGCCAGCACGTGGTTGGCGAACGAGTAGCAGCCCATGAGGGCCTCCGAGCGGTCCGCGTTGGGCCCGATGAGGGCGACGCGCGCGGGCGCGTCGGTCCACGAGCCGAGCGGCAGCACGCCGTCGTTCGACAGCAGCACGACCGACTCCTCGGCGAGACGCCGGGCAACCTCGCGGTGGCGCGGCGAGTCGAGGTCGATCACCGCGGGCGGCTCGCCCTCGAAGGCGTCCTCGTCGAGGAGACCGAGCTCCTCCTTCTGGGCCAGAGCGCGCAGCACCGCCCGGTCGACGTAGGCCTCGTCGAGCGCGCCGGAGCGCACCTTCTCGGCCAGCGGCTCCAGGAACGCGTCACCCGAGGGGAGCTCGATGTCGAGACCCGCCACGAGCGCCTGGGCCGCCGCGTCCCCGCGGTCGGCGGCGATCGCGTGCATGACCGTGAGGAAGGCGACGCCGAAGTAGTCGGCGACCACGACGCCGTCGAACCCCCACTCCTCGCGGAGGACGCCCGTGAGGTACTCCTCGGAGGAGTGCAGCGGGACGCCGTCGATGTCGATGTACGACGCCATGACGGACCGGACGTTGCCGTCCAGGACCGCCATCTCGAACGGCGGCAGGAAGGTGTCCGCCACCTCGCGCGGACCGGCGTAGACCGGCGCGTGGTTGCGGCCCGCCCGCGAGCCCGAGTAGCCCACGAAGTGCTTGAGCGTGGCGTGCACGCCGGCGCTCTGCAGACCACGCACGTACGACGTGCCGATCGTGCCCACCACGTAGGGGTCCTCGGCGATGCACTCGTCGACCCGCCCCCACCGCGCGTCGCGGATCACGTCGAGCACCGGCGCGAGGCCCTGGTGGATGCCGAGCTCGCGCATCGACTCACCGATGAGCGCACCCATCTCCTCGACCAGCTCGGGGTCGAACGACGCACCCCAGGCCAGCGGGGTCGGGAACGTCGCCGCCTTCCACGCCGCCAGCCCGGTGAGGCACTCCTCGTGGACCAGGGCCGGGATGCCGAGGCGCGTCTCCCGCTTGAGGCGACGCTGCTCGGCCCACAGCCACGCCGCGCGCTCCGCCGGCTCGACGGGCCGGGTGCCGTACACACGCGTGTAGTGCCCCAGCCCGTGGGCCGTGATCTCGGACAGCTTGCCGGAGTCCTTCTGCCCGGCCGCCATCTCGCCCTGCATCGGCGCCACGACGTCGCCGCCCTGGTCGAGCCAGTAGCCGACGATCTGCGCCAGCTTCTCCTCCAGGGTCATCTGCGAGTGCAGAGCCCGTACGCGCTCGGACACCTGGGGCATCGCGGGCAGCGTGACATCGAGATCCGTCATCAGGACCTTGTCCTCTCTGTTGAACGAGGGTCAGCCCTTGACGGCGCCCTGGAGACCGTTGACGATCCGCTTCTGCATGGCGAGGAAGAAGATCAGCGCCGGGATCATCGCGAGGGTCGTGAAGGCAAAGACGCCGGCGGTGTCGGACGAGTGCTCCGACGAGAAGTCGGCCACGCCCAGCGGGAGGGTCTTGTTCTCGCCCTGCAGCAGCAGCAGCGGCAGCAGGTAGGCGTTCCACGACCCGACGAAGGCCAGCACGCCGACGGTGACCATGCCCGGGCCCGAGAGCGGGAGCAGGATCCGCCAGAAGAAGCCGATCCGCGACGCGCCGTCGAGCAGGGCCGCCTCCTCGAGCTCCTTGGGGATGGCCATGAGGAACGGTCGCAGGATGATCACCGTGGTGGGCAGGGCGAAGGCCGCCTGCGGCAGGGCCACGCCCAGCCACGTGTTGCCCAGCCCGAAGTTCTGGGTGATCAGGATGAACAGCGGGACGATGGCGACGGCGGCCGGGAACAGCAGACCCAGCACGAAGACCATGTACAGCGCCTCGCGGCCCTTGAACTCGTAGCGGGCGAGCGGGTAGGCGGCCATCGTCCCGAAGATCACCACGGCAGCCGTGGTGATGACCGCGATGACCACCGAGTTCCACGTGTACTGCCAGAAGTTCGGGTTCGCCAGCACGCCCAGGTAGTTGTCCAGGACCCACGGGTCGGGCAGCCCGGCCGGGGTCTGGGCGAGCTGGGCGTTGGTGCGGAAGCCGCCCAGGATGCCGTAGACGACCGGGCCGAGCGTGACGGCCACCACGACGAGCGCGATGCCGTAGACGAGGGGGTTGCCGCCCCGGAAGGCGTCCGAGGACCCCCTGCGACGCCGCACGTGAGGGGCGATCGAGAGGTCCGACGTCGGCGCGACGCTCATCGCTTCACCTTCTTTCCGGTGGTCTCGGTCTGGACGTCACGGCGCAGGATGAAGACCTGGTAGAAGACGGCCATGACCAGGGCGATGACGAAGAGGATCACGGAGGCGGCGCCGGCGATGCCGAAGTTCGCCGCCTTGGTGCCCTGGCTGATGAGGAAGGTCGCCATGGTGGTCGTGGCGTTGGCCGGGCCACCGCCGGTGAGGATCCACACCATGTCGAAGAGCTGCAGGGCGCCGATCATCGAGAGGAAGGCCCAGGTGCGCAGCGTGGGGCCGAGCAGCGGGATGGTGATCCGGCGCTGCACCTGCCACCACGAGGCACCGTCGAGCTGGGCGGCCTCGTAGAGCTCCTCGGGCACGCCCTGCAGGCCGGCGAGGAAGAGGATCACGGCCAGGCCGAGGTACTTCCAGGTCAGCACCGCGATGACGGTACCCATGGCGATCGAGGGGTCGCCGAGGAAGCCCTGCTCCGGTGGCGTGATGCCCACGGCCTTCAGGAGCGCGTCCACGACGCCGTACTTGGGGAGCAGCAGCTGGGCCCACACGACACCCGCGATGACCTCGGCGAGCACGTACGGCACGAAGATGATCGTGCGCAGCAGCCCCTGCCCCCACATCTTGCGGTTGAGCAGCAGCGCGATGCCGAGGCCCAGCGGCAGCTGGATCACCACGGACATGATGACCACGATGAAGTTGTGGCCCACGGCCTCGAGGAAGTACGGGTTGCTCAGCACCGACACGTAGTTGTCGAGGCCGACGAAGTTCGTGAGGGGGCCGAAGCCCTTCCACTTGTACATCGACAGCTGGATGGCCGTGAGGATCGGCCACACCACGAACAGGAAGAACAGCACCAGGGCGGGCGTCACGAAGATCGCGATCTCGAGCGCCTTGCGCCCGTCGCGGCCCTTGCGCCTGATCGGTTCAGCGCCGCGTCGTCCCGCCCGCGCCGGTACCGCCGGCAGCGCGAGGGCGCTGCCGGCGGCGTGGCGGGAGGACGTCGCAGGCGAGGCGGTCCGCGCCCGGCGGGCGCGCGCTCCGTCTGCCACGTCGATCACTCCGACTGAGCTGCGGTCTGGACCGCGGTCACGATGTCCTGCGGACCCTTCTGACCGGCGAAGACGAGGGCGATCTCGTCGTTCATCGGCTGGCCGACGGACTGGCCCAGACGGGTGTCGAGGTACAGCTGCACCGACGTGGACGTGTTGCGGACCTTGAGGAGCTCGGCCAGCGCGGCGTCGGACAGCGAGTCCGCAGCGGCCGGGTTGGTCGGCAGACCCATGTCGAGCTCGGCGAAGCCGATCTGGACCTCGTCGCTCAGGAGGTACTTGGCGAAGTCGACAGCGGCGTCGGGCGCGCTCGTCGAGACGGACCAGGCGTCACCGCCACCCATCATCGTCGTCGGGTCGCCGCCCTGGCCGTCGAACGTCGGGTACGCGAACCAGCCGAGGAAGCTCGGGACCTTGCCGTCCTCGGTGAGGCCACCGGCCACGCCGGGCTCCCAGTGACCGGCCAGCTCCATGCCGACCTTGGCGGTCGCGAGGAGGCCGGAGGCCGACGTCGGGCCGTCCTGCGCCTTGGTGGCGAGGAAGCCGGCGTTGAACGGCTGGTGGTTGACGATGTCGACCAGGTGCTCGCCCGCCTTGAGGAAGCAGGGGTCCGAGTAGTCCTTCGTCTCGATCGCGGTCTCGATCGTGTCGTTGGTGCACTCGCGGATCACGTTGTAGTACCAGTAGTGGGCCGCGGGCCACTTGTCGCCGGCGCCGACGGAGGCGGGCTCGATGCCGGCCGCCTTCAGCTTGTCGACCCAGCCGTACCACTCCTCGATCGTCGGGTTCGGGGTCACGTCGGTGATCCCGGCCTGCGCGAAGAGGTCCTTGTTGTACCAGAAGCCGACGACGCCCATCGTGTAGGGCAGGGCGTAGACCTTGCCGTCCACCGCGTACTGCTCGGTGTAGGCGCTGATCTTGCTGATCTCGTCGGCGGCGTCCTCGGTGAGGTCACGGACCAGGCCGGCCTCGACCTCGTTCTTGAGCTCGCCACCACCACGGCTCATGTAGACGTCGGGGATCTGCTCCGGGTCGCCCGACTGGAGGGCGGCCTGCAGCTTGGTGAGCATGTCCTCGTGCTGCATGGCCTGGAGCTCGACCTTGACACCGGTCTCCGCCTCGAAGTCGGCGGCGACCTTGTCGTAGTACTCCTTGCCCTCGCCGGTGTTCGAGTTGTGCCACCAGGTGATGGTCTTGGCGTCCGCGTTCTCACCGGCGTCGGTGGTGCCGCCAGAGCCGGCACACGCCGTTGCGAAGAGCGCGATCGTCGCGCTGAGCGCGAGGGCTGCGGTGCCCCGCTTCATCCTGATCATCGTGAAACCCCTTGGTCGTCGTCGACGGGTCGACAGGTCGGATGCTGTCGAGTACGACAGTGACAGGTGGGAGTGTGACCAGTCAAACGTTTGCGATAACGATTTCGAAACGTCCCCTACCACACACGCCCCAACCCGTACCCAAGGTACTGTCTGTGTGTGCAGAGTGCGGGAGACACTCCCGAGCCCACCGTGGGGCTCGGGGCAGGTGCGACAAGAGATCTGGCGACCACGGCGTCGTCCGACAGCAGCACGGTGTCCGGGCCCCGACTCCTGTCCGAGCCCCGCTCGGCAGCGCGCTCGGAGAGCACGGACCGCTCCGGCCGGGTGACGATCACCGACGTGGCGCGCGTCGCCGGAGTCTCGGTCGCGACCGTCTCCAAGGTGGTCAACGGCAGGTACGGCGTGGCCGCGGCCACGGCGGAGCGGGTGCTGGAGGTCGTGGAGGACCTCGGGTACGAGTCCTCCCTGGTCGCGCGCTCGCTGCGCCGGCGCCGCACCAACGTGATCGGCGTGCTCGTCGCCGAGTTCGAGCCGTTCAGCACCGAGCTCCTCAAGGGCATCTCGGCCGCGGTCGAGGGCACCGGTTACGAGCTGCTCGCCTACTCGGGTGGCAGCACCGCAGGCGCGGACCGCGTCGGCTGGGAGCGCCGCTCCGTGTCGCGGCTCGGCGGCACGCTGATCGACGGCGCGGTCATCGTCACTCCCACCGTCGTGGCCCCGGTGCACGACGGCGTCCCCGTGGTCGCCATCGACCCGCACACCGGCCCGTCCGGCGCGCCGACGGTGGACTCGGACAGCCTCGAAGGCGCCCGGACCGCCACCGAGTACCTCATCGGCCTGGGCCACACCCGCATCGCCTACCTGGGCGGACGCCCCGACCTCGAGTCGGCCCGCCTCCGCGAGCTCGGCTTCCGCGAGGCCATGGCCGCGCACGGGCTCGACGTCGACCCGGACCTGGTCCGCGTCGGTGGCTACCGCCCCGACCGGGCCGACGCACCCGCGCACGAGCTCCTGGACCGCGCGGACCGGCCCACCGCCGTCTTCGCGGCGAACGACCTCTCCGCGATCCGCATGATCGAGGTGGCGCACGAGATGGGCCTCCGCGTGCCGGAGGACCTGTCGGTCATCGGCTACGACAACGTTCCCGAGTCCGCGACCTGCACCCCGCCGCTCACCACGATCGCCCAGCCGCTGCACCAGATGGGTGCCGAGGCGCTGCGCATGCTCGTCGACCTCCTCGACGGCTCGGAGCGCGAGCAGCACCTGCGCCTGCCCACCACCCTGGTGGAGCGGGCGTCGTGCGCGCGGCTCACGTAGCACGGGGCGCCTGACCCGGCTCAAATAACGTGGCGGGGGCGAGGCCGGCGGGTCACGCTGGGCCCATGACCGCCCCCGTCCGCGTCGTCCGCGTGCCGGTCCCCTCCGGCGACGACCCGCTGTCCTCCCCCGAGGCCTGGGCCGTGCACGGGTCCGCCCTGGTCGACCGGGCCGTCGAGCTGGACGGCCTGGGCTACGACGACCTCGCGCTCGACGCCCGGACCATCCTGACCACGATGGTCGAGGAGCAGGAGTACGAGCGCGTCCTGCGGTACGTCGCGGTAGCGCTGCCCGACGACGCCTCGGACGGCTCCGCGACGCCGTCGCCCGAGGCGGTGGTGGGCCGGGCTGTCGTGGGGCTGCCGATGACGAGCAACCCGCACCTGGCGCTGGCGCACGTCCGGGTGCTGCCCGGCTGGCGCCGGCGGGGTATCGGCACGGCCCTGTGGGAGGCGTGCCTCGCGGACGTCCGCGCCGCAGGCCGCACCGTCGTGGTCGGCGACGCGGACCTCGGCGGGGCGGAGCCGCCACCCGGGCCGGACGCCCTCGTGCCGCCGACCGGCAGCGGGCGGTTCCCCCGATCCGACCCAGGGGCCCAGTTCGCCCTGCGGCACGGGTTCGCGCTGGAACAGGTGGAACGACACTCGCACCTCGGGCTCCCGGTGCCCGCCGAGCGGCTGGACCCGCTGCGCGCGAGTGCCCGCACGGCCGCGGCCGGGTACCGGGTGCACGTGTGGTGCGACGAGGTTCCCGAGGATCGGCTGGCCGGTCTCGCCACGCTGTACACCCGGATGTCCACCGACGCCCCGAACGCCGGCCTCGAGATCGAGGAGGACCCCTGGGACGCCGGCCGGGTCCGCGACAAGCACCGGGCGATGCGCGCGAGCGGCAGCCGGCTGGTCCTCGCGGCGGCCGAGCACGAGGAGTCGGGCACGCTGGCCGGGTTCTCGTGCGTGTCCTTCTCCCAGGACCGGCCCGAGGTGGTCTTCCAGGACGACACGCTCGTGCTGCGGGAGCACCGCGGGCACCGGCTCGGGCTGCTCGTCAAGGTCGCCGTCCTCGACGAGCTGGCGCGTGCGAACCCCGCCGCGCGGCGCGTCCACACGTGGAACGCGCAGGAGAACGACCACATGCTCGCGATCAACGTCGCGCTGGGCTTCGCCCCGGCGGGCGTGCAGAGCGAGTGGCAGCTCCACCTCTGATCCCCGGGTCCGGCCGGTGCGCACGGGCACCGGCCGGACCCGGCCTCTCCCGGACCGGGCCCCTCAGAGCAGCTCGGCCCGCAGGTCCGGCTCCTCGTCGAACGTGTCGAACGGGTACACGGGCCGCGCCAGGTTCTCGTGCCCCAGGCGCAGCAGGTCCTGGTCCACGCCGCCCGGGGTGAGCATGAGCCGCCAGTCCGCGGCCAGGTCGTACAGCTCGGGCTCCAGGTAGCCGATCTTGACCACCACGACGTCGGTGCCGCGCGGGTCCAGCCCGATCGACGTGAAGTCGGACTCCAGGTGGTACGGCTTGCGCCGCTCGGTGAGGATCACGCGCAGCCCTCCGCACCGCACGACCGCGACGATCCCCGCGACAGGGTCGTCCGTGCGCACGTGCTCCACGACGCCCCGCAGGGTGACCGGCCCGTGCGAGCCGTCGTCCACCCGCGCCCCGGCCTCCACCTCGACGGTGGCGCCCGGTCCGGCGGCGGCGACCTGCGCGGCGGCCCCGGCGTCGGGCAGCGACGCGTAGATCGCCGTGCGGCCGCCTGCTTCCGGCGGTGTCGCGAAAGCCGGCTCGGCGAGGAGACGCGCCAGCGTCCAGGTGACGTCGCCCGCACCGCCCGCCGTGGGGTTGTCGCCCGAGTCGGACAGGAAGAAGGGCCGGGCATCGCTCGCGAGCGCCGCGGCCAGGCACTCGTCGTAGGACCCGGCGGGCGCCACGAAGGCGAAGCCGTCGCGGGCGTCCCAGTAGCGGCGGGCGAGGCGCTCGGCCTCGCGGACGATCACCTCGTCGTCGTCCCCCGTGACGACGACCGCGGCACGGCACCGCGGTTCGTCCGCCCAGGCGTAACCCACCCAGACGGCGGCGTCGAGGACGCCGTCGAGCGCCTCGACGCGGGGTACCTCCGCGTAGATGCTCTTGGCCGGCTCCAGCCGGGTGCTCGTCTTCTCCCCCGGGAGCAGCACGGGGACGCTCACCCACGCCGTGCGCGGACGGCCGGGCGGCACGCCGTCGGGGCCGGGCGTGAGGCGGGTGACGAGGTTGGCGGCGGCCCGCTCGCGCGACTCGTCGGCATCCTCGTGCGGGGCCATGCGGTAGCAGGTGAGCAGGTCGGTCAGGGCGGCGAGCTCGCGCGACACGTTGCCGTGCAGGTCCGTGGAGGTGGAGAGCAGGCATCCCTGGCCGACGACGGCGCGCACCGCCGCGACGAGGTCGGCCTCCACGTCCGTGTACCCCAGCACCGTCATCGCGCCGTGGAGGTCGAGAAAGACGCCGTCGAACGGACCCTCCGCGTCGAGGACCGTGGCGATCTCGGTGCGGACGCTCTCGTACACGTCGGCGGGGACGGCGCCGCCAGGGAGCGCCCCGGCCCGCAGCACCCCCACCCATTCCGCCTCGCGCCGCAGGGGCGCGCCGTCCCAGAGGAACGGGTACCGCCGCACCAGCTCGTTGCCCCGAAGGAGGGTGAACGCCTCCCAGCCGGAGCGGTGCGGGGAGAACGTGCTGGACTCGATGGCCATGCCACAGATCGCGATCCGCGGCCGGGGGGTGGAGGTCACGGGGGCCACCCTAGAAGGGCGGGGTGACGGTGGTGAACGCGCCAGACTGCCTCCAGGTCCGTCGTGCGGTCCGTAGGCGACTCTGGAAGCAGTCTGGCGCGTTCACCAGCCGCGGCCGACGAGCCACTCCGCGACTCCGTCCAGGCGGCGGGAGGTGGCCGCCTGCCAGCCGGGGCCCCGGACGCGGTGCGGGCCCGTGGCCAGCGAGAGGAGCACCCCGGCGACGCGCACGGCCAGGTCCCGCGGGTCGACGGCGCACGCGAACCCGTCCGCGTAGGCGCCGGCGAGTGCCCGCTGCCGAGCCGGGTCGAACCCGTCCACGTGGGCGAGCACGTCGAGGTGCGCCACGAGGCACGCGAGGTCGTCGGCGCGGTGGCCCGGCCCGGCGGTGTCGACGTCGAGCAGGCCGGTGACTGCGCCGCCAGGGCCTAGGAGGAGCTGGGCCTCGTACAGGTCGCCGTGGGTGGGCTCGGTCCCGGCGTCCACGCCGGTGAGGCGCTCCTGGATCGCGCCCGCCAGGTCGGCCGCCCGTCCCGCCACCGCCGGGACCGCGGCGCCGATCACCCGGGCATAGTGGCGGGCGGACCCGCTCCACGCCCGACGGCGGGGCAGCCCCGCTACCGCGTCCGGGAGGCGTCCCAGCAGGTCCAGGACGTCCTGCGGGGCAGGGACCGGCCCGCCGTCGCGGAGCGCCGCGCGCATGCCGGTGCCGTCGAGCGCGGAGAGGACCAGCAGGCCGTCGTCGGCCCGGTGGAGCGGGGCGGGCACGGCGAGACCCGCGTCGCTCAGGAGGGTGTGGCGGGCGTGCAGGTCGGCCAGCCGGTCCGGCGGCACCACCTTGAGGAACACCCGGGCCGACGGCGTCCGCACCTCCACCACGGCCCGCCGCGTCGGGCGGTACGCGCGCACACGGAGCTCGGGGCGCTCGCCGGGTCGCTCGCCGGGAAGGCCGTCGAGGAGGCCGCGCGCGAACCCCGGGTCCACCGCCCGGCGGAGGGCGGGCAGCGCGGGGTCGTCGGGGAAGGCCCAGACGGCGACGTGCGTGTCGCCGTCGGCCACCGTGAGCACGCCCGGGGCGCCGTGGTGCTCCGGGCGGCCCGCGCTCGCACCGAACGTGGTGCGACGGACCGCGCCGTCGCGGCGCACGCGCGCCCGGTACGCCACGGTCGTGGTGGGCGCCGTCCCGGCCCCGGGCCGGGACGGGCCGGCCGAGCCGGGCCGGTGGTCCACCTGGCGCACCCGCCAGTCGAGCAGCTCGCCGCCCGAGGCTGCCGCCACGACCGTCAGGAGGCTGCGCGCCCGCTCGCCGGTCAGGAGGTCCAGGTGCGCGCTCACCGGGCCATCCTCCCAGCGGGCGGACGCTCGGAGCGGTCCGGCGTGACCCACGCGACAGCGCGGGCGACGCTCCGGGTCACTAGGTTGGGTGCGGACGTATCCACCCGACCGGAAGCGCAGGACGCCCCGATGAGCACCTCACCCGTCGACGCCACGACCACCTCCGCGTGGGCTGACCTCGGCAAGCAGTCCGAGACCCTCGAGCCCGACCTGCGGCGCTGGTTCGCCGCCGACCCCGGCCGCGCCCAGCGGTTCGCCTTCCAGGCGGCCGACCTGTACGTGGACCTCTCGAAGAACCTGCTCACCGACGAGGTGCTGGCCTCCCTCGTCGCCCTCGCCGAGCAGGTCGGCGTGGCCGAGCGCCGCGACGCGATGTTCTCGGGCGAGCACATCAACGTCACCGAGGACCGCGCGGTGCTGCACACGGCGCTGCGGCGCCCTGCGGGGGCCACGCCGTCGCTCACCGTGGACGGGCAGGACGTCGACGCCGACGTCCAGGCCGAGCTGCAGAAGATGTACGCGTTCGCGGACAAGGTGCGGTCCGGCGAGTGGGCGGGCGTGACCGGGTCGCAGGTGCGGACCGTCGTCAACATCGGGATCGGCGGCTCCGACCTGGGGCCCGTCATGGCGTACGAGGCGCTCGAGCCGTACGTCGCCGAAGGCCTCGAGGTCCGGTTCGTCTCGAACATCGACCCCACCGACGTGGCGCAGAAGACGGCCGACCTCGACCCCACGACCACGCTCTTCATCGTGGCGTCCAAGACGTTCGGCACGCTGGAGACCCTGACCAACGCGCGGCTGGCCCGCGACTGGCTGCTCCGCTCGCTCGTCGCCGCCGGTGCGATCGAGGACACCGAGGACGGCCGCCGCGACGCCGTCGCGAAGCACTTCGTGGCCGTGTCCACCGCGCTCGACAAGGTGGCGGCGTTCGGCATCGACCCCGAGAACGCGTTCGGGTTCTGGGACTGGGTGGGCGGCCGGTACTCGATGGACTCGACCATCGGGACGTCGCTCGCCATCGCGATCGGGCCGGAGCGGTTCGCCGAGCTCCTCGCGGGCTTCCGCGCCATGGACGAGCACTTCGCCACGGCGCCGCTCGCCGAGAACGTGCCGGTCCTGATGGGCCTGCTCAACGTCTGGTACACGAACTTCCGCGGCGCCCACACGCACGCCGTGCTGCCGTACGCGCAGCAGCTGCACCGCTTCCCGGCGTACCTGCAGCAGCTCACGATGGAGTCCAACGGCAAGTCGGTGCGCTGGGACGGCACGCCCGTCACCACCGGCACCGGCGAGGTCTTCTGGGGCGAGCCCGGCACCAACGGGCAGCACGCGTTCTACCAGCTGATCCACCAGGGCACGCGGCTGATCCCGGCCGACTTCATCGCCGTGGCCCAGCCCGCCTACCCGCTGGCCGATGCGGTGGGCGACGGCGGGGCCGTGGAGGCCGGCGCCGACGTGCACGGGCTGTTCCTCGCGAACTTCTTCGCGCAGACCAAGGCGCTGGCCTTCGGCAAGACGGCCGACGAGGTACGCGCCGAGGGCACCGCGGAGGACCTGGTCTCCGCCCGCGTGTTCTCGGGCAACCGGCCGACGACGTCGATCCTGGCGCCCGCCCTGACGCCGTCGGTGCTGGGACAGCTCGTCGCTCTCTACGAGCACATCACCTTTGTGCAGGGCGTGGTGTGGGGCATCGACTCGTTCGACCAGTGGGGCGTGGAGCTCGGCAAGAAGCTCGCGCTCGAGGTGGCCCCGGCCGTGGCCGGCGACGAGGCGGCGCTCGCCACGCAGGACGCGTCGACGGCGGCGCTGATCACGAAGTACCGCGAGCTGCGCGGCTGACCCCGCCCGTCGTTGTGGGTATGGCTGTGGTCAGAATTCCGCGGGGAATTGTGACCACAGCCATACCCACAACGTCACGGCGTGAGGGCGCGGGCGAGGGCCTCAGCCGCCGCACGGGCCACCGGCTCGTCCGTGACCTCGTAGCCGTCGTCTCCCCCGCCGCCGGGCCCGCCGTCGTCGGTGACCGTGCGCTTCGCCGACAGGTGCACGGCGTGCACGCCCGCCCCGACCAGCGCGCCGACGTCGTCGGGCCGCACGCCGCCGCCCGCCATGACCTGGACGCCCAGCTCGCTCCCCCGGGCCGCGAGGGCGGCGAGCCGGTCCAGCCCGTCGACGGCGCGGGCCGCGCCTCCCGACGTGAGCACCCGCGTCACGCCGAGGCCCGCGAGCACGTCGAGCGCGGCGACGGGGTCGGCCACGGTGTCGATCGCCCGGTGGAAGGTGACCTCGGCGGCGGGCAGGGCCGCGCGGGCCGTGTCCGCGAGCAGGCGCACCGTCGCCACGTCCACGGCCCCCGAGGGCAGCAGCGCGCCGACGACGACGCCCGCCGCCCCGGCCGTGATCGCCGCGCGCACGTCGCGGGCCTGCACCGCCGCCTCCACCGAGTCGTAGACGAAGCCCCCCGGCCGTGGCCGGACCAGCACGTGCACGCCCACGGCGGCGGCACCGAGCGCGTCCAGCGTGGCCTCGAGGAGTCCGGCCGACGGCGTCATCCCGCCCGTCGCTCCGAGCGCGGCACACAGCTCCACCCGCTGAGCACCCACGGCGGCGGCGACCAGCGCACCGGCGGGGTCCTGCACGGCGAGCTCCAGGGCGACAGAAGGTTCGTGAGGCACGGGCGCCAGCGTAGTTGGGCTCCGACACGACGTGGCTCGCCGGGACGCCCGCACCAACGATCCGTAATATCCCGCCCATGGCTGTCATCGATCCCAACGCGATCCTTCAAGGCCGGTCCCCTGGCCGGCCGCCCGTCGGGGTGATCGTCGGGATCGCTGTCTCGTCGCTCTGCCTGCTCGTCTCGCTCGGCTACGCGGCGGTGACCGGTGGCGCCCCGTTCGTCGCCGGGCTGATCCTCGCGCTGCTGCCCCTGGGCCTGTGGCTCCCCCTCGTGCTCGCGCTCGACCGGCTCGAGCCGGAGCCGCCCAACGCGCTGGTCCTGGCGTTCCTGTGGGGTGCCGGAGTGGCGACCCTCGTCGCGGCGGTGCTCAACACGCTCGGGCTCATGCTCGTCACCACGTCGCTGTCCGCGGAGGAGGGCTGGTACGTCACCGCCACCTTCGAGGCGCCCTTCGTCGAGGAGATCCTCAAGGGCCTGGTGCTGTTCGGGATGCTGTGGTTCCGGCGGCACGAGCTCAACGGCCCCACCGACGGCGTGATCTACGCGGCGATGGTGGGCCTCGGCTTCGCCGCGGTCGAGAACGTCACCTACTTCATCTCGGCCGCGGAGACCGACCTCCTGGGGTACACGTTCCTCATGCGCGGCGTGCTGTCCCCGTTGCTGCACCCCCTGTGCACCGCGCTGACCGGCCTGGGCGTCACCGCCGCGGCACTCGCCCCGCGCGGGAGCGTCAAGCGGTGGGCCGCGCCGCTCGGCGGTCTCGCCGGGGCCGTCGCCCTGCACATGCTGTGGAACGGGTCCACCCGCTGGGGCTACGCCGGGCTGTCGTTCGCGTACCTCGTGGGGCTGTGCGTCCTCATCGGCGTCTCGGTGGTGCTGGTGCGGGACCGGCGGCGCACGGTCGGGCTCGTGACGCACCACCTCACCGCCTACCTGCCCACCGGCCTGGTCACGCCCGCCGACCTGAGCATGCTCTCCACGCTCCGTGGCCGACGGATGGCCCGCACGTGGGCGCAGTCCGTGGGCGGCACCGGTGCAGCGCGGGCGATGCGGGACTACCAGCACGGCGCCACCGAGCTCGCGATGCTGCACGAGCGGGTGGCTCGTGGCGCGGAGGACCCCGTCGTCGGCGAGCCGCAGCGGCAGGCGCTCCTCATGCTCATGCAGGTGGCCCGGCAGGCGTTCCTGATCCGGCAGCCGCACCCGCCGGCGGCGCCCTGGTCTGCGGGCGAGGCGACGGGCTTCTCCGCGGGCTGAACCGCCGAGTCAGTTCGTCCGTCGGGCGAGAGCACTGTCTCGGTGCGTGGAGGGCGGGGGTCAGCGGGGCGGGGGCAGCAGCGCGCAGCCCGACGGGTCGAGCGTGATCGTCACCTTCTCGCCCACAGCGGGCCGACGACGCCGCGCGGCCGGGTCCGTGGCGACGCCGTCGTACAGGGCGGGTTCCTCGACGGCGGTGACGCGGACCGGCCCCGCGCCGAGGTCGACGTCGACCGTCACCTCCGCGCGGCCGCGCCGGAACGCGGTCGCCACCACCGAGGCCTGCCACAGGGGCCCCTGCTCGACGGCGCGGAGCGGCTCGCCGATGTCGGGCAGCAGGCGCAGCCCGGCCGGCCCCACGGCGACCACCGTCTCCGGCGACGTGCCGGCGAGACCCGGCCGTCCGGCGTCGGGCAGCACGCCCGGCGGGAGCGCCGCCGCCGGGACGAACGCCTGGAATCCGAGGAACTCGGCCACCCGGCGCGACGCCGGGCGCTGCCACAGCTCCTCCGGGGGCGCGACCTGCAGGAGCCGGCCGCGGTCCATGACGGCGACACGGTCGGCCACGACGAACGCCTCGTCGTGGTCGTGGGTGACGAACACGGCGGTGGTCCCCGTGGCGGTGAGCACCTCGCGGAGCTCGCCGGCGAGCCGCTCGCGCAGGCCGCGGTCGAGGGCCGACAGGGGCTCGTCGAGCAGGAGCAGGCGCGGTCGCGGCGCCAGCGCCCGTGCCAGGGCAACCCGCTGGCGCTCCCCGCCGGAGAGCGTGGTGACCGCGCGCGACCCGTAGCCCGCCAGCCCGACGGCCTCGAGCAGCTCGGCCACCCGGGCGGCGCGCTCCGCCGCCGGCGTCCCCGCCGCCTCGAGCCCGTAGGCCACGTTCCGGGCCACGTCCCGGTGCGGGAAGAGCTGGCCGTCCTGGAACATCAGCCCGAACCGGCGGCGGTGCACGGGTGTCCCGGCGAGGTCCTGGCTGTCGAACCGCACCTCGCCGGCCGCCAGGGGCTCCAGGCCCGCGACAGCCCGCAGCAGGGAGGACTTGCCGCACCCGCTAGGGCCGAGGAGGGCGACCACCTCGCCGGGCGCGACGTGGAGCGAGACCCCGTCGACCGCGACCGTCTCCGCCGAGCGTGCCGCCTGCGCACGGCCGGGCCGCCACCGCAGGCCCGCCCCGCGGGTCCGGTACCGCACGACGACGTCCCGCACCTCCAGCCCGTCTTCCGTGCCCGGTCCGTGCATCACAGCTCTCCTCCCGCGCGGTCGCCGCGCAGCCGTTCGGCCAGCATCATCACCGTCGCGGTGAGCACCGCCAGCACCACCGACGCCGCGAGCGCCATGCCGTAGTTCTCGGGGCCCGGCCGCCCGACGAGCCGGAAGATGACGACGGGCAGGGTGGCGGCGTCGGGCCGGGCGAGGAACGAGGTGGCGCCGAACTCCCCGAGCGACACCGCGAACGCGAAGCCGGTCGCCAGGCCGAGGGAGCGGGCCGCGAGCGGCACGTCGACCGTGCGGAGCACCCGCCCGGGGGACGAGCCGAGCACCGCGGCCACCTCGCGGAGCCGGGGGTCCACGGCGCGCAGCACCGGCAGGACGGTCCGCACCACGAGTGGTACGGCCACGACCGCCTGCGCGATCGGCACCAGCAGGCCGGAGGTCCGCAGGTCCACGGGCAGGCCGAGCGGCTGGTCGAGGGTGATGAAGAAGCCGAAGCCCACGGTCACGGCGGAGACGCCGAGCGGGAGCATGAACAGCGCGTCGAGCACCATGACGGCGCGCCGGGCGGTGGCTGCGCGGGGCCTGCGTGACACGACGAGCGCGACGAGGCCACCCACGACCAGTGCGATCGCGGTCGCCAGCGCGGCCGTGCGGAGGGAGTTCCCGGCGGCCTCCCAGACGGTGACCACCAGCGCGTTCCGGCCGCCGGTGGTGCCCAGGGCGACGTAGTTCTCCAGGCCCCAGTCACCGGTGGGCCCGCGGAACGACCGGAGCACCAGCCCGGCGAGCGGGAGCACGACGAGGCCGCCGACGACGAGGGCCGCGCCGAGCGCCGCCGCGACGTCGCCCGGGGAGCGCCAGGAGAGCGGCGCCGAGGTGGTGCCGTCGCCGACGAGGGCGAGCGCCGCCTCCCGCCGGGCGCGTGCCCGTGCGGAGGCCACCAGGGCGCCCGTGATCACGACGAGCTGGAGGACGGACAGCACGGCGGCCGACCGCAGGTCGAGGAACTGGGTGGTGCGCACCCAGATCTCCGTCTCGACGGTGCCGTACCGGACGCCGCCGAGCACGAGCACCACACCGAAGGCGGTGGCGCAGAACAGGAACACGACGGACGCCGCGGAGGCGATGGCCGGGCCGAGCGACGGCAGCGTCACGGTGCGCAGCACCCGCCAGGGGCTCGCGCCCAGCGCGGCGGCGGCCTGCTCGGCGCGCGGGTCGAGCCGCTCCCAGAGGCCGCCGACGGTCCGCGTCACGACCGACACGTTGAAGAACACGAGAGCGACGACGATCGCGGCGAGCGTCTCCTCCAGCCGGAGGAAACCGAGGAGCCCGCCCTCGACGAACAGGGTCCGGAACGCGACGCCGACCACGACCGTGGGCAGCACGAACGGCACCGTCACGAGCCCGCGCACGAGCCCGCGGCCCGGGAACGACCGCCGGTACAGCACGTAGGCGAGAGGCAGGCCGAGCAGCACCGAGAACACGGTTCCCAGCCCCGCCTGCGCCAGCGTGAGGCCCACGAGCCGCCACGTGCGCGGGCGGCCGAGCACCTCGGCGAACCCGCCGAGGTCGACCACCCCGTCCGCGACGAACCCCCGCAGCACCAGCGCGGCCACCGGCCACGCGAAGAACACGCCGAGGAAGAGCAGGGGCACCACGACCGCGAGGCCCCAGCCGAGCCGGGCGCCGGTCAGCCCACCCCTCGCGGCGTGTTCGGCAGTTCGCGCGGCGTGTTCGGCTGTTCTTCGGATGAGCGCCAGCCCGGGCTGCCGAACATCCGACGAACTGCCGATCACGCGAGCCATGGCCTCAGCCCACCACCACCGCGGTCCACTGCTCGATCCACTCCTCGCGGTGCTCGGCCACGTCGGCGGGGTCGGCCGTGAACGGCTCGGGCGCGAGCGGCGCGAACTTGACCCACTCCTCCGGCAGCTCCACCGACGGGTCCGCCGGGTACATGTACATGGAGGTGGGCACGTCGGCCTGGACCTCGGGCGAGAGGAGGAAGTCGACGAGCGCCTGCGCGCCGTCCTCGTTGTCGGTACCCGCGAGGACGCCGGTGTACTCGACCTGACGGAAGCAGGTGCCCAGGAGAGCGCCCGTGGTCGTCGCGGAGCCGTCCTCCGTCACCGTGAAGGCGGGCGAGGTCGCGTACGAGAGGACCAGCGGCCGGCTGCCGCCCTCGGCCCCGGAGAAGTCGACGTAGTACGCGTCCTCCCATGAGTCGACGACCTTCACGCCGTTGTCCACGAGCGACTGCCAGTACGCCTCGAAGCCGTCGGTGCCGAAGCCGCCGATCGTCGTCAGGAGGAACGCCAGCCCGGGTGACGACGTGGCGGGGTTGGTCACCACGAGCAGGTCCTTGTACTCGGGCTTCGCGAGGTCCTCGAGGGTCGCGGGCACCGGCAGGCCGTGCGCCTCGAACCAGGCGAGGTCGGCGTTGATGCAGACGTCGCCCTGGTCGACGGGCGTGAGCTCGCCGTCGCCGAGCTGCTCCGCGCCGTCGGGCAGCGTCTCAGGCGTGTAGGAGGCGAGCACCCCCGCGTCGAGCGCGCGCGACGCGAACGTGTTGTCGATCCCGAACACGACGTCGCCGAGGGGCGAGCCCTTGGTCAGGACGAGCTGGTTGACGAGCGTCCCGGCATCACCGGTGGCGACGGTCTCCACGCTGTACCCGGACTCGGCCTCGAAGTCCTCGATCAGGCCCTCGGACAGCGCGAACGAGTCGTGGGTCACGAGGGTCACGGTGCCCGCCCCCTCGTCTCCCCCGCCGGTCTCGCCCGGGCCGGTGCCCGAGCAGGCGGCGAGAGCCGTCACGAGCATCCCTGCGAGGGCTGCCCCCTGGGCTGGCTTGATGGCACGACGAACTGACACTTTCTTCCCTTCGACTTCCTCCGCCGGTACGAACCGGATCAGGTTCAAGGGTCTGCGGTGGTCCGCACTCTCAGCGCTCGGTGGCGCTCCCCTGTCGTATCCGAGAAGCCTACTCACCCCGGTCCGGCTACCGTGAGCACATGGCGCAGAATGAGACGGAACAGACACTCGCTGTGAAGGTCACCACGATCGCGCTGACGTTCGCCGCCGGCTGGGCGGCACAGAAGGCGGTGGGCCTCATCTGGAAGAGCGTCACGGGCAAGGCGGCGCCCACCAAGGCCGACGACCCCGAGCTCAACATGCTCCAGGCCACCGCGTTCGCGGCGGTGGCGGCGGGCACCGCCGTGCTGGTGCGCCGCGCGGCGAGCAAGGGTGCCGCACGGGTCGCCATGCGGTTCGCCCACAAGGCCCGCTGACGCACCGGCCGGGGCGCAGGAGCAGTCGAGCCCCCCCCCCCCCCCCCCGGGGGGGGGGGGGGGCGGGGCCGGCCAGGCAACCGGGCGCCGCCGCCCCGGGTGGCCGACCCCG
>NZ_JBXTSN010000026.1:0-24097 GCF_057158775.1 Antribacter sp. NEAU-D49 | reverse complement strand
GCGAACCGTCCGGTTCGCGGCGGGCTCGATCGTTACCGCGTCAGCGTGCGGCCGCGGCCTTCGGTCGCGGCCGACGCCGGGTGAGCAGCGGGTCGTGTCCCCGCGGCCGCTCGACCGGGTGGACGGCGGCGAGCGCGCTCGCCACGGTGGCCTCCGCGACCCCGCCCAGGGCCTCCTTGCCGGTCAGGGCGGTCATGACCTGGGCCGCAGCGGTGTGCAGCGGCACTCCGGCCCCGCTCGCCGCTTCGAGCAGCGTGCGGGTGGCGGTGCCCTCGTCGAGACCGCGGACGGCGATCAGCACGCCCTTGGCCTGCTCGACGACCGCCTGGCTGACGAACGCCCGGGTCACCGCCCGGTCCGACTCCCGGTCCAGAGCCTCTTTCTGGACGGGCGTCACGTCTACCACGTAGCCGGCCAGCTCGGCGGAGCGGCCACGAGGGTCGCGCCTGCCCTGGCCGGTGATGACGACCGCCCTCGACCGGCCGTGACCGTCGATGATGCGGTGCGCGCACGCGAACGGCTTGCCGGCTCGCAGGGCCTCCGTAGCCGCGCGGACCACGCGGGCGCGGTCGTCAGGGTGCTTGCGGGAGACGAGGGCGTCCAGGCCGGGCTCGACCTCGCCCTTCTCCCAGCCGTGCATCGCGTACACCTCGTCGGACCACCACCACGTGCCGGTGGTGAGCTCGACGCGATACCGGCCGACAAGCAGGTTGGTGCCGAGGCCCAGGGCCTCGGTCAGCTCGCCGACCGAGTGCATCGACGAGACGGTCGCCGTGGCGGACTCGCCACGGCGGGTGCCCACTAGAGGGGCCGTGCGGTGCGAGATGGCAGTCATTCTGAACCTCCCAGATCCGCAGGGTCTGGCGCCGCTTCATGACTCCGTGTCACCGAGTCTAGGTGACCGGACAGGTTTCGGCGGCTCGAAGGCTCGATCGGCCGGGCCCGCCCAGGGCCCGGCCGCTCTCGTCAGCGCTTGCCGGGAGGTGTCCCGCGGTTCAGCGAGGCGTCGAGGAAGTCGGCGACCGTGTCCCAGGTGACGGGCTCCGGCGGGCCCGCTCGGAACTTGTCCTTCCCGTAGGTGACGAGGACGTCCGTGGCCGCGTGGTGGCTCGTCTGGTCGAGGAACGACATGTCGTGCCCGAACCCGTGGACCGTGTAGAACGTGGCCTCGGCCCCCGCGCTGCTGAGCGCCTCGAAGAACGCCTGCCCCTGGTGCGTGGGAAGGAGCAGGTCGTCCGTGCCGTGCGCCAGCAGCATCGGCGGCGTCTCGGCGTCGGCCCAGGAGCCCGGGTCGGCGAGCTTCGCCAGGCCGGGGACCTCCTGGATCGGGGCGCCGAGGAGGCGGGACTCGGGGCTGGTCGGGTCGTCATGGCAGTCGCTGCCGCCGCCCATCCGGTTGATGATGTCGCAGCCCCCCGGCAGCATGTGCGCGTCCTGCTGCAAGAAGTCCGTCGGCGCGAAGAGGCTGACCCCCGCCTGCACCGCCGAGGACGGCCCGGTGAGGCCGACGGTGCCCTCCAGGGCAGGGTCGTTGCCCGTGGTCGCGAGCATGGAGGCGACCCACCCGCCGGAGCTGTTCCCCATGGAGGCGAAGCGGTCCGGGTCGAGGTTGTACTCGTCGGCGTGCGCCCGCAGCCAGCGGACCGCCGCCTTGGCGTCGTTGACCTGCGCCGGGAAGATCGCCTGGCTCGAGGACCGGACCGCGACCGCCGCCATGGCGTACCCGCGGTGGCTCAGCGCCGCAGCGACCCTGTCGCCGCGCGAGTTGCCGTTGTCGCCCATGAACCCGCTCCCCGCGGACCAGATCACCACGGGTGCCGGCTTGCTCGTGTCGGCCGGCAGGTACAGGTCGACGGTGCCCGCGTTGCCGGGCAGGTCGGCGTACTGCAGGCCCATCACCCGGGTGGCCGGGGTGGGCGGCTCGAACCGTGCGTCACCCTGAGCGGTGGCGGCCCCCACGCACACCAGGCTCACGGTGATGGTGGCCATCACGGCCCAGGCCTTCGGCTTGACAAAAAGACCTCGTGTCACGCATTCCCCCTGTGGTTTCGCCCGGCCGGGAGGCAGGGCTCATCGCGGGCGGTGCCGTCGGCCCTCACAGGGTCGACGGCCCGTCCGTCGGTCGTCAGAAAAGGTGGCTCAGCAGGAATGACGCGGGGCCGTCGCGGCCCGGGCGCCCCTGCTGAGGGTGACAGTACGAGTCTTTTCGTCGCGGGGAAGTTTCACCGCATGAAGTGACAGAAAGGCCATTGTCAGTACAATGGCGGCGCTGTTAACGCCTTCTCACACCGCCATTTCCGGTGGAGAGTTTCACCATACAGTAAACAATGAAGAATTCTCGTCAGCGCGGGTGCAGGCCCTCCGTGGCCGGGCCCTCGAGGAGTGCCCCGTCGGGCCCGAAGCGGGAGCCGTGCACCGGGCAGTCCCAGGACTGCTCCTGGTCGTTCCAGGTCACCAGACCGCCGAGGTGCGGGCACACGCGGGAGACGCGGACCGTCGTCCCTCTCGGTGGCCGGCCCGCCGGCCTCGTCACCGCGCAGGCCCAGCCCTTCGCCTGCTCGGCGAAGGTCGCGGCGGTCGCCGTGCGCGGCCGCGGCGCTCGCGCCCAGGGCTCCAGCAGCGGACCCCACTCCACCGGGTCGCCGAGGATCCGGCCCGCGAGCGCCAGCCCGGCCGCCGCACCGTTGGTGAGACCCCACTTGTCGTACCCGGTGGCGACGAGCACCCGCTCGTCACCGGGCACCGCCGGGCCCACGAGCGGGAGGTCCGTGTCGCTCCGGTAGTCCTGCGCGGACCACGCGTGGCGCCGGGCGCCGACCGGCAGGTGCGCGCGCGTCCACTCGTCGAGCGCGGCCACGCGCGCGGCCGGGCTGCTCTCCCGGCCCACCGGGTGCCCCTCCCCGCCCACGACCAGGAGCTTCCCCGAGGTGCGCAGCGAACGCACCGGCGACCCTGCCGTGATCGACATCGTCTCGGCGAACCCGGGCGGGAGCGCCGACGGGTCGGCCAGCTCCCAGGCGGTCAGGTAGCTCCGGTCGGCCTCCAGCCGCAGGAACAGCCCGCCCAGCCGGCCCGGAGGCACGCCGGTCGCGAGCACCACCCGGTCCGCGAGCACGGTCCCGCGGGTGGTGCGGAGCGCCACGCCCGACGACGAGTGCCGCACCTGCCGCACCCGGACGCCGTCGTGGACACGGACCCCCCGGGCGCGGAGACGTGAGCGCAGCGCCGAGAGCATGCGGAGAGGGTCCACCTGGGCCTGGCCCGGGAGCCGGACGGCGCCGAAGGCCGGCTCGGGGACCGGAGGCTGCTCCTCCCACTCGGCGGCCAGGCCCTGGCGGGAGCAGGCCTCGAGCACGGCGTCCACGTCGGGCACCTGCTCAGGAGCGGTCGCCACGGTGATGTCGTCACGGTTCTCGACGGGCACGTCGAGGCCCTCCAGCGTGCGGCGCAACCAGCCGATCCCGGCGAAGTTCGCCGCCACGTACGCGCGCAGCACCTCGTCGCCGTGCCGGGCGACCCGGGCGAGCCGGGTGCCCTGCAGCACCGAGAGCTTGCCCGTGGACCGGGCCGTGGTGGTGCTCCGTGCGGTGCCCGCGTCGAGCACCGTCACGGCCGCGCCGCCCTCCGCGAGGAGGAGGGCCGTGACCGTGCCGGTCAGCCCTGCGCCCACGACCACCACGTCGGCGCGCAGCGGCCCGGGGACGACGACGCCGCCGCTCACCCGTCGTCGCCCCGCGCCTGCTCGCCCACCCGCGGGTTGAGGTTCGCGGGGTCCGCGTCCGTGTCCTCCTGCTCGCCACGGCCCTCGCCGGGCTGCCCTGACGCCTGCTCGCCCTCCCGCGGGTTGAGCGACATGGGCTGGGTGTCGGGGTCCTCGTCGGGGTCGTACGGCGTGGTGCCGGAAGGGTTCTCGCTCACGGCGCACCTCCTGTGGCAGCGGTGTCGGTCGTCTCCACGCTGGCACGCGTGCGGCCCGCTCGCGCGCCGTCCGCCCCACCCCGCTGAGGGACGGGCGAGAAGCGGTTCAAGATGCGAGTGCTTCTCCCCGACACCACCGTGGGGGAACCGGAAGACGCCCGGTGACGCCGCCCGCGCGGAGGTCAACGATGCGAGTTCTCGGGGTGAACGCCCTGTTCCACGACCCGTCGGCCGCCCTGGTCGTCGACGGGCGAATTGTCGCCGCGGCGGAGGAGGAACGGTTCTCCCGCCGCAAGCACGGGAAGCGGCCGGTGCCGTTCGCCGCCTGGGAGCTGCCCGAGCAGGCCATGCGGTGGTGCCTCGACGTCGGCGGGCTCGAACCCGGCGACCTCGACGCCGTCGCGTACTCCTTCGACCCGGCGCTCGCGAAGCCGTCCGACGAGATGGGCCTGCCCGACCCGTGGGACTGGCTGCGGCTGCGGTACGCGGAACGAGCCCCCCAGTTCCTCGCCACCGCCCTCCCGGGGCTCAGCCCGGCGACCGTGCGGTTCGTCCCCCACGAGGTGGCCCACGCCGCGTCGGCGGCCCTCGCGTCGCCCTACCCCACCTGCAGCGTCCTGTCGCTCGACGGGCGCGGCGAGCGCTCCTCGCACCTGGCCGGCCGGTACGACCACGGCAGGCTCGAGGTCCTCGCGAGCCAGGAGCTCCCCCACTCCCTCGGCCTGGTCTACGAGTCGCTGACCGAGCACCTCGGGTTCCTCCGGTCGAGCGACGAGTACAAGGTCATGGCGCTGGCCTCCTACGGCCGCCCCCGGTTCCTGCCCGAGCTCCGCGAGCTCTTCCGCACCACCCCGGAGGGCGGCTTCGTCGCCGAGGCGCCCGACTGGTCCCGGTGGGCCCCCGCCACCGCGCCCGGCGCGCTGGGCGACCCCGGCCCGAACGGCACCCTGCCCCCCGACCAGGCCGACCTCGCCGCCTCCGTCCAGGCGCGCCTGGAGGAGCTCCTCGTCGAGCTCGCCGGCTGGCTGCACGCCCGCACCGGCGACTCCGCGCTGGCGCTCGCGGGCGGCACGGCCCTGAACTGCGTGGCCAACTCGCGGATCTGGCGTGGCTCCCCCTTCGAGCACGTGTGGGTGCAGCCCGCCGCGGGCGACGCCGGGACGGCCCTCGGCGCGGCGCTCCAGCTGACGGCCGAGGCCGGGGTGCCGATCGAGCCCATGGGGTCGGCGGCGCTCGGCCGGTCCTGGACCGACGAGCAGCTGGCCGCGTGGCTCCGCAGGGCACGCGTGCCGTTCACCACGCCGGACGACCTCCCCGGCCAGGTGGCCGACGTGCTGGCCGGCAACGGGGTGGTGGCCTGGTTCGACGGCCGGTCCGAGTTCGGGCCCCGTGCCCTGGGTCAGCGCTCCCTGCTGGCGCACCCGGGGCCGCGCGAGAACACCGAGCGCCTCAACATCGTGAAGGGTCGCGAGCAGTTCCGGCCGATCGCGCCGATGGTGCTGCTGGAGGACGCCGCCGACATCTTCACCGGTGGGCCGATTCCCAGCCCGTACATGCTGTTCGTGCACCAGGTGGTGCCCCAGTGGCGGGAGCGGATCGCCGCCACCGTGCACGTCGACGGTACGGCCCGCATCCAGACGGTCGACACCAGCCAGCCGCGCCTGCACGCCACGATCAGCGCGTTCAAGGCACGCACCGGCCTGCCCGTGGTCATCAACACGAGCCTCAACACCGCCGGCCGCCCCATGGTGGACGACCCGCGCGACGCCCTCGAGCTCTTCGGCTCGGCACCCGTCGACCTTCTCGTGCTGGGCCCGCACCTGGTGCGCCGGGGTGACCTCTTCGCGGCAGGGGGCACCGGATGACGCCCTCGTACTCCGTCGTGGTGCCGACCGTCGGACGCCCCCAGCTTCCGGCCCTCCTCGCCTCCCTGCACCGCACCTTCGCGGAGGGCCCCCAGCCGGTCGAGGTCGTGGTCGTGGACGACCGGCCCGCCCCCGCCTCCGGGCCCCGGCCCGAGCTCGACCTGGGCCCGGAGCCACCGGACGGCGTCCGCGTGGTCCGGACGGGCGGACGCGGTCCGGCGGCCGCCCGGAACACCGGCTGGCGCAGCGCCCGGGCGGACTGGGTCGCCTTCCTGGACGACGACGTCGTGGTCCCGCCCGGCTGGGCGCTCGCCCTGGCGCACGACCTGGTGGGCGCGGGGGCCGACGTCGGCGGCGTGCAAGGCCGGATCGTCGTCCCCCTCCCCCGCCACCGGCCCCCGACCGACCTGGAGCGCGGCACCGCGGGCCTGCAGGACGCCGCCTGGGCCACCGCCGACCTCGCCTACCGGCGGACCGCCCTCGAGGCGGTCCACGGCTTCGACGAGCGGTTCCCCCGCGCCTACCGGGAGGACGCCGACCTGGCGCTCCGCGTCCGTCGAGCCGGCTGGCGGCTGGAGCGCGGCACGCGGCACGTGGAGCACCCGGTCCGCCCGGCCGGCGACCTCCAGAGCCTCCGGGTGCAGGCGGGGAACCGCGACGACGCCCTGATGCGCGCCCTCCACGGCCGCCGGTGGCGCGAGCAGGCCGAGACGGGCCGGGGGCGGCTGCCGTGGCACGCGGCGACGGTCGCGGCGGGCGTGGCGACCGTCGCCGGGCTGGGTGTCGCCGCCCTGTCAGGCTCGAGAACGTCATCTGTCACGCTATCCGGCGCGGAACGTCACCTGATGACGTTCTCGAGGCTGACAACCGGCCGGGTCGCCGGGCTGACGGCCGCCCGCGTCGCCGGATTTGCCGGCGCCGCCTGGGCGGGCCTCACGGCCGACTTCCTCGCCCGGCGCCTCGCCCCGGGTCCCCGCCCGGGTGACGAGGGCTTTGCCGCCGAGGTCCGCCGGATGGCGGTGACCAGCGCCCTGATCCCCTTCGCGGCGGTGGCGCACCGGGCCGCGGGCGCGTGGCGGTGGCGCCGCACCCTCGGCGGCAGCGGCGCCCCGGCGTGGCCCCCGCCCCTGCGGGCCGTGCTCTTCGACCGCGACGGGACGCTGATCCACGACGTGCCCTACAACTCCGACCCCGACGCCGTGGTGCCCGCGCCCGGCGCCCGGCGGGTCCTCGACGCCCTCCGGGCCGACGGCGTGCTCGTCGGGGTCGTGTCGAACCAGTCGGCCATCGGGCGGGGCCTGGCCACCGCCGCGCAGGTCGACGCCGTCGACGAACGCGTACGGCACCTCCTCGGCCCGTTCGACACCTGGCAGCGCTGCCCCCACGTGCCCGAGGACCGCTGCGCCTGCCGCAAGCCCGAGCCGGGCCTCGTGCTCCGGGCCGCAGCCGAGCTCGGGGTCCTCCCCGCGGAGTGCGCTGTCGTGGGCGACATCGGCGCCGACCTGGGCGCAGCCATCGCCTCCGGCGCGCGGTGCGTCCTGGTGCCCACCGAGGTGACCCGCCACGAGGAGGTGTCCGCCGCGCCCGCCGTGGCGAGCACCCTGGACGAGGCGGTGAGCCTGCTGTGACCCCCGAGCCGCGCACCCGTGCGCTCGCCGTGCGCCTCGACAGCGACGGCGACGTGCTGCTCGCCGGGCCCGCCGTCCGGGCCCTGGCGGCTTCGTACGACCAGGTGGACCTCCTGGTGTCCGGCTCGGGTGCGCAGTCCGCCGCGCTGCTGCCCGGCGTGGCCGAGGTGCTCCGCTTCGACGCCCCCTGGTCGGGGTTCGAGCCGCCCCCGCTGGACCGCGAGGCGGTGGTCGACCTCGTCGCGGCGCTCGTGGCCCGCCGCTACGACCTGGCGGTGATCTTCACGTCGTACCACCAGTCGCCGCTGCCCATGGCGCTCCTGGCTCGGCTGGGCGGAGTGCGCCGGGTCGTCGCGACCAGCGAGGACTACCCCGGGTCGCTCCTCGACGTGCGCCACCAGCGCCCGCCCGGGCTGCACGAGGCAGAGGCCGCCCTCGAGCTCGCCCGCGCCGCCGGTGCGGAGCTGCCGCCGGACGACGACGGCAGGCTGGCCGTGCGACGCCCCTTCCCGGCGGTCCCGCGGGCGGCAGCCCCCGAGGCCGCGGCGCCCGGCCCCCCGGCCGAGGGTGGCCGCACGCCAGGGCCGCGCACCGTCGTCGTGCACCCCGGGGCCTCCGTGCCTGCCCGGGCTCCCTCCCCACGGGACGCGCGGGCCCTGGCCCAGCGCCTGGCCGAGGACGGGTGGCGGGTGCTCGTCACCGGGACGCTCGCCGAGCGGGAGCTCACGGCGTTCGTCGCGGGCGACCACGCCGTCGACCTCGGCGGGCGCACCAGCCTGGCCGAGCTCGCCGCGGTCCTGGAGACCGCGGCCTGCGTGGTGGTGGGGAACACGGGTCCCGCGCACCTGGCCGCAGCCGTCGGCACGCCGGTGGTGAGCCTGTTCGCGCCCGTCGTCCCGGCGTCGCGGTGGGCCCCCTACGGGGTGCCGTACCTGCTGCTGGGAGACCAGGGCGCCGCGTGCCGCGGCACCCGCGCCCGGACGTGCCCGGTGGCGGGCCATCCGTGCCTCGCGTCGGTCACCCCGGACCAGGTGTCCGAGGCCGTCGCCCGGCTCGCGGGCCCGCCGCACGCTGCGCGCACCGGGTCGCGAAGGATCGGGATCGAAGGAGCACGCGCATGAGGATCCTCCTGTGGCACGTCCACGGCTCGTGGACCACCGCCTTCGTGCAGGGCGAGCACGAGTATCTCGTGCCCGTGCTGCCCGGCCGGCCGGCCGACGGCCGCGGCCGGGCCCGCACCTGGGACTGGCCGGCGTCCGTGCAGGAGCTCGGGCCGGGCGCGCTCCGCCGCGTGTTCGACGCGGGCGCGGTCGACGTCGTGGTGCTCCAGCGTCCGCACGAGGCACAGCTCCTCGAGTCGTGGACCGGGCGGCGCGCCGGGCGCGACGTGCCCGCCGTCTACCTGGAGCACAACGCCCCCACGGGGCACGCCGCGGGCACGCGGCACCCGATGGCCGACGACGACGCGTGCGCGGGCCGCCAGGTGCCCATCGTGCACGTGACCTGGTTCAACGCCCTCATGTGGGACACCGGCTGCGCGCGCACGGAGGTGATCGAGCACGGCATCCCCGACCCGGGCCACCGGTACACCGGCGAGCGGGACCAGCTCGCCGTCGTCGTGAACGAGCCCGTCCGCCGGTGGCGGGTGGCCGGCACCGACGTGCTGCTGCGCGTCGCGCGCGAGGTACCCCTGGAGGTCTACGGGATGGGGTCCTCCCGCCTGGCCGAGCACCTCGCGTCGATGGGGCCGGTCGCGGCCCGGTCGGCGGAGCGCCTGCACGACGTGCCCCAGGACCTGCTGCACACCCGGCTCGCGGGCGCCCGCGCCTACCTGCACCCGTTCCGCTGGACCAGCCTGGGCCTGTCGCTGCTGGAGGCGATGGCGCTGGGCCTGCCGGTCCTCGCCCTGCCCGTCACCGAGGCGTACGCCGCGGTGCCGCCCGAGGCGGGCGTCCTCAGCGCCGACCCGGACCAGCTGGTGGCGGTGGCCAGGCGCTGGCTCGCCGACCCGGCCGAGGCGGCGTCGTACGGCAAGGCCGCCCGCGAGCACGTCCTCGAGCACTACCCGCTCGACAGGTTCCTGGACCGCTGGACCTCGTTGCTGACACAGGAGGTGACCTCATGAAGATCGCCATGGTCTCCGAGCACGCCAGCCCGCTGGCCGCCCTCGGTGGGGCGGACGCCGGCGGGCAGAACGTCCACGTCGCCGAGCTCGCGCGGCACCTCGCCGCCGACGGGCACCACGTGGACGTCTACACCCGGTGCGACGACCCCACGCTCCCCGAGCGGGTGACCCTCACGGAGGGCGTCGACGTGGTCCATGTCGACGCCGGACCCCCCGAGCCGTTGCCGAAGGACGAGCTGCTGCCCTGGATGCGCGACCTCGGCAACGACCTCGCGGTGCGGTTCGGCGACCCGGAGCAGCGTCCCGACCTGGTGCACGCCCACTTCTGGATGTCGGGCCTCGCCGCGCTGCGGGCGTCCCGCTGGGCGTCGGGCGGGGCACAGCCCGTGCCGGTGGTGCAGACGTTCCACGCCCTCGGCGTCGTCAAGCGCCGGCACCAGGGCGCCGCGGACACCAGCCCGGGCGAGCGCGTCGCGCTCGAGGCTGCCCTCTGCCGGGAGGTGGACCTCGTGATCGCCACGTGCGAGGACGAGGTCCGGGAGCTGCGGGCCCTGGGCGCCGCCGCCACCCGCGTCCGGGTGGTCCCGTGCGGCGTGGACCTGGGGGTCTTCACGCCCGGCACCGACCGGGCCCGCCAGGACGCGCACGGCGGGCCGCTGCGCCTGCTGTCGCTGGGCCGGCTCGTGGAGCGCAAGGGCGTCGACACCCTCGTGGAAGCGCTGGCCATGCTCGCCGAGCGGGGCGAGAGCGACGCGGTCGAGCTCGTCGTCGCGGGCGGCCCGCCCGTGGACCGGCTCGACGCCGACCCCGAGGTGCGCCGCCTGCGCGAGCTCGCGGCGCGGCGCGGGGTGGCCGACCGCGTGACGTTCCTCGGCTCCGTGCCGCACGACGCCGTCCCGTCCCTCCTCCGTGGCGTCGACGCCGTGGCCTGCACCCCCTGGTACGAGCCCTTCGGGATCGTCCCGCTGGAGGCGGCCGCGTGCGGGCGGCCCGTCATCGCCTCGGCGGTGGGCGGCATGCTCGACTCCGTGGTGCACGAGCGCACCGGCATCCTCGTACCGCCGCACGATCCCGGTGCCGTGGCGGACGCCCTGCGCCGGCTCCGCGACCCGCGGCTGCGCCGGGAGCTCGGCGCCGCTGCCCGGGTCCGCGCCGAGCGGCTGTACGGCTGGGCCACCGTGGCACGCCGCACGTACGAGGCGTACACGGCGCTCCTGAGGAACCGCACCGAGACGGTGACCTCGTCCGACAGGCTGACCGCCTCGGCGCGGCCCGGCCGCCGAGACAGTCAGCCCGTCGGACGACCTGATTATCTCGGCATCGTCGGAGGTGCGCGATGAGTTCCGAGCCCATGCTCCCCACCGCGCTGCAGCCCGGCCGCCCCGGCGCCCGGCGCTGGCTGCGGCGGCACCGCGCGGACCTCGCCGTCGCCCTCGACAGCCTGTCCGCCGACGTCGGCCGCCTCGATACCTGGGGCCGCGAGCTGGCCGACCGCATGCTGTCCGGGAACCGCCTGCTCGTCGCGGGGAACGGTGGCAGCGCCGCCGAGGCCCAGCACCTCACGGCCGAGCTCGTGGGCCGGTTCGAGGGCGAGCGCGTCCCGCTCGCGGCGATCTCCCTGCACGCGGAGACGTCGAGCCTCACGGCGATCGTCAACGACTACGGGCAGGACGAGATGTTCGCCCGGCAGGTGGCCGCCCACGGCCGGCCGGGCGACGTGCTCCTGTGCCTGTCGACGTCCGGGTCGAGCGCCAACGTGCTCGTCGCGGCCCGGCGGGCGCGCGAGCTCGGCCTCACCACGTGGGCGCTGACCGGTCCCGCCCCGAACCCGCTCGCCGCGCTGTGCGACGACGCGCTCACGGTCGCCGCGGAGTCCACCTCCGCGGTGCAGGAGGTCCACCTCGTCGCGGTGCACACCCTGTGCGCGGCGATCGACGCCCGCGTGGAGCAGCACGACACCGGCCGCGTGCCGGGTCTGGGGGCCGGCACCCGGGCGACCCGGACGGCGGGAGCACGGTCATGACCGCGCGGCCCCGGCTCACCGTGGTGGGCGACCTGCTGCTCGACCGGGACGTGGACGGCACCGTCACCCGCCTCAGCCCGGACGCGCCGGTGCCCGTCGTCGACGTGGACGTGGTGCGGCAGAGCCCCGGCGGCGCGGGCCTCGCAGCCCTCCTGGCCACGCAGCGCGCCGACGTCACGCTGGTGGCGCCGGTCGCCGACGACGCCGACGGCCAGGAGCTCCAGCGACAGCTCGAGCGCGTCACGGTCGTGGCGCTGGGCCACGACGGCCCCACCCGCCGCAAGACCCGCATCCGCAGCTCCGGCCAGAGCCTGGTCCGGGTGGACGACGGCGGCCCCGGCACCCCCACCGGCCTGCGGTCCGGCCGGGCTGCGGCCGGGGTCCGCGCCGCCCTGCACGACTGCGACGCGGTGCTCGTGGCCGACTACGGCGGCGGCGTCACCCGCGACCCGGTCCTCCGCGACCTCCTCACCGAGGCGGCCTCCCGCGTGCCGCTCGTCTGGGACCCGCACCCCCGCGGCGGCACCCCGGTCCCCGGGGCGGCGCTCGTCACCCCCAACCTCGCGGAGGCGCGGCAAGCGGCCGCCAACCTCCCCGAGGGGCACGACGCCGACGCCGCCGGCCCCGGCGCGCTGGCCGCCGTCCTCGTCCGCGCCTGGTCGGCCCATGCCGTGGCGGTCACCGCGGGCGAGCGTGGTGCGTTCCTCGCCGTCGGGCACGGCGACGGGGATCACGTGCCCGCCGTCGCCGCTCCGGGCGGCGACCCCTGCGGTGCGGGCGACCGGTTCGCCGTGACCGTGACCGACCGCCTGGCCCGCGGCGACCAGCCCGTGGCCGCCGTGCGCGAGGCGGTCGTCGCCGCGAGCGCCTGGGTGGCCTCCGGCGGGGCGGAGGGCTTCCGGCGGGCGCTGGAGGAGCGGCGGGCCACGAGCCTGGGCTCCTCATCAGGGGCCTCCGGAGCGACGCCCCTGGTCCGGGCCGAGGGCGGGCCGCCGTCGCTGACGGAGCTGGGCGCCCGGCTGCGCGCGTCGGGCGGGGTCCTGGTCGCGACGGGAGGCTGCTTCGACCTGCTGCACGCGGGGCACGTCACCACCCTGGAGGCGGCCCGCCGGCTCGGCGACCACCTCGTGGTGCTGGTGAACTCGGACCGCTCGGTGCGGCAGCTCAAGGGGCCGGGACGGCCGGTGGTCCCGGCGGCCGACCGCGTGCGGGTCCTGGAGGCGCTCGACTGCGTGGACGCGGCGGTGGTGTTCGACGACGACGATCCGTCGCGGGCGTTGTCGGAGCTGCGGCCCGACGTCTGGGCCAAGGGCGGCGACTACACGGTGGCGGAGCTGCCGGAGTCGTCGGTGGTGCGCGAGAACGGAGGGCGCATCGTGGTGCTCCCGTACCTCCCCGGCAGGTCCACGACGCAGCTCGTGGGCCGGGTGCGGGAGGGGAGCCACCCGGCGAGCGGGCCCGTGCCGGTCGGGCAGATCCCGGCACCCGTGCACACCGAACCACGGCGGGGCCCGGTCACGGGCAGCTTCCGCCGCCCCCACCTCGAACCGCCGAGCGAGAGGACCTCAGCATGACGTCAGCACCCACGACCGCGCCCGCCCCGGGCACCGCGGCAACCCCGGGCACGGCAGCCACCCCCGGCGCCGCGCCCGCCCCGTCGAGGGCACCCGTCCCCCGCCCCGTCGGCACCGTCTTCGTCACGGGCGGCTCGTCAGGCCTCGGGGCGGCACTCGTCGACGCCGTCCAGGCCGCGGGCGGGACCGCCGCCGTGCTCGACCTGGCCGAGCCGCGAGCCGACGTGCCGTTCGCCGGGGTCGACCTCGCCGACCCTGCGGCCGCGGAGGCCGCCGTCCGGTCCCTGGTGGACCAAGTGGGCCCGCCCGACGCCGTCGTCACGGCAGCCGGGATCGACGCCTGCGGCCCCCTCCTCGACATCGAGCCGGAGCGCTGGGAGAAGGTGATCCGCGTGAACCTGCTCGGCACCGTCGCCGTGGTGCGGGCCGCCCTGCCGTACCTGGAGGAGCGCCGGGGCACGGTGGTGACCGTCGCGTCCACCCTGGCCCTGCGCGGAGCCGGGGACGCGACCGCGTACTGCGCCTCGAAGTGGGCGATCCGCGGGTTCAGCCAGGCGCTCGCGGCCGAATACGCGGGCCGGGTGGGGGTCACCTGCCTCGTCCCGGGCGGCATGCGTACGCCGTTCTTCGACGGCCGGGCCGACCAGTACAAGCCAGGGCCCGACGCCGACCTCAACGACCCGGCAGCGACGGCCGGTGCCGTCGTGGCGGCCCTCACGCAGCCGGTGGGGAGCGAGATCCGGGAGATGCTCGTGATGGCCTCCGGGGAGGCGTCCTGGCCGTGACGGTCCTGGTCCTCCGCGCGCTCGGCCTCGGCGACGCCCTGACCGGCGTCGCGGCGCTGCGCGGGATCCGGCGGGCGTGGCCCGGGCACCGGGTGGTGCTCGCCGCGCCGCGGACGCTCGGCGACTGGCTCACGGGCCTCGGCATCGTGGACGCCGTCGTACCCGCCCGGGGGCTGGAGGCGCTCCCCTGGCCGTGGGCGGGCCCGGGCGGCTCGCAGGACGCACCCGGCAGCATCGCCGTGAACCTCCACGGGAGGGGACCGGAGAGCCACCGGCTGCTGCTCGACACGCGGCCCTCGGCGTTCGTGGCGTTCGCCAACGCCGAGGTGGGCAACGAGGGCCCCGCGTGGGACGAGAACGAGCACGAGGTGCTGCGCTGGTGCCGCCTGGTCGCGAGCAGGGGCGGGCGGTGCGGACCGGAGGACCTGCGTCTCGGCCCGGCGGACCCGCCCGGAGGCCGTGACGACCACGTCGTGGTGCACCCGGGCGCCGCGGCTCCGGCCCGCCGGTGGCCTGCCGAGCGCTGGGCGCAGGTGGTCGCCCATCTCGCCGGCCAGGGCCACCACGTGGTCCTCACCGGCTCGGCCGCCGAGCGCGAGCTGTGCACCCGGGTGCGCCAGGCCGTCGTGGGCCCGTGGCTGGAACCCGCCGGGCACCTCGGCACGTCGTCGCGCGCGGTGGTGAGCGATGCCTCCGGGCGGCTCGACCTGCCCACCCTGGCGGACGTGGTGGGGACCGCCCGGCTCCTGGTCAGCGCCGACACCGGCGTGGCCCACGTCGCGACGGCCTACGGCACTCCGTCGGTCACGCTGTTCGGGCCCACGCCGCCCTCGACGTGGGGCCCGGCGATCGACCTGCCGCGGCACGCCGTCGTCTGGCACGGCGAGCCGGGCGACGCCCCGCGCGACCCCAACGCCGGCACGCTCGACCCGGCCCTCGCCGACGTGACGGTGGACGAGGTGGTGGCCGCGTGCGACGCGGTCCTGGGCCGGGCGCCCGCCCCGCCGAGACAGTAGGTTCGTCCGGTCACGCGGCTGCGCGGTCCTGCTCCCGGAACCACGCCACCGTGCGGGCGAGCCCGTCCTCCCAGGCCACCTTGGGCTCCCAGCCCAGCTCCGCCCGGGCGAGGCCGATGTCGGGGCAGCGCAGGCCGGGGTCGTCGACCGGCCGCTCCACGTGCACCAGGGTCGACGACGACCTCGTCGCCGCGATGACGTCCTGCGCGATCTGCCGGACGGTGAGCTCGTGCGGGTTGCCGAGGTTCATGGGGCCGGGGTGGCCGCTCCTCGCGAAGGCCAGCAGCCCCTCGACGAGGTCGTCGACGTAGCAGAGCGACCGGGTCTGCGAGCCGTCGCCCGCGACGGTGAGGGGCTCGCCCGCGAGCGCCTGCCGCACGAACGTGGGCACCACGCGCCCGTCGTGGGCGCGCATCCGCGGCCCGTAGGTGTTGAAGATCCGGACGATCCCCGTGTCGGTGCCGCGGGCGCGCCGGTAGCCGGCGGTGAGCGCCTCGCCGAACCGCTTGGCCTCGTCGTAGACGCTCCGCGGCCCCACGGTGCTCACGTTGCCCCAGTACGACTCGCGCTGTGGATGGACCTGTGGATCGCCGTAGATCTCGGACGTCGACGCCAGCACGAACCGCGCCCCGTGCGCATGGGCCAGCTCGAGGGCGTTCTGCGTCCCGCGGGAGCCGGCGTCGAGTGTCTCGAGCGGGTGCTCCAGGTAGTCCACCGGGGAGGCGGGCGACGCGAGGTGCAGCACCAGGTCCACGCCGCCGCGCAGCGCGGCCCGCACCGGGGCGGCGTCCAGGTCCTCCGTGACGTCGCACCGCTCGAAGCGGAGCTCGGGACGAGTGCGCAGGTCGGCCAGGTTGTCGAGGGACCCGGTGAGCAGGTTGTCCAGGCAGACCACCTCGGCGCCCCCGTCGAGGAGCGCTCGGCACAACCGGCTGCCGACGAACCCCGCGCCGCCGGTGACGACGGCCCTCACCGCGCGTACTCCTCCACCCAGCGGCGGAGCTCGTCGTGGTCGGTGATGGTCCGGGTGTCGCTGCTCATGGTCGTCCTCTCGCCGGTGACGCCGGCAGCCTGGTCTCGACCGCTCCCTCCTACCGTGCGCCGCCCGGCGGTCGCTCGCCTGCGGACCGGGCGGCCGGCCCGTCCTCCACGACCGCCGGGCGGCGCCGGCCGGTCACTCCTTGTGCAGCGCGTCCTGGACCGCCCCGGCCGCCTTCTCGACGGCCGACGGCATGCCGGTGGTCCCGTGGAACCGGACGTCCGGCTTGGTGGGCGGCGGCATGGGCACGCCCGGCGGTGGCGTCGCCACGTACTCGAACTCCCCCTTGCCGTCGGGCGTGGGGCCGTGCGCCCACCGGCCTTCGCCGGCAGCCTCCCCGTCGGAGAAGTTGATGTACTGGTACGACACCGCGCGGTCCTCCTTCTTCAGCGGGAAGGTGCTCGGCACCGGCAGGTCTTCCACGCCCTCGTCGCGGAGCTCCTGAGCGGCCGCGAGCCACTGGTTCTGGTGCATGGTGTCCCGGGCCAGGAGGAAGGCGAGCAGGTCACGCACCCCCGCGTCGTCGGTCATGTGGTAGAGCCGCGCGACCTGGAGCCGGCCCTGCATCTCGGCGTTCGCGTTGGCGGTGAAGTCGGCGAGCAGGTTGCCGCTCGCCGTGACGTAGCCGGCGCTCCAGGGGTTGCCGTTGGAGTCGACGGGACGGGCGCCCGCGCCCGCGACGATCGCCTGCTGGGGGTCGGTGCCGCCCACGATCGCGGCCACGGTCGGGTCGTCCTGGACCGCGCCCTCGACCACGCCGAGCGGCGCGTCGGCGAGAAGCTGGGAGATCATCGTCGCGAGCATCTCGACGTGCCCCATCTCCTCGGCGCCGATCCCGTACAGCAGGTCGCGGTACTTGCCGGGCAGGTGGGCGTTCCAGGACTGGAACCCGTACTGCATCGCCACGGTGATCTCGCCGTACTGCCCGCCGAGCACCTCCTGGAGCTTGCGCGCGTAGACGGCGTCGGGCTTGTCGGGCGTGGCCTTGTGCTGCAGTTCCTGACGGTGGAAGAACATGAGTTCTCCTTCGGGACTGCCGCCCGCGTTCCGCCGCTACTCGACGCTCGGGGCAACGGTTCCAGACTGTCGCCTGAGCCCTCGGCTCGCAGTGTGGGAGGCGCGTGCGATCCTGAGCGCGTGGATCTCACGCACCTCGACGAGCGAGGCCAGGCCCGCATGGTCGACGTCACCGCGAAGCAGCCCACCGTCCGGTCCGCCACGGCGGTGGGGCGCGTCGTCTGCCCCCCGCACGTGGTGGCAGCCCTGCGGGACGACGACGTGCCGAAGGGCGACGTCCTGGCGGTCGCGCGCATCGCGGGGATCGCCGCCGCCAAGCGCACGCCGGAGCTCCTGCCCCTGGCGCACGTGATCGGCGTGCACGGCGCCGTGGTGGACCTCGAGGTGGTCGACGACGGCGTCGAGATCACCGCCACCGTCCGCACCGCCGACCGCACCGGCGTGGAGATGGAGGCGCTCACCGCGGTCGCCGTCGCCGGCCTGGCGGTGGTCGACATGGTCAAGGGCCTCGACAAGTCCGTCGAGCTCGCGAGCGTGCGGCTCGTGGCCAAGTCGGGCGGCAAGTCCGGCGACTGGCACCGGTTCGGCTTCGGCACGGGGGAGGCTTGATGCTCACGGTCCGCTACTTCGCGGGCGCGCGGGAGGCCGCGGGTGTCGCCTCCGAGCAGCTGGACCTCGGCGGCCCGGCGCCTGTCGCGACCCTCCGCAGCGCCCTCACCACCGGCCGTCCCGGTCTCGCGCCGGTGCTGGCGAAGTGTGCGCTCCTCGTCGCGGGCACCCGCGCCACGGACGACACGATCGTGCCCGACGGCGCGCTGGTGGACGTCCTCCCGCCGTTCGCGGGCGGCTGACGCTCGCGCCGTCGTCAGGTCAGTGGTCGCCGCCGTCCAGCTGCGACCGGAGGTGCGGCCAGAGCGGGAGCAGCACCGCGGCGCCGTCGCGCACCCCGCCGGTGGAGCCGGGCAGGTTCACTACGAGCGCGCGCCGGCCACCGGAGGACCGGGCCACCCCGGCGAGCCCCCGGGAGAGCACGGCCGTCGCGACCCCCTGCTCGGCCCCGTAGCGGCGGATCGCCTCGGCAAGTCCTGGGATCTCGGCCTCCAGCACGTCGCGCGTCCCCTCGGGCGTGAGGTCGCGGGGTGCGAGACCGGTGCCGCCCGTCGTCAGCACCAGCCGGGCGCCGTCGGCGAGGGCGGCGGTGAGGGCGTCGCGGACCGGCTCCACGCCGTCGGGCACCACCAGGGTGATCACGTCGTCGAGGCCGGCCTCCGCGAGGAGCTGGACCAGGAGCGGACCCGACCGGTCCTCGGCCTCGCCGCGGGAGCAGCGGTCGGAGACGGTGACGACGGCGGCCCGGGAAGCACTCATGCGCCCACGCTAACCGGCCTCCGCCCCGCTGTGGGTACACGGATGGTCGCCGTCCCGGGATGGATGGCGACCATCCGTGTACCCACAGCGGAGGAGGGGTGATCAGCGGGCGGACTCCGGGGCGGGCTCCTCGGCAGGCTCCGCGGCGGGCACGTCGCCCGGCTTGTCACCCGGGACCTCCCGCAGCGCCAGGTGCGCCCGGACGGACCACGCCACAGCCGCCGCCCACCCGGCCCAGACCACGCCGTAGACCACCCAGCTGACCGGCTCGCCGGCCTCGGCCCAGCCGAGCAGCGTGCGGGAGTTGGTCAGGACGATCAGGCCGCCCACGAGCGAGCCGAGCACCCGCGGCGGCACGATCCGCACCAGCCAGGCGGCGATGGGGGCGGCGATGAGACCGCCCACCAGCAGGGCGAGCGCCCAGCCGGCGTTCACGCCCTGGCTGCCGAGGCCGACGAGGAAGCCGAGGCTGGCAGCGATCGCGACGAAGAACTCGCTGGTGTCGATGGAGCCGATCACCTTGCGGGGCTCCATCCGGCCGCTCGCCAGGATCGCGGGCGTGCCGACCGGGCCCCAGCCACCGCCACCGGTCGCGTCCATGAACCCGGCCACGAGACCGAGCGGGGTGAGGAACCGCCGGCGCAGCGGCGCCTCGCGGCGCACGGGCAGGCCCTGGACGGTGAAGCGGAGCAGGACGTACAGGCCGAGGCCGAGCAGCAGGAACGACATCACCGGCTTGGCGACCTCGGTCGAGAGCGACGACAGGAACGTGGCGCCCGCGAACGCGCCGATGGCGCCCGGGATGCCGATCCGTGCGACGACCTTCCAGTCGACGTTGCCGAACCGCCAGTGGGCGGCCCCGGAGGCGAGCGTGGTGCCGATCTCCGCGAGGTGCACGGTGGCCGACGCCGACGCCGGGTTGGCCCCGATCGCCAGCAGCAGGGTGGTCGAGGTGACGCCGTAGGCCATGCCGAGGCTGCCGTCGACGAGCTGGGCGCCGAGGCCTACCAGGGCCAGGAGGACGAGGGTGCGCATGGTGGGTCCTTCTCTCAGGGGGCGGACGGGGGATCCCTGGGAGCGAAAGTAACCCACCAAATCGATCGGGTATAGAGGGATTCCATATGCTGGGCAGCCCGCCCGCGATGCGGACAGGCATCCGGCTCAGGTCAGGCGTTCTCCCACGCGGCGTCGTCGACCGTGAGACTGCGGACGCTCTCCGGCAACGCCCCCGACGCCAGGTCGGCCAGCGTCACGTCCTCCAGCACGGCGCGCACGCTCGCCCGCAGCGCCACCCAGACGTGGAGCAGCGGGGCGGCAGCGCCCCGGAACTCCAGGTCCGACGGCCGCTCCCCCCGCACGAAGACCAGCGGGCCGTCCACCGCGCGCACCACGTCGGCGAGAGTGATGCGGTCCGCCGGGCGCGCCAGGGTGTACCCGCCCCCCGCGCCCCGCTGGCTCGTGACCAGGCCGTCGCGGCGCAGGTCCGCCAGGATCCCCTCGAGGAAGCGGTGCGGGATGTCCTGGGCCTTGGCCAGGGTCTCGGCGCGGACGGGGCCGTCGTGGTCGGTCGAGGCCAGCTCGGCGGCCGCCCGGACCGCGTAGTCAGCGCGTGCGGAGATCCTCATGGGCTCATTCTCGCGCGCCCGGACGGTGCCCGGTGCAGGGCCCGGCGTGCTGTGGTTCTCCGCGCCCGCAGCGGACCGGGCGCACGGCGTGCCGGGCGTGCCGGTGGCGACGCCGCACAGTCGCGTAGCCTCGCGCTGTGGACGCACGACGACGCACCCTCCTCGTGGTGGCCCTCGCGGGCGCGGCGACGCTGCTGGGTGGCTGCGGGGGGCCGACGTCGGGCAGCGAGAGCGCGGACGGGCGGCTGACGGTGCTCGCGGCCGCGTCGCTGCGCGGCGTGCTGGGCGCGCTGGAGCCTGTCTTCGAGGCGGCGCACCCCGGGACGGACGTCGTGCTGTCGTTCGGCGGCTCGGCCGACCTGGCCGACCAGGTCGAGGCGGGCGCACCCGCGGACGTCGTCGCCACCGCCGACGAGGCCACGATGGCCCGGCTGTCCGACGGCGGCCTGGTGGGACCGGCCGTCACCTTCGCCACCAACCGGCTGACCGTCGTGGTGCCGCGCGACAACCCCGCGGGGGTCACCGGCCTGGCCGATCTGGGACGGGACGACGTGGACGTCGTCGTCTGCGCCCCCCGCGTGCCCTGCGGCCGCGCCACCGACGCGGTGGCCCACGGCGCGGGGGTGGCCCTGCACCGCGTGAGCGAGGAGGCGAGCGTGACCGACGTGCTCGCCAAGGTCGCCGTCGGGGAGGCCGACGCCGGCCTCGTGTACGTGACCGATGCCGCGTCCGAGGCCGGCCGGGTCCTGACGATCGACACGCCCGAGGCCCGCGACGTGGTCAACCGCTACCCCGTCGCCGTGGTGACGGGGTCCGCGCGGGCGGAGGTCGCGCAGGCGTGGGTCGATCTCCTGACCGGCGAGGACGGCCGGACGGCGCTCGCCCAGGCCGGGTTCGGGCTGCCGTGAGCGGACTGCCACGCTGGGTGCTCGTGCCCGCGGTGGCGGGCGCGCTCCTCGTGGTGCTGCCCGTGCTGGCGCTCGTGCTGCGGGTGGACGCCGCGTCCTTCTGGACACTGGTCACCGCGCCCGCCGCGCGTGACGCGCTGTGGCTCTCGCTCCGCACCTCGGCGGCTGCGACCGCATGCTGCGTGCTCCTCGGCACGCCGATGGCCCTCGTCCTCGCCCGGGCAAGGTTCCGCGGCCGGCGGGTCGCCCGGGCGCTGGTCCTCCTGCCGCTCGTGCTGCCGCCCGTGGTGGGCGGGCTCGCGCTCCTGACGCTGCTGGGACGCCGCGGCCTGCTCGGTGAGATGCTGCCCTTCCAGCTTCCCTTCACCACAGCCGCCGTCGTGCTCGCCCAGGCGTTCGTGGCGCTGCCGTTCCTGGTCCTCACCCTGGAAGGGGCACTGCGGAGCCTCGACACCGAGCACGAGGACGTCGCCGCGACCCTCGGCGCCCGGCCTTCGCGGGTGCTGCTCCGGGTGACGCTCCCGCGGCTGCGCCCGGCGCTGGCGTCGGGCACGGTGCTGTCGTTCGCGCGCGCCCTCGGGGAGTTCGGGGCCACCCTCACGTTCGCCGGGGCGCTGCAGGGCGTCACGCAGACCCTCCCGCTCGAGGTCTACCTCGCCCGGTCCGCCGACCCCGACGCCGCCGTCGCGCTCTCGCTGGTGATGGTGGGGGTGGCGCTGGCCATCGTGGTGGTGGCCTACGGGTCGTCGCCGACGACGTGGCCGTTCGCCCCCGCCGAGATCGGCGGGGATACGCGACACAGGGCCGGGGAGGGCCTGTCTCGCGTGCCTCACACCTCTCTCGGCCCGGCGCCTCTCTCGGCGGAGGGCCACGTGGCCCTGCCGCTGTCCGTTCGGCTGAGCGTGCCCGCACGGGACGTGGACCTCGAGCTGCAGGTGGACGCCGGCGAGCTCGTGGTGATCCTGGGCCCCAACGGCGCGGGAAAGTCCACGCTCCTGAGAGCGGTGGCCGGCCTCCTCGAGCCCGGCCGCGCCGACGACGTCCGCGTGGTCCTCGGAGACCGCGTCCTCACCGACACCGCCGACGGCGTGCACGTGGCCCCGCACGCCCGGCGGGTGGGGTGGCTCGCGCAGCGGGCAGCACTGCTCGACCACGTGACCGCGCTCGACAACGTGGCGTTCGGCCCGGCGTCACGAGCCCGCTGGTCGCCAGGGCGGTCCGCACGGGCCAGGGACGTCGCCGCCACGCACCTGGCGGCTGTGTCGGGAACGTCGCTCGGGTCGCGCCGCCCGCGGGAGCTCTCGGGCGGGCAGGCGCAGCGGGTCGCCATCGCCCGCGCTCTGGCGACGGCCCCGGACGTGCTCCTCATGGACGAACCGTCCGCCGCGCTCGACGTCGACTCTGCTGCGCAGGTCCGGTCGCTGATCCGGACGATGCACCAGGCCCACCCACGGACCACGCTGCTCGTGACGCACGACCCCGCCGACGTGCGGGTCGCCGACCGGGTCGTGGTGCTCGACCACGGCCGGGTCGTCGAGGACGGGCCCGCCGCCCGGGTGCTGGCGTCGCCTCGGAGCGCCTTCGCGCGGCGGCTGCTCAGGCCGTGAGGATCGGGCCGGCCTGCTGGGCGGATACCGCGAAGCTGCCAGTGAGCGGCAGCTCCGGCAGGATCACCGCCTGGGCTGCGTGGTAGACGTCCGGCTTGCCCACCCAGGTGCGCCCCGACGGCCGGTTCTCCGTGTCGAGCTCGTGGAACCAGGACCCGCGCTGGGTGTCGAGCAGGTGCGCCCCGATCCACTCCCACCACTCCCCGGCCAGGTCGACGTAGCGGTCCTCCCCCGTGACCCGGTACAGCGCGTCCGCCGCAGCGGCGGCCTCGGCAGCCACCCAGTGGAACCGGCGAGCCTCGACCGGACGGCCGCTCCAGTCGGTGGTGTAGACGAACCCACCGCCGGCCGGGTCCCAGGCGTCTGCGACCGCACGGTCGAAAAGGGCTGCGGCTGCCGCCGTGCGGGCGCCTTCGGTCCCGCCCTCGACGTCGAGCTGGATCAGGAGCCGGGCCCATTCGAGGCCGTGTCCCGGTGTGGCACCGTAGGGCTTGAACTGGTCGTGCGGCCGGTCGGCGTTGTACTCGAGCTGCGGCGTCCAGGACGTGTCGAAGTGCTCCGGGATACGCCAGGAGTTGTCCTCGGCCCAGCCGACGACCCGGTCGCCGATCCTCTGCGCGCGCGCCAGCCACTCGGGGTCACTGGTGGCCCCGTGAGCGGCGAGCAGCGCCTCCACGCCATGCATGTTCGCGTTGACGCCCCGGTACGGCTCCACGACAGTCCAGTCCCGCGACCGCTCGTCGAGGTGCAGCCCGTGGCCGGGCTCCCAGAACTTCTCGTCCAGGATCCGGAGGGCTTCCGCGAGCAGGGCCGGCGCGCCGTCGATCCCCGCGACAGTCCCGGTGGAACCAGCCAGCGCCACGAAGGCATGGGCATAGGCAGCCTTGTGCCCGACGACGGCCCCCGCCTCCGGACCTCGTCCCGCCACCCAGCCGCCGTACTCCTGGTCGGCCAGGACCTCTGTGAGCCCGCGAACCGCGAGGGCGGCGCGCTCGTGCGCCTGGGGAACGCCGAGAAGAGCCCCCAGGGCGAACGTGTGCGCCATGCGCGCGGTGATCCAGGTCTCGACCGGGTGCGTGAGGTCTGGAGCGCCGTCGTCATCCAGCCAGCAGGCCGCGCCGTCCTCGCGGAGGGAGGGCGCCGCGAACTCGAGGAGCGAGACAAAGTGCCGCCGTCGCCAACGGGAGCCTTCCGAGAGTGAAGGGGACTCGGGCAGGCCCGCGTCGGTGGAGGCCATATCGTTTCGCACCCGCCCAGGATACCGAGCGCGACGACTCCTCCCCGCCTCGAACTGCGGAGATGTCCCGGAAATGCATCAAGACCCGCACCACGTGGGTGCGGGTCTTGATGTGAAGGGTGTCCGGCGGCGTCCTACTCTCCCACCCCGTCTCCAGGGCAGTACCATCGGCGCTGTAGGGCTGAGCTTCCGGGTTCGGAATGGGACCGGGCGTTTCCCCTACGCTATGACCGCCGTAACGTTATCGAGTTGTCAGGGTCACCCCCCCTGTTCCCGCCCTGGTCAAGGGGTGGGGGTTGGGGGGTGGTTGCCCGTTTCTCGGGAACCGCACAGTGGACGCGTAGCATGTTGATAGGTGTGTT
>NZ_JBXTSN010000025.1:0-82021 GCF_057158775.1 Antribacter sp. NEAU-D49 | reverse complement strand
CCGACGACGACGTACCGAAGTGATGTGCGCCTCGGCGCCGCCGTGCACTCCGTCCGGGCCGTCCCGCCCGACGCGCTGCCCGTCGTCGCCGCGTGGGCCGCGAGCCGCGACGCGCCCCTCCACGTCCACCTCTCCGAGCAGCGCCGCGAGAACGAGGAGTGCCTCGCCGTGCACGGCCGCACGCCCACGCGGCTCCTCGCCGACCACGGCGTGCTCGGACCCCGCACCACCGCGGTCCACGCCACCCACCTCACGGACGACGACGTCGCCGCGCTCGCCTCCGCGCGCACCGGCGCCTGCATCACCCCCACGACGGAACGCGACCTCGCCGACGGGCTGCCCCGCCTCGGCGACCTGGCCCGGGCCGGGGTGCCGCTGAGCATCGGGTCCGACTCGAACGCCGTCGTCGACCCGTTCGAGGAGCTGCGCGGACTCGAGCTCGGCGAACGCCTCCGCACCGAGCGGCGGGGGCACCTCAGCGCGGCATCACTGCTCGTCGCGGGCACCTCCGCGGGCTACGCGGCCCTCGGCCGGTGGCTCGACGACGCCCCGGCCGTCCGGCCGGGCATCTCGCTCGGGGCGCTCGCGGACTTCACGACGGTCGGGCTCGGGTCGGTCCGGCTGGCCGGGTGGGAGGAGGCGACGCTGCTGGAGTCCGTGGTGTTCGCGGCGACGTCGGCGGACGTGACGGACCTGGTGGTGGGCGGGCGGCACGTGGTGCGGGAGGGGCGACACCTCGTGGTGAAGGACGTGGCGGGGGACCTCGCCGCGGAGATCAGGCCGGGTCGTTCGGCATGAGGAGCCAGAAGATCAGGTAGGCGATCAGCTGGGGCCCGGGGAGCAGCAGCGACGCGACGGTGAGGATGCGGACCAGGGTGGGGTCCCAGCCGAAGCGGCGCGCGACACCCGCGCACACCCCGGCGATCATGCGGCCCTGGCGAGGACGAGAGAGGCTCTGTGTGCTCATGACCTCGACGCTACGCGGGGACCGCCCCACCCGAAATCCGGTAACCCACCGGTTCTGACCCTGAGTCGGTCGTCACATATCCGGGACGTACCGGGCCCGCCACGCCGGGGCCCTCCGTGACACCGTGCTGGTGCCGGGGTTTCATAGAAACCCGGGTCTGTGACCTGGGACACATCGGACCGGGGGTGCGCCATGAGCCAGGTGGTCGACGAGACGGGTACGCACGAGGGACAGCCGCCCCTGAAGCGGGTGATGGGCTCGAAGCTTCTGCTGCTCTTCATCGTGGGCGACATCCTGGGCACCGGGGTCTATGCCCTCACCGGGCAGGTGGCGGGCGAGGTCGGGGGAGCGGCGTGGGCGCCGTTCCTCGTCGCCTTCGTGGTCGCGACGCTGACGGCCCTCTCCTACCTGGAGCTCGTCACCAAGTACCCGCAGGCCGCGGGGGCCGCGCTGTACACGCACAAGGCGTTCGGCATCCACTTCGTCACGTTCATCGTGGCGTTCACCGTCATGTGCTCGGGCATCACCTCGGCGTCGACGGCGTCCAACGCGTTCGCCGGGTTCCTCAACGACGGCCTCGACCTGCACCTCGCCCCGGGCAGCACGGGCCTGCTGGCCATCGCTCTCGCTTTCATGGCGGTGGTCGCGGCGGTCAACTTCCGCGGCGTCGGGGAGAGCGTCAAGGCCAACGTGGTGCTCACGCTCGTGGAGCTGTCGGGCCTGCTGCTCGTCATCTTCGTGGGGCTCTTCGCGGTGACCCAGGGCAACGCCGACTTCTCCCGTGTGGTGATCTTCGAGAGCCCCGACGAGAAGAGCACGTTCTTCGCGATCACCGCCGCCACGAGCCTCGCCTTCTTCGCCATGGTGGGCTTCGAGGACTCCGTGAACATGGCCGAGGAGTGCAAGGACCCGGTGCGGCACTTCCCGCGCGTCATGCTCACCGGCCTGGGGATCACCGGCGTCATCTACATCCTGGTCGCGATCACCGCGGTGGCCCTGGTCCCGGTGGGCGACCTGACGGACCCGGCGAAGGGCTCGGCGCTCACGCAGGTGGTCGCCGCCGGCGCCCCCGGCCTGCCGTTCGGCACGATTTTCCCGTTCATCGGCATGTTCGCCGTGGCCAACTCCGCGCTCATCAACATGCTCATGGCGTCCCGGCTGCTCTACGGCATGGCCAAGCAGGAGGTGCTGCCCCCGTTCTTCGCGAACGTGCACCCCTTCCGCCGCACGCCGTGGGTATCCATCCTCGTCACCACGGCCATCTCGTTCGGCCTCATCGTCTACGTGGTGCGGGCGAACGCCACCGAGGAGGGCGCCAGCGCGGTGGGCCTCCTGGGCGGCACGACGGCGCTCCTGCTCCTGTGCGTCTTCTCCGTCGTGAACGTCGCGCTGCTGGTGCTGCGCCGGCAGCCGGTCGAGCACAAGCACTTCCGCACCTGGCTGCCGCTGCCGATCCTCGGCGCCCTGTCGTGCCTGTATCTCGCCGGCCCGTGGGCGCGCAGCGAGGCCCAGCAGGGCCAGTACCCGATCGCGGGAGTGCTCATCGGCATCGGCGTGGTGCTGTCGGCCGTGACGTGGGCGGTCAACCGCTGGATCCGGCACCGTGCCACCCAGTTCAGCGACGTCGAGGAGCTCGAGGAGATCCGCGAAGAGGGCCTCCACGACCCGGACGAGCGCTAGCCCTCCTGTCGCTGTGGGTATGGCTGTGGCGGGAATCCTGGCCAGAATTCCCGCCACAGCCATACCCACAGCGCTTTACCAGCCGGTGGGCGACAGCACCTTCCGGATCCGCTTCTCGCTGACCGGCCCGTCGGTCCCCAGCTGCTGCGCGAACAGCGACACGCGCAGCTCCTCCAGCAGCCACCGCACGTCGGCGAGCTCCGCTTCCCGCGTCGGCGAGGCGGGTCCGGCGGCGTACGCCGCGCGCGCCTTCTCGTAGGCGGCGGTCACATCGGAGATCCGCCAGGCCAGCTCGGCGTCGCGGGCCGGGTTCTCCGCGGCCTTGGCCAGCCGGTACGACGCCGCCCGCAGGTACCGCACGAGGTGGGGCAGACGCCGGGGCGGGGTCTGCGCGATGAAGCCCGCACGGATGAGCCCGGCGGCGTGCTCCCGCACCTCCTGCAGCACGTTGAGCAGCGCGAGGGACGACGAGCGTCGCACCTCGCTCTCCAGCGTCCGGTACGCGGTGAGCGCGGCGACGACATGCCCGACGATCCGGTGTACCTCGTCCTCCAGGTGCTTGCGCACGAAGGCTCGCGCCTCCTCGTAGGCGGCGGCCGAGCGCACCGAGCCGGCCTCCACCCCGCCCGACGGCGTGTCGTACCGCGCCACGTCCGGCCCGGACGTCAGCGCGATCACCGCCGCGAGCTGCAGGTCGGCCACCAGCGCCTCGGTGTTGCGGTATGGCGACGCGGCCAGCGTGAGCGCCTGGGTCCCCGACCACCGCGACGAGATGCGCCCGGGAGCGAGCGCCACCTCCGACAGCAGCAGCCTCCGGACGCCAGCAGCGTGCGCAGCATCTCGCGCCGACGCATCGGCCAGCACCCGCAACGAGACGACGTCGGCCCCCCGAGCCCCGACCTCCTCGACGAGAGCGGGATACCCCCGCACCACAACCCCGGCGCCCACGTCGGTGGACACGTGGTCGGGCAGCACGGGCACGTCGTCGGGCCACGAGGAGAGCCCGACAACCTCCCGCACCACAGTCCCCACCCGCACCCCACCGCCGTCGGGCAGCGACGAAGAAGGCGACGAACCAGAAGAGGCGGGGGGCGCGGGGGTTGCTGCGCCGCCGTCAAGCCGTAGCGGAGCGCCCCCTGGGGCGCGTGAGCGAGGCGGCGCCCCCTCACCCTCGTCCGCCGCCGGACCCGATCCAGCCGCGGCTTCGGCCAACGCAACTCCAACAGCCCCCCGCACGGCCGCCCGCACCGCAGCCTCCGCCTGCGCGGCGAGCTTGCGCTGCAGCAGCAACAGGTCCTTGGACTCGTCGAGCACGACGGACCCGGCCTTCGGCCCGCGGCCGCGTTCCTCGAACACCCGGAACGTCATCCGCAGGTGCGCAGGCAGCCGCTCCACCCGCTCCGCGTCCCACACCTCGGGAGGGATCACGACGTCGCGCAGCGCCCGCACCGCACGGGAGAACGCGACGTGGAACGGCTCGGCCATGTCGCCGGCGCGTGCGACGTCCTCCCAGGCCGGTGCGTTCTCCCGCAGCCACCCCACGACCGCCCGTGCCACGTCCGGCGCGGGCACGAGCTGCACGCGCACGGGCTTCGGCAGCGACTTGATGGTGGCCACGCAGAGCTCTTCGAGGAGCCCGGGGACCATCCAGTCGAAGCCGTCCGGTACCACGCGGGGCAGCACAGAGACGGGGATGTGCACGGTGACGCCGTCGGCGTCGGACCCGGGCTGGAACTGGTAGGTGAGCGGCAGCGTGAGCTCGCCCTGCGGCCAGGACTCGGGGAACGCGCCCGTGTCGACCGTGGCGTCGCCGACGAGCTGCTCGAGCGTGAAGGTGAGCAGGTCGGGCTGGTCGCGCTTCGCGCGGGACCACCACCGGTCGAAGTGCCGTGCCGAGACCACGTCGGCGGGGACACGCTCGTCGTAGAAGGCGAAGAGGTCGTCCTCGGACGCGACGAGCCCGCGCTGCCGAGAGCGGGCCTCGAGCTCCTCGGCCTCCTGCAGGAGCGCGCGGTTCTCGTGGAAGAACTGGTGGTGCGTGGTCCACTCGCCCTGGACCAGGGCGTGCCGCACGAACATCTCGCGCGCCGCCTCGGGGTCCACCTTGGCGTACAGGACGCTACGACCCTCGACGATCGGCACGCCGTAGAGCAGCACCTTCTCGGTGGCGGCGGCGGCGCCCTGCTTGGTGGACCAGTGCGGGTCCGAGTATGTCCGCTTGGCCAGCGACCCGGCGAGCTTCTCGGCCCACTCGGGCTGGATGCGGGCGGCGTCGCGGGCCCACAGGCGTGAGGTCTCGACGAGCTCACCAGCCATGATCCACGCCGGCGGCTTCTTGCTGAGCGGCGATCCCGGGAAGATCGCGAACCGCGCGCCGCGCGCGCCCAGGTACTCGTTCCGCGCCTGCTTGCGGGCGCGGCGGATCGCCTGCTCGCGGGCGGCGCCCTTGAGGTGGGCGACGGCGGAGGCCTTGACCTCGCCGGTGTCCTGCATGCCGATCTGTGACAGGAGGCCGGAGAGGAGAGCCTGATGAATGGTGTCGCCGTCCCAGGCGATCCGGTACGACGTCGTCTCTGGGGCCGGGTCCGGCGGTTCCACCGCAGGTCGGCGCGCCGCCTCGCTCACGGCGCCCGGCTCGTTCCTCGCGCGGTCGCCTCCGCTACGGCTTGACGGCGTCGCGCCGACCTCCGGCTCCACCGCCTCGGCGGTCGCGTCGGCGTCGGCGTCCCCGCTGCTGGGACCCAGGCGAGCGGACGTGCGGAACGCCATGTCGATGCCCAGCGGCTTCGACATCTCTCTCAGCTGCGCGACGACGTCCTGCCACTCGCGGATCCGCAGGAAGTTCAGGAACTCCGCCTTGCACTGCCGGCGGAACGCCGACGACGACAGCTCGCGCTGCTGCTCCCGCACGTACTCCCACAGGTTGAGGTACGTGAGGAAGTCGGAGTGGGGGTCGGTGAAGCGGGCGTGCTGCTGGTCGGCCTGTGGGCGCTGCTCGGCGGGCCGCTCGCGAGGGTCCTGGATGGACATGACGGCCGCGATGATCGCGACCTCGCGGGCGACGCCCAGCTTCGAGCCCTCGATGATCATGCGGGCCAGGCGCGGGTCCATGGGGAGCTGCGCGAGGATGCGGCCGGTGTCGGTGAGCCTCGTGGTGCCGTTGACCGTCTCGAGCGCGCGGAGCTCGGTGAGGAGCTGGACGCCGTCGCGGATCGCGCGCGTGTCCGGGGGCTCGACGAAGGGGAAGCGGGCGACGTCGTCGGGCGTCGACACGACGCCCACCGAGATCATCTGCAGCAGCACCGACGCGAGGGACGTCCGCAGGATCTCCGGCTCGGTGAACTCGGGCCGGGAGGCGAAGTCCTCCTCGGAGTAGAGGCGGATCGCGATGCCGTCGGCCACGCGGCCCGACCGGCCGGACCGCTGGTTCGCGCTCGCCTGCGACACCGGCTCGATCGGCAGGCGCTGCACCTTCGTGGCCTTGGAGTAGCGGCTGATGCGCGCGGTGCCGGGGTCCACGACGTAGTGGATGCCCGGCACGGTCAACGACGTCTCCGCCACGTTGGTGGCCAGCACGATGCGACGGGCCGAGTGCGCCTCGAAGACGCGGTGCTGCTCCTGGCTCGACAGGCGTGCGTACAGCGGCAGGATCTCGACGCGCTGCGGGTGCTTCGGGTCGCGGACGCGGTCCTTGAGGTGGCCCTCGAGGGCGTCGGCGGCGTCGTGGATCTCCCGCTCGCCGGAGAGGAAGACGAGGATGTCGCCCTTGCCCTCGCGCAGCAGCTCGTCGCAGGCGTCGACGATCCCGGTGACGAGGTCCTTCTCCTCACCCTTGGTCTTCCCGAGCGTCTTCCCCGTCTCGGGGTCCACGTCGGGCGAAAGTGGCCGGTACCGGATCTCGACCGGGAAGGTGCGGCCCGACACCTCGACCACGGGCGCCGCGTCGGGCAGCACGTCGGTGACGTACTCCGGGGCGCCGGCGCGGGCGGCGAGCGACGCCGGGGAGAAGTGCCGCGCGAACCGCTCGCTGTCGATGGTCGCGGACGTGATGATCAGCTTGAGGTCCGGGCGCTCCGGCAGCAGCCGGCTCAGGTAGCCCAGCAGGAAGTCGATGTTGAGCGACCGCTCGTGCGCCTCGTCGATGATGATGGTGTCGTAGGCGAGGAGCTGCGGGTCGCGCTGGATCTGGGCGAGCAGGATGCCGTCGGTCATGACCTTGACGAGCGTCTCGTCGCTCGACTGGTCGGTGAACCGCACCTGGTAGCCCACCACGCCGCCCAGCGGCGTGCCGAGCTCCTCGGCGATGCGCTCCGCCACGGTGCGCGCCGCGATCCGGCGGGGCTGGGTGTGGCCCACCTGGCCGGTCCGGCCGCGACCCAGCTCCAGCACGATCTTCGGAAGCTGGGTCGTCTTGCCCGAGCCGGTCTCGCCCGCGACGATCACGACCTGGTGGTCGCGGATCGCGGCGGCGATGTCCTCGCGCCGCGCAGAGACCGGCAGCTGCTCGGGGTACGTGATGGGCGGCACCTCGACGGCGGCGCGCCGGGCGGCGGCCCGCTCGAGCTGCTCGCGGCTCACCTGCGCGCGCCCGTTGGTCGACGGCGGTCGCCCGCCTCGAGGACGCCCCGCACCCGCCCGGCCCTCGCCCTGGGCGCGCCCCTGGCCGCGGCCCCGGGAGGGACGGCGGGAGGGGGAGGTCTGCGGGTCAGGGCTCACGACGTCCCATTCTCGCAAGGATTCGCAAGCTCTTTACCCACGGACGAGGTCACTATCTCGGCTGGGGGAGGGCGCCGAGACAGTGACCTCGTCGGACGAAGTCACTGTTTCGGCGGGGGGAGGGCGCCGAGACAGTGACCTCGTCGGACGGAGGCGCTGTCTCGGCGTCAGAAGGAGAACCCGGCCTGCGCCGCCTCGACGCCGATCCAGAAGCCGAGGAACACGAGGGCGAGCATGCCCAGCGTGGTCACGATGGAGATGCCGAGCGCCCAGCCGGCCAGCCAGCGGTCGAAGCCCTCCTTGCCGGCCTTGTTCATCGCGATGATGTTGACGACCACGCCGACCAGCGGGATGTACGCCAGCAGGAAGCCGACGATGCTGAAGACGTTGCTCTGCGGGTCCTCGACCTCGGCCGGGGCGGCCGTCTCGGCGACGGTCGCGGCAGCGGCATCAGCCGCGGGAGCGGCGACGACGGCCGCGGCCGCGGCAGGAGCGGCGGCCGCCGGCTCGGCGACAGAAGGAGCGGTGGTCTCCGGCGCGGCGACCGCGCTGGTCACAGGCGCGGCGACGGGGGCCTCGCCGGCCTCCTCCGTCGCGGCGGGCTTGGCGGGTTCGGCGACGGACTCGGTGACAGCCTCTGCCAGCTTGTCTGCGGCGGTGGTGTCGATCTCGGCGGTCATTGCGAAAGTGCTCCTCGTTTACGGCCTCTTGGTCGGCCATATTGTGATGTATCGCAATAGATCTGGCTAGGAGCACCCTACCCATCGCCAGCACAGAGGCCGCCGCCCCCGGGGGGACGGCGGCCTCAGCGCGACGAGCGCAGGTGTCACATGGTCGTGTAGGTGCCCGACTCCATCGCGGCGAACACGGCGACGATCACGACGATCCAGTAGATGACCCACAGGACGGTCACGATGATGCCGACGATGACGCCGGCCTTGGCGAGGCCGTTCTGGAAACCGGCGGCCTTCGACTTCTTGAGCGCGATGGCGCTGACGATGATGCCGGCGACGCTCACCAGGAAGGCGAGCACGAAGCCGACGATGCCGAGGGTCTTGCCCGGGTCCTCGGCGACGAGGCCGTTCGCGGGGGCAACGGGCGCGGACGGCGTCTCGGATGCAGACATGGTGGTGAACAACTCCCTGGAGTGGGATGGATAGGACCGGCTTATTGTGAAGTATCCGTAGAGATCGCGGTAGAGGGGAAACCTCATGATTCTGCGGCGCGTTCGCCTCAGCGGGCGCAACACTGGTGCTATGAGCACCCCTCCTGCGGCGCGCATCGTCGCCGCCGTCCCCCATGTCGACCTCACGGGCGAACCCCTCACCGTCGATCAGATCGTCGCCGTCGCGCGGCACGGCGCCACCGTCTCCCTCGCCCCTGCAGCGCTCGACGCCATGGCCACGAGCCGCGCCGTCGTCGAGGCCCTCGCAGGCGACTCCCGGCCCCACTACGGCATCTCCACCGGCTTCGGCGCCCTGGCCCGGACCCACATCCCCGTCGGACGCCGCGCCGACCTGCAGCGCAGCCTCGTCCGCTCACATGCCGCCGGCTCGGGGCCGGAGGTCGAGGACGAGGTGGTCCGCGCCCTGCAGCTCCTGCGGCTCAACACTCTCGCGACCGGCCGCACCGGCGTGCGGCCCGCGACCGCCCAGGTCTACGCCGCCATGCTCGACGCGCACCTCACGCCCGTGGTGCACGAGTACGGCTCGCTCGGCTGCTCCGGCGACCTCGCCCCGCTGTCCCATGTCGCGCTCGCGGCGACGGGCGAGGGCGAGGTGCGCGACGCCGTCGGGCAGCGCCGGCCCGCCGCCGAGGCGCTCGCCGAGGCGGGGATCGAGCCCGCGGTCCTGACGGAGAAGGAGGGCCTGGCTCTCATCAACGGGACCGACGGCATGCTCGGCATGCTGGTGCTGGCCCTCCACGACCTGCGCGCCCTGCTGACCGCCGCGGACGTCGCCGCGGCCATGTCGGTGGAGGCGCTGCTGGGCTCGGACGCCCCGTTCGCGGCCGACCTCGTGGCCTTGCGGCCCCATCCGGGGCAGGCCGCGTCGGCGGCGAACCTCCGGGCGCTGCTCGCGGGCTCGGCGGTCATGGCCAGCCACCGCGAGACGTACCCGGACGGCAGTCAGGTCTGCACGCGTGTGCAGGACGCCTACTCCCTGCGCTGCGCCCCTCAGGTGCACGGCGCGGCACGCGACACGCTCGACCACGCGGCCGCCGTGGCGGACCGGGAGCTGGCGGCGGCGATCGACAACCCGGTGGTGACGCCCGACGGCCGCGTCGAGTCGTGCGGCAACTTCCACGGGGCGCCCGTCGGGTACGCGCTGGACTTCCTGGCGATCGCCGTCGCGGACCTCGCGAGCATCTCGGAACGCCGCACCGACCGGTTCCTCGACAAGGCCCGGAACGAGGGTCTCCCGCCCTTCCTCGCGCACGAGGCCGGGGTGGACTCCGGGCTGATGATCGCGCAGTACACCGCCGCGGGGATCGTCTCCGAGCTCAAGCGGCTGGCGGTGCCGGCGAGCGTGGACTCCATCCCGTCGTCAGCGATGCAGGAGGATCACGTGTCCATGGGCTGGGCGGCGGCGCGCAAGCTGCGCCGCGCTGTGGACGGGCTGGCGCGGGTGGTGGCGATCGAGGTCCTGGCGGCGGCGAGAGCGCTCGACCTGCGGCAGCAGGAACCGGCGCCCGGCACGGCCGCCGCTCTCCGCGCCGTCCGCGCGGTGGCGCCGGGCCCGGGCCCGGACCGCTTCCTAGCCCCGGAGATCGAGGCGGTTCTCGGGATCGTCGCAGGCGGGCGGCTCGTCGCCGCGGCGGAAGGCGCTGTGGGAGACCTCACGTGATGTCACCCCCTGAGACGGGGTGACAATGGAAGAAGTTATCGGCTTCCTGTTGGCAGGGGAGCCCGACGCAGCGCAGGCTTGGACAGCGAGCGTTCATCTGCATGTCAGATTGCTGTGCAAGGATGCGGACTCGCAGGTAGCGGCAGCGAACGACGGAGGCACACACGCGTGAGCTCACGTCCGCGAGTGGCTGACCAGGACGGTCAGGGCGGGGGGCGACCGGACGTCGCCGCCGCAGGCGCGCCCGGAGGTCCCGTCGCCGCCGATGCCGGCGCCCCTGCCCGAGCCCGCCGCAGGCGCGCGATCCGTGCTGCCTGGACGGGCGCGCTCTCCGGTGCGATGGCTGTCGGTGTCCTCATCACCAGCGCCTCGAGCATTCCCCGCCCGGTGCCGCAGTCCCTCTCCGTGGAGCTCCTCGACGTGCCGGTGCGCCAGGCAGGGGTGCTCCCGGAGCCCGGCTCGGACGGGCTGCTCGTGGGCAGCGCTGCCCTCACCACCGCCCAGGTGCGCGCCGTCCTGGACGAGGCAGAGGCGTACGCGGCGGAGCAGGGCGCCGACCTCAGCCCGGTCGTGGCGCAGGCCGCGGCCGAGCTCGGCATGCTCTTCATCACCTACCAGGCTCAGCAGAGCATCATCACGCGGTCCGACATGGGTCTGCCGGTCGCGGGCCCCCGTACAGGCTGGCTCCTGGTCGAGGACCCGCGCCAGGTGGAGGAGCCGGTCCTGGCCGAGTCGCCCGAGGGCGTCACGCCGCCGGACGCCACGGTGCCCGACGGCGGTCCGGCGGGGCTCCCCGAGATGCCGTCGCCGGACGCCGGGCCCGGGTTGGAAGACGTGGCTCCCGCCGCTCCGGAGGCGCTGGCGCCGATGGTCGTGGAGCCCTGGGCTGAGACGGCGTCGAACACGCCGGCCGCCGTCGGGCAGTCCCGAGGTCCGTCGCCGGAGGCGGCCGACCCCGAGGCGACGGATCCCAAGGCGACGGATCCCGAGGCGACGGACCCCGAGGCGACGGACCCCGAGGCGACGGACCCGGCGGAGGAGCCGTCCGGAGACCTGCTCGACGAGACCGCCCGCGACGACGAGTCCGGGACCGTGGAGCCCGGGCACGACGAGCTCGGGGACGACGAAGCCGGTCACAGCCACGGCGACGAGCTCATCACCCTTGCGGACGTGTCGGTCGCGGCGATGCGGCTCGCGAGCCTGCTCGACCCGTCGTCGGCCTCTGCTCTCGTCGAGATCGTCCCGGCCCCGGGAACCGTGCTGGACCCGTCCTCCCTCGAGGAGGCCGACCTGGTGGGGTCGCTCCGCCGGTCGGTGGACCTCTACGGCGCAACGACGGCCGGCTACCGCAACGGCCGCATCCCCACCGAGGTGCTCTGCCCGCTCGACTTCGCGCCGGGCCACCGGCTGCGGTGCGACGCGGCGGAGCAGCTGGAGGCCCTGAACGCGGCCTACGAGGCGCGGTTCGGCCGCTCTATCCCGATGACCGACTCGTACCGGTCGTACGAGAGCCAGGTCGCGGTGCGCCAGGCGAAGCCCGGCCTCGCCGCGATCCCCGGCACGTCGAACCACGGCTGGGGCCTCGCCGTGGACCTGGGCCGGCCCATCTCGACCGGCGCGTCGGCGGAGTACACCTGGATGCGGGTCAACGGGCCGAAGTACGGCTGGGACAACCCGTCCTGGGCGCGTCTCACGGGGTCCAAGCCGGAACCGTGGCACTTCGAGTTCTTCGCTGCGGGCGCTATCCCGGACCGCGCGCTCGACGAGGACGACGTCGCCCTGTGGCCCACCCCGCACACCCGTGCGCCGAGCCCGACCAAGGACGGCGGCAGCACGCCCGCTCCTGAGCCGCCGCGGCCGAACCCCTCGCCGAGCCCGGTGGCGCCCGACCCGTCCACGCCGCCGCCGTCGCAGGAACCGTCCAGGCCGCCGTCGCCGGAGCCGTCCGACCCGTCGACGCCGTCGCCGGAGCCTTCCCCGGAGCCGTCGACGCCGTCTCCGGAGCCGACAGAACCGTCGACGCCGCCGACCGACCCACCGACCGACCCGCCGTCGCCGACGCCGACGACCCCGCCGACGCCGACTCCGACGCCGACTCCGACGCCCTCCCCGTCACCCTCCACGACCGGCACGGACGGGACCGGCACGGACGGGACCGGCGGGACCGGCACGGACGAGACCGGCACGGACGAGACCGGCGGGACCGGCGGCGAAGCGCCGTAGGGCTAGCCTCATGGTCCATGACCAGCGAACCTGAGGCAGGCGACCCCCGACGCTTCCTGCGGTCCGGCCGCCTGGAGTCGATGCCCCGACGGTGGCGCGACAAGATCGCCGTGACGCGATACATGGCCGCGCAGGTGCTGCCGGTGCTCCTCGAGCCCGTCGCTGAGCGCGAGCTCACCCGGCGGCTGGCCGAGGTGGCGCACGACCCTGTCGGCCTGCGGCGGGCGATGGTGGACCAGGGTCTGGTGAAGCGGACGCGCGACGGCGCGGAGTACTGGCGCACCGAGCGGACGGAGTACGACCCGGACGTCTTCGTGCCCGACGTGCGGCGCATCGCGGGGGAGACCACGCTGGGACCGGCACCCCAGGACGCGGCGAAGGCTTGGGACGGTTCTGGTGATCGCTTGACCGATCCGCGAGAGACCCGCGACCCCGGCACGAAGGGCGAGACACGATGAGCGAGGACCGTGCGGTTGCGGCGCTGGAGGCTGCAGGCATCCCCTTCGAGCTGGTGCGGCACGGCAGGGTGTCGTCGCTGGAGGAGGCTGCCGCGGCGCGCGGGGTCGATCCCGCCCGGCTCATCAAGACCCTCGTGGTGCGGCGCGGGGACGACGACTTCCTCTTCGTCCTCGTGCCCGGCGACCGGCAGATCTCCTGGCCCAAGCTGCGGGCGCTCCTGGGCGTCTCGCGGCTGTCGATGCCCGACAAGGACGTCGCGTTCCAGGTCACCGGGTACGAGCGGGGAACCATCACGCCCTACGGCTCGTTCCACAGCTGGCCGGTCGTCGCAGACTCGCGGCTCGCGGATCCCGGGCCGGTGTCCATCGGTGGTGGTGCGCACGGAGTGGGCGCTACGGTGGATGCCGCGGACCTCGTGAGGTCGCTGTCGGCGACGGTCGCCGACGTGACCGAGCCGCTCTGAGACCTGTCACCTGACGATCTTCTGCACGCAACCAGACCGTAACGGCGCGGGGGTGGACGGAAAGCGTCTTCGGGGCGAGACTCGGAGGGGGACATTTCTTGCCAAGCATCGGCAAGGCTAAGTCACGAGACGTCAAAAGCGTCTTTCCGCCACACCGTCTACGGAGTACGGAGCAAACCACAACCATGGACCCACTTCCGTCAACGACCACATCGGAACCCAGGTCCGGCTCGGGCATCGCCTGCCGGCACACGTTCGAGGGCTCGGTCATCACGCTGTGGGGCGATGTCGATGCCCTCCTGCGTGAGGCGGCGAGCGAGGCGATGGCCTCGCTGGCAGCACGTCCGACCCCCGCGCCCGTCATCGTCGACGCGCGCGACGTGACCTTCATCGACTCCTCCGGGGTCGCTTTCATCCTCCAGGTCTTCGTCCTCGGCGAGGAGACCGGCTCGCCGGTGCTGCTCCGCGAGCCCTCGGCGGCCGTGATGGAGGTTCTCGAGATGGTCGGGATCAGCGAGCGTCTGCCGGTGGTCGGCAGCGCCAAGGTGCCCGCCTGACGTACGTGAGCCGGGAGGTGCGGGCAGAGTCGCCCGCGCCTCCCGTTCTCGTCTCCGGCGCCCGGATCCCGGATCCCGCCGAGACAGTGCCTCCGTCGTGGCAGGCTGGGGCCGTGACGAGCAACAGCGTGAACTGGGCAGGCAACCTCAGCTACTCCGCCGAGCGGGTCGAGCGCCCCCGCACCCTCGACGAGCTGCGGGAGCTCCTCGCGCAGGGCGGCACGGTGCGTGCCCTCGGCTCGCGGCACTCGTTCAGCGACGTCGCGGACACCACGGGCGTCCACGTCCAGGTGGACGCGCTCGACGACGGGCGCCCGTCCGTCGACCTCGACCCCGTCACCGGGGTGGCCTCGGTGAACGGCGGCCTGCGGCACGGCGAGGTCGCCACCGCCCTCCAGGAGCGCGGCCGGGCCCTGAGCAACCTCGCGTCGCTCCCGCACATCTCCGTCGCCGGCGCCGCCGCCACCGCGACCCACGGCTCGGGCGACCGCAACCAGAGCCTGGCGAGCGACGTGGTCGGCCTGGAGCTCGTGACCGCCGACGGCGACCTCCGCACGCTGCGTCGCGGCGACGCCGACTTCCCCGGAGCCGTGGTCTCCCTGGGCGCTCTGGGCGTCGTCACCCGGGTGGAGCTCGCCACCAAGCCCGCGTTCGACGTGCGCCAGGACGTGCTGACGGACCTGCCGTGGGACGCCCTGCTGGAGAACTTCGACGCCGTGACCGGCAGTGCCTACTCGGTCAGCCTCTTCACGGGGTGGGCGGAGCCTGCGGTGCGCCAGGTCTGGCGCAAGGCCGTGCAGGAGAGCGACCGCTCCGCCGTCGGCCACCAGGGCGACGACGACGTCCTGCTCGCCCTGGGCGCGAAGCCCGCCTCCGGCCCGCTCCACCCGATCCCGGGCGTCGACCCCGCTGCCTGCACCGCCCAGCTCGGCGTGCCCGGCCCGTGGCACGAGCGGCTGCCCCACTTCCGGCTGGACTTCACGCCCTCGGCAGGTGACGAGCTCCAGTCGGAGTACCTCGTCCCCCGGACGCAGGCCGTGGCCGCCATCGAGGCGATGCGACGCCTGGCACCCGTCGTGGCGCCGCTGCTGCTGACCACGGAGATCCGCACGGTCGCCGCCGACGACCTCTGGCTCAGCCCGTTCGACCAGGACTCCGTGGGGATCCACTTCACCTGGGTGGCCGACTGGCCGGCGGTGCGCTCGGTGCTGCCGCGCGTCGAGGAGGCGCTGCTCCCGCTGGGCGCCCGCCCGCACTGGGGGAAGCTCTCGACGGTCGCCGCGGCCGACGTCGCCGCGCTGTTCCCCCGTTTCGAAGCGTTCCGGGAGCTGGCCGGCCGGCTGGACCCCGAGGGCCGGCTGCGCGGCGGGTACGTCGAGCGGCTGCTGGCCGGCTGACGCATGATCGGGGCATGAGCGGATCGGCGACCACCGCGACACCTGCCCCCCGCGAGGAGTGGACGGGGCAGGTGGGCTTCATCCTCTCCGCCGTCGGATCGGCGGTGGGGCTCGGCAACATCTGGCGGTTCCCCGGCGTGGCCTACGAGAACGGGGGCGGGGCGTTCATCGTCCCGTACCTGATCGCGCTGCTCACCGCGGGCATCCCGATCCTGTTCCTCGACTACGCGATCGGGCACCGCTTCCGGGGGTCCGCCCCGCTGGCGCTGCGCCGGCTGTCGCGCCGGCTCGAGGCGCTCGGCTGGTACCAGGTGGCGATCTGCTTCGTGATCGCCGTCTACTACACGGCGGTCATCGCCTGGGCGCTCAGCTTCTTCGTCTTCTCGTTCGACCTGCGCTGGGGCGACGACACCGCGGGGTTCTTCGTGGGCGACTACCTCCAGGTGGCCGACGTGGGCGGTGCCGACCCGTGGTTCACCCTCGACGTCGTGCCCGGCGTGCTGGTCCCGCTGCTGCTCGTCTGGCTCGTCACCATCGTGGTGCTCGCCGCGGGGGTGGCGCGTGGCGTCCAGCGCGTGAACGTCGTGTTCATGCCCCTGCTGCTCCTGGCGTTCGGGGCGCTGGTGGTGCGGTCGCTCTTTCTCCCCGGCGCCGCCGACGGGCTGGACGCGCTGTTCTCGCCCGACTGGGGAGCGCTCACCGACCCGAACGTGTGGATCGCGGCGTACAGCCAGATCTTCTTCTCGCTGTCGATCGCCTTCGGGATCATGATCACCTACGCGTCGTACCGGCGTCGGCGGGCGAACCTGACCACGCCGGGGCTGGTCGTCGCGTTCGCCAACTCCAGCTTCGAGATCTTCGCGGGGATCGGTGTCTTCGCCGCGCTCGGCTTCCTCGCCCACGACCAGGGTGTTGCTGTCGCCGACGTGGAGGGACTGACCGGCCCCATCCTGTCGTTCGTCACGTTCCCCGCCATCGTGTCGCAGATGCCGGCGGGCCCGGTGTTCGGGGCGCTGTTCTTCGGCTCGCTCGTGATGGCGGGCTTCACGTCGCTGATCTCGATCCTCCAGGTGGTGTCCGCGGCGTTCCAGGAGAAGTTCGGCTGGACCCGCAGCCAGGCGGCGTGGCGCATCGGCGGCGCGGCCGCCGTCCTCTCGGTCCTCTGCTTCTCGACGACGACGGGGCTGATCGCCCTCGACACCGTCGACAACTGGGCGAACAACATCGGCATCGTGAGCTCGGCCGTGCTGGTGTGCGTGCTCGTGCTATGGGTGCTGCGCCGCGGCGAGGAGCTGCGGTTTCATCTCAACGCCGTCTCGACGGTCCAGGTGGGTCACTGGTGGACGGTCTGCGTCGCCGTGCTGGGGCCGGTGGTGCTCGGCTACATGCTGGTCTCGCGCATCGTCACGCTCCTGACCGACGGGTACGAGGGCTACGCGCCCGGATATCTCGCCGCCGCGGGGTGGGGCACCGTCGCGCTCCTCGTCGTGCTGGCGCTCTCGCTGACACGGGCCCGCTGGCGGGTGGACCCTGACCTGTTCGACGTCTGGCCGCGGTACCGCGGCGGCCGGGGAGGTGAGGCCCGATGAGCACCGGGGCGATCGTCCTGCTCGTGCTGGCCCTCGTGATCGTGTGGGGCGGCCTGGCCGTGAGCATCGCGGTGCTCGCCCGGCAGCCCGACCGCGCCGAGTGGCCGCAGGGCTGGCCCGAGGAGGCGGAGCGGCTCGACGCCCGGGAGGCGGCTCGCGACGCCGAGGCACCGACCGAGCGCGACACCTGAGGAGTGGTGGCCGTCACGTGTGACCTTCGCCGCGACCCGGCGGTTTCCGGCTGCCCGCGCCCGCCGCGTGACGGAGACTCGACGTGAGGCGCGTGCGCCGTCGGGTCCTCTGATCCCCACATGACAGAGCTCTGGGCACCGGACGGCGCCGTCCGTACCCTCGGGCGCCTCGCTCGCCGACCCGAGACCCGGAGACCTTGATGCGCAAGCCCACCGCCCTGAAGCCCACCGCGACCGCCGTCGTCGTGCTGGCCACCGCCCTGGCACTCACCGCCTGCACCGACGCGTCGCAGCAGCTCGGCGGTGGCGCCACGGACGGCGCGAGCGCCGCCCCGTCCTTCGACCCGTCCGCCGTGGCCAAGGACGACGCGATCGCCGCGATGCTCCCCGCCGACGTGGTGGCCGACGGCGTGCTGACGGTCGGAACCGAGACGAGCTACGCACCCGCCGAGTTCGTCGCGGCCGACGGCCGGACGCCCGTGGGGTTCGACATCGACCTGGTGCACGCGATCGGTGCCGTGCTCGGTCTCGACACAGAGGTCCAGTCGTCCGAGTTCGCCGGGATCATCCCCGCCGTCGGCTCCAAGCTCGACCTGGGCGTCTCTGCCTTCACGATCACACCCGAGCGCCTCGCGGAGGCGAACATGATCAGCTACTTCATGGCCGGGTCGCAGTTCGCCGTCGCCGCCGGGAACCCCGAGGGCGTCGACCCCGCCGCGCTCTGCGGCCTCACGGTGGCCGTCCAGACCGGCACCATCCAGGACGAGGAGCTCGACACGCTGTCGGCCGACTGCGCCGCCGCGGGCGACGAGGCGATCGAGATCCTGCGCTACGACTCGCAGGCCGACGCGACGACGAACCTCGTGGGCGGCAAGGCCGACGCCACCTACGCGGACTCGCCGGTGGTCGCCTACGCGGTGGCCCAGACCGGAGGCCAGATCGAGACGCTGGGCGAGGTGCGTGACGCCGCCCCCTACGGAGTGGTCGTCGCCAAGGACGACGCCGAGCTCACCGCCGCGGTCCAGGCCGCCCTGCAGAAGCTCATGGACGACGGGACGCTGACGGAGATCTTCGAGACCTGGGGCAACGCCGAGGGCGTGCTTGAGACCGCGGAGCTGAACCCGGCCGGCTGATCCCGCCGACGACCACGAGAGAGGTGAGCATGGCTACGGACTTCGAGCCGCTCCGCGCGCGGCCCGTGCCGCGCCCCGGACGGTGGGTCTCTGCCGTGATCCTGCTCGTCCTGGCCGCCATGGCGGTCAACGGGCTGGTCACGAACGACAACTTCCGCTGGGACGTGGTGTGGCTGTACCTGCGCGACGTCGTGGTGGTGCGCGGCGTGATGTGGACGCTGGTGCTCACCTTCGGCTCCATGGCGATCGCCGTGGTGCTGGCAGTCACGCTCGCCGTGATGCGGCGCAGCGACAACCCGATCATGCGGTGGGTGAGCTGGTTCTACATCTGGTTCTTCCGCGGCACGCCGATCTACACCCAGCTCGTGTTCTGGGGTCTGCTCGCCGTCCTGTATCCGCGGCTGTCGCTGGGCATCCCCTTCGGGCCGGAGTTCTTCGTGTTCTCCACGCAGGACGTCATCACGGCGTTCTGGGCGGCGCTCCTCGGCCTCGCGCTCAACGAGGCTGCCTACCTGGCGGAGATCGTGCGCGCCGGCCTCGGCTCCGTCGACCCCGGCCAGGCCGAGGCCGCGAAGGCGCTCGGCATGAAGGACTCCGTGATCCTGCGCCGGGTGGTGCTCCCGCAGGCGATGCGGGTGATCGTGCCGCCCACAGGCAACGAGAGCATCTCCATGCTGAAGACCACCTCGCTGGTGCTGGCCGTGCCGTTCACGCTGGACCTCACGTACGCCACCGACGCGATCGGCAACCGCACGTTCCTGCCCATCCCGCTGCTGGTGGTCGCCGCCTTCTGGTACCTGCTGATCACGAGCCTGCTCATGGTGGGCCAGCACTACGTCGAGCGGTACTACGGGCGCGGCTTCGGCACCGCGACGGGGCCGCGCCGCGGCGGGGGCGGCCCCGGCCGCCCCGGCCGCCAGGCGGCGATCGCCGATGCCGGGACCGTGAAGCACGACCCCTTCCTGGAGGTGACCCCATGAGCGAGGCGACCGCTACGCCGGAGGCGACCACACCGTCGTCGGGCACGCCGATGGTCCAGGTGCGGGGCGTGCACAAGGTCTTCGGGCACGGGCCGCACGGCGTGCACGTGCTGCGGGGCGTCGACCTCGACGTGGCGCGCGGGTCGGTGACGGTGGTGCTCGGGCCGTCCGGGTCCGGGAAGTCCACGCTGCTGCGCTGCGTCAACGAGCTCGAGGAGGTCTCCGCGGGTTCGGTGCACGTGGGCGGCGAGCTCATGGGCTACCGGCGCGACGGGGCGGGCCGCCTGCACCGGCTGCACCCGCGCGAGATTGCGCGGCAGCGGGGGCGCATCGGGATGGTCTTCCAGCGGTTCCACCTGTTCCCGCACCTCACGGCCCTGGAGAACGTCATGGAGGCGCCCGTCCAGGTGCGCGGGCTCCGCCGCGCGGCAGCCCGGCAGCGGGCGCTCGAGCTCCTCGACCGGGTGGGGCTGGGAGACCGGGTGGACCACTATCCGGCGCAGCTGTCGGGTGGCCAGCAGCAGCGCGTCGCCATCGCGCGGGCGCTCGCCATGGATCCGGAGCTGATGCTGTTCGACGAGCCGACGTCGGCACTGGACCCCGAGCTCGTCGGGGAGGTGCTGGGCGTGATGCGCGACCTCGCCGCGGACGGCATGACGATGATCGTGGTCACGCACGAGATCGGGTTCGCCCGCGAGGTGGCCGACCACGTCGTGTTCATGGACGAGGGCGTCATCGTCGAGGAGGGCACGCCCGACCAGGTGCTGGGGGCGCCGCGTGAGCCGCGGACGAAGGAGTTCCTGTCGCACGTGCTCTGACGTGAGTGGAACGTCCCAGGGGGTCCGGTGCGTCTTGGGGGCATGGTAGACACGAGACGCAGGTCGCTCGGCCGCCGGCAGCCCAGGGGGTGCCGGTCATGGCCGACGTCGCAGTAGACCCGCCGGGCACGGTGATCGACGCGGACCCGGGTCCGCACGTCGAGGTGATCCGGACAGGTCTGACCGCCGTAGAGCAGTTCACAGTATTCGCGCAGGTGAGCGGTCCGGCGCTGTACCGGATCGCGTACCTCCTCTGTGGTGACGAGCACCGCGCGAAGGACCTGGTCCAGCTCGCGCTGGAGCGCACGTACCGCGCGTGGGGCCGGGTGGGCGACGGTGACCCGTTCGCGTACGCGCGCCGGGTCCTCGCCACCGCCCGGATCGACGGCTGGCGGCGCACCCGCCGGGAGACCGTCACCGACACGCCGGAGCGGTCCGACGCCGCGGCCGCGCCTGACACCGCCCACGACGTCGCCGCGCGCGACGAGGTGGTCCGTGCCCTGCTCACCCTGTCGGTCAAGCAGCGCCGCGTCGTCGTGCTGCGCTACCTGCTCGACCGGTCGGAGGCCGACACCGCAGACGAGCTGGGCATTGCCGTCGGCACCGTCAAGTCCACCGCGGCGCGTGCGCTCGCGCGCCTGCGCACCGTCCTGAGCCCCGAGGGGGAGAACCGGTCATGAACACCATCGAGGACCGTGCGGTGAGCGCGGACGAGGCCGACCTGATCCGGCGCATGCGGGAGGCAGGCACGGCGGTGGTGCCGCCGCCGTCGTTCAGCTCCGCCGACCTGGCCCAGACCGCGGTGCGCAAGGTCCGGCGCCGCCGGGTGGCGCTGTCGGTCTGCGGGGGTGTCGCGGTGGTAGGTCTGGTGACCGCCGGCGTGGTCCAGGCGCTGCCGGACCCGACGACGGTGGTGACGCCGGGCGTCTTCCAGGCGTCGGTGCCGGCGTCCGCGTCGGTGACGGACCCAGCGTCCGACCCGGCCGCGGCGTCCGCGCCGGACCCGGTTTCCGCGCCCGTGTCGTACCTGCCGACCGGGGGCGGCGAGCTGCCCGCTGTCGAGGGCATCCGGAACGGCTGGACCGACGGTGCCGGGGCGAACCCCTACTACGTCGCAGGGCTCGTGTACAACCTCCCTGGATCCGACTGGGAGGCGATCGGCGACGTGGGCGGCAACCCGGACCAGGCCCGTTGGAAGGCCTTCGAGGGGCCGTCGACCGGTGGGGCGGAGATCGACATCAGCCACGTGCCCGACGCGTCCGGCTGGGTCGTCCCCGCCCGCGACTCGGGGGCGAGGACCTTCGAGCTGCCCGGCGCCGACTACGTGACGGTGGTCGAGGAGGCGCCTGTCGTCGAGGGGCTGGCCCGCTGGACCACCCACGTGCGCCACGAGGGCCAGGGCTGGATCCTCACCGTGAACCTGCCCGACACCGCTGAGGGGGAGCAGGCGTTCCGGGACTTCCTCGGGAACCTGTGGTTCGAGGACCTCGGTGAGCCCGAGTGGTACGACCCGACCTACACCTATCCCGAGGTGGGCGAGGTGACCCCCGGGGTGCCTGCCGGGTGGCAGGTGGTCACGACCGACACGCTCACCTATGCCGTCCCGCCCGGCTGGACGAGCACGGCGATCGAGGGCAACTACGGCCCGGGGCTCGAATGGGTCGGCCCGTTCGCGGCGGAGATCGAGCTGCCGGTGGGTGGCAGCGGCGAGTCCGGGCTGCCCGCCGACCCGAACGGCGGCACCCGGACCGAGCCCACGCACTGGAACATGTTCGTCGAGCTCGGCGACATCGGTGCGGTCGACTTCACCGCGGGCTCCGGCATCAAGCCGCAGCCGGTCGAGGTGCCCGGAGCGGACGAGGCCCAGGTCGACGTCTCCTCGGGCCCGTACTGGGCGGACCAGGAGATCGAGGCGCTCTCCGCGGACGTCGCGCTGCACGGCGCCGACGGGGGCCGCAACGTCCGGCTGATCATCAGCCTGCCGGCCGGTGAGGAGGGCATGGGGATCCTGCGGGGCATCCTGGGCTCGCTGTCCTTCTGATTCGACGATCCAGCACCCCGGTGGAACCTTCCGCCGGGGTGCTGCGTGTTCCGCTCGTGACAGTGACCGCGGGAAGACCCGCCGAGAGGGTGGTGATGATTCCCCTCGACCTGCCTGTGGACCTCGGACCCGAGCGGGGCCTCGGGACCGTACTGTCCTCCGACGTGGACGACGACGGGGCGGAGGGTGATCACGACGTCGTCGTACGGGTGACGCACGCGAGCCTCAACGCCGAGTTCACCGAGTTCATGCGGTCCGCCAAAGACCCGCTGCACCGGATGGCGTACCTGCTGTGCGGTGACGCCCACCGGGCGGAGGAGCTGACGCAGCAGGCGTTCGAGCGCACCTACCGGTCCTGGCACAAGGCCCGGCAGGGAGACCCCCTCGCGTACGCGCGCCGCGTCCTCGCCAACCTGCGGATCGACACGTGGCGGCGCACGCGCCGTGAGGTGCTCACCGGACCCGACGGCCTGCCGCACACGGCCGCCCGGGGCGAGCGACCGGCGTCGGGCACCGTGGACGACCGTGATGCCGTGGTGCGGGCCCTGCTGCACCTGCCGCTCAAGCAGCGGCGCGTCGTGGTGCTGCGGCACCTGCTCGACCTGTCCGAGGCGGAGGTGTCCCACGAGCTCGGGATCCCCGTCGGCACCGTGAAGTCCACCGCGTCGCGGGCGCTCGCCCACCTGCGCGCGATCCTCGATCTCCAAACCTTGGGTGGTACGCGATGAACGTCCTTGATGACCGCGCCCGTGACGACGACTTCGTCGCGCGCCTGCGCGGCGCGGTGGCAGAGGTGCCACCGTCGGGTCTCGACCTGGACGAGGTGCTGCGCGCCAGCCGCCGCAAGGTGGCGATCCGTCGTGGCGTGATCGGCATGGCCACAGCATGCGCCGTGGGAACCGCCGGCCTGGGGGCCGCGGTCGCGCTGCCGGTGCTGATGCCGGGCCTGTCGGGCGTCACGGAGGCCGCGCTCGTGGGGTCACCAGGCGGGGCGGCGCCCTCGACGGCGATCCTCTCCGAGCACGCGATGGTGGCAGCCGGGGTGATGGCGCTGAAGGAGCCGTTGACCGTCGAGTCGATCAACGGCAGCGTGCGGCTGGACCTGGGTGTCCAGCCGGGCTGGCTGGCGGACGGTTCGCTGCTCTACGCCGACACGATCCCGACGGCAGGCACGGGCGCCCAGCTCCGGGTCGGGGTGGACGACGCCGCGACGACGGCGCACGGCCTGGTGGTGGTGTCCGGGGGAGGAGGGGAGCGGGTGCTGGTCGGCCTCGGAGAGGACGACCCGACGGTGCTGATGGCGGATCCCGTCCTGCTCGTCCTCGACCGGCCGGTGGAGGGCAAGGACGGCGAACGTACCAATGTCGTGGAGCTTCCGCCGCTGCCGACGTTCGCCGACGACGAGACGCTCTTCTATGCGGCGGTGCTCGACGCGTCGGTGCCCGAGGTGCGCGGGGTCGTGACCTACTCCAACACGTCCGACGAGGCGTGGGTGGAGTCGTGCATCCACGTCGGCAATGCCTGCCGCGCGCGGTTCTATCCGGGCGGTGGTGCGCAGGACGGCCACCCATGGCCGCCCGAACCCGTGTCGACGGACCCGGTGGTCGCGATGCTCGTGGACCGGCTGACCGGCCGGCCGCCAGGCGACCGGCAGACCGCCGACCTCGAGGCCTGCCTGGACGCGCGGGGGACGACGTACGACGTCGCCGCGACCGATCTCGCCCGGCCCGCCCCCGACGGCGTGCCGCAGGACGTGTGGACCACGTGCCAGCTGGACCTGGAGGACGCCCGTCTCATCGCCGACGAGCTCGCTCTCCAGGCACTGCGCGCGACAGCACAGGAGGGGATCACCCCCTGACGTCGCCGCGGAGGGGGCCGTGGCCAGGGCTCCGCAGGGAACCGTGGCCACAGCCCCCTCCGCGGCTATGCCGGGGAGGCTACTCGCCCCCCTCGCAGGCGATGCCGTTGCCGTTCCTGTCCAGGGCCTGCCGGTAGCCCGGCTGGCCCTGCTGGATCGGTGCGGCGCCCGCGTCACGGGCCTGCTTGCAGTCCCAGAACCAGGCCTGCTGGTTGTTGTTGTCGTCGTCGTTGTTCTGCTGCTGCTGTTGCTGGCTGGCGAGCGCCGTCTCCCTCGTCTGGAGGTCGGCTTCCTTGGTGGCGAGCGCCGTCTCGCGAGTCATCAGGTCTGCCTCACGCTGCGCGACGGCCGCCTTCTGCTCGTCGAGCTGCTGCTGCGCCGCGGCGATCTCGGCCTCCCGCTCGTCGACCGTCGAGACCATCGCCTGGGCGTCCTGGATCTTCTGGTTCGCGTCGGCGGTCGAACCGGCCATGACGACCGTGCCGATGATGACGCCGAGCGCCACGCCCGCGACGCCGACGCCGGCGAGCAGGCCGCCACCGGGCCGGGTGCCGGCCGGACGAGCACCGGGGCCGCCCGGGCGGGGGCCGCCCGGTCCGCCCGGGCCTCCAGGGCCCATGGGTGCGGCCGTGGCCGGCGGCTTGGGCGCGGTGGCGTTGCGCAGAGCGCGGAGCACACCCTGACCAGCGGCGACGATGCCGCGCGGCTCGCCTGGCCCGACGGCGCCCGCGGGCTGGCCGGGGCCGTACGGACCGGCGCCGTACGGGCCGGGCATCGGCTGGCCGTACTGGCCCGGCACCGGCTGCCCGGGCATGGGCTGCCCAGGGCCATAGGGGCCGGGTACCGGCTGCCCGTATCCGCCTGGGCCGGCCGGGTGCTGCCCGGGAACGGAGGCGGGCGGTCCTGGGGCGTACTGCCCGGGCACGGGCTGGCCGGGGGCCATCCGGATCGGCGCCATGGTCATGGTCGCGTCGGCCTGGGGGTGACCTGCCGCGGCGGGTGCGTAGGTCGCGGCCGACGGCGTGACCGTCTGGATGGACTGCGTCCGCGTCTCCTCGCGGCGCCCGGCTGGGGGCGCGGTCGAGGCCCCGGCGGGTGAGCCCGCGGGGCCGCTCACGAGCGCCGGCCCGCCCACCACCGTGGCGGCCTCGCTCGGAGCCGGAGCCGGAGCCGGAGCCGGAGCCGGAGCCGGAGGTGGCGGTGGCGGCGTGGACGCCGGCTCCTCGACCCAGTAGTCCCAACCGGGCGGGGCCGGGGGCCAGGCAGGATCGGGGGTCCAGCTCGCGTCCGGACGGAAGCCTGGGGGCACTTGCCAACCCGGCGGCGGGTTGAAGCGCACGGCCATGGTCACTCCTTCAGATCGGTGCGGCCCCACTATCGGCCATGTGGGGCTGTTCGCGCCAGGGCCTGTCAGCCCGAACCGGACATTTCTATCGCGTCTTGGGCGGGCGGCGTGTCAGAGGTCACTGGTAGACCTGGGACATGTTCCTCCTGGAGCGGGACCAGCCTGCCACGCTCGTGCACTCGGCCAGTGACCTCGTCGTCGCCGCAGAGTGCGAGCTGCGCCTGCTCCGGCGGATGGACGAGCTGCTCGGCAGGGTCCCGCGCCAGGGCCCCACCGAGGACGAGATGCTCGCTCGCACGGCCGAGCTCGGGGCCGCGCACGAGGCTCGGATGCTCGAGAAGCTCGTCGCCCGGTACGGCCGGTCCGACGGGCTGGGCCCCGGGGTGTACGAGGTCCCGCCCGCGGGCCGCACCACCGCCGAGCGGCTGGGGGAGGCGCACGACGCCACGCTGGTCGCCATCGAGGCGGGCGTCGACGTCGTCTACCAGGCCACCTTCTTCGACGGCAGCTTCTACGGACGGGCCGACTTCCTGGTCCGCGAGGACCTCCCGGGTGGTGCGTCCCGTGGTGTCCCGAGGCCCCGGTACGCGGTCCACGACACCAAGCTCGCGCGCCGAGCCAAGGTCACCGCGCTGCTGCAGCTCGCCGCCTACGCCGACCAGCTGCGGTCTGCGCACGTGGACCCCACCGACCACGTGCACCTGGTCCTGGGCACCGGCGTGCCGTCGTCGCACCGTCTCGCGGACCTCCTGCCGCTGCTCCGGCAGCGGCGCGAGCGCATGCTCGCGATCCTCGCGGAGCACGTGGCCGACGACGCCCCGGTCGTCTGGGGCGACGGACGGTACCGGGCCTGCGGTCGCTGCGAGGTGTGCGCCACCGAGGCGGAGGCGCACCGGGACGTGCTCACAGTGGGGGGCGTGTATGTGACCCAGCAGGCGCGGCTCGCCGCCGCGGGCATCCGCACCATCGACGAGCTCGCGGTCGCCGACCAGGCACCCGAGGGGATGTCGGCGTCCGCGTTCGACGGCCTGCGCCTCCAGGCGCGCCTTCAGCTCGGGCTGGAGCAGGGGCACGGCTCGGTCCCCGTCGAGGGCGGCGACCTGCGGTGGCTCCTGACATCGCCGGAGACGGTCGACCGCCTCCCGCCCGCCGACGACGGCGACGTGTTCTTCGACTTCGAGGGCGACCCCCTGTGGGAGGACCCGGGCCGCGCCTACGGGCTCGACTACCTCTTCGGCCTGGTGGTGCGTCCCGGCAGCGACTGGACCGAGGCCCCGGGAGCCCGCACGGTGTGGCGCACCCCGGAGGGCTCACCGCCGTTCGTGGGCTTCTGGGCCGACGACCTGGAGCAGGAGAAGCAGGCGCTCGTCGACTTCGTGGACTATCTGCGCCGCCGGCGGGAGCGGTACCCCGGTCTGCACGTCTACCACTACGCGCCCTACGAGAAGACGCACCTGCTCTCGCTCGCCGCGCGGCACGGCGTCTGCGAGGAGGCGGTGGACGACCTGCTCCGGGACGGCGTCCTCGTGGACCTCTTCACGGTGGTGCGGCAGAGCGTGCGGATCTCCGGCCGCTCCCGCTCCATCAAGAAGCTCGAGCCGCTCTACATGGGCCAGAAGCGCACGGGCGAGGTGACCGACGGCGGCGCCTCCGTGGTCGCGTTCGCCACCTACACCGCGCACCGGGAGGCGGGCGACGTCGCCGCTGCCGAAGCCCTGCGCACGGCGATCACCGAGTACAACCGGTACGACTGCGACTCCACGCTGGAGCTGCTCGGCTGGCTCGGCCGGGCGAGGTCGCAGGTGTACGGACCGCCTCCGGCGCGGCCTCAGGCCCTGACTCTGGACGAGCGCATCGACCGGCAGGCGGCCGCCGACGTGGAGGCGGGGGAGGCGGGGGGAGGTGCTGCAGCCGGCGGTGCCGACGCTCGGCCGGTGAACGAGACGCGGGCGCGTCGGGAGGCCCTCGAGACGGCGGTGCGCGAACGCGTGGCCGCCCGGGACGCGGAACGACGAGCCGCAGGGGTGGAGGAGCGCGACGCGGACACGCAGGCGCTCGCCGTGCTGGGAGCGGCCGTCAACTACTGCCGTCGGGAGGAGAAGCCCTTCTGGCAGGCTCACTTCGCCAGGCTGGAACAGCCCGTGGACGAGTGGCCCAGCCGCAGGTCGTGGTTCCACGTGGAACGTTCCGAGGTGGTCTCGTCCTGGGCCGTGCAGGAGGGCCGCCAGTCCCGCGGCCGCGTGCTGGCGCTCGACGGGCGGCTCGCCGAGGGCTCCGAGCTCGGGGTCGGAGCGACCGTGAACGTGCTGTACGAGCCCCCGTTGCCGGCGGCCCTCGGGGAACCCGGGCCCGGTGCCTTCCGGGTGTGCCACTCGCGGGCAGAGATCCTCTCCGTCGACCCGCACCCGCACGACCCTGCCCTCTCCGTCGTCACCGTCGCGGAGCGGCTGCCTCGGCGTCTCCCCGACGGAGTGGCCGTCGAGGACGCGTGCTACGACAGCCCGCCCATGGCGCTCGCCGTGGCAGCGGGCCCGCGGCACGACGCCCAGGAGCAGGCGGTCGAGGACGCCGCCCGGGACGCGCTCGACGTGTGGGACCACACCGGGGCCCTGCCCCGCACAGCCGTGACGGACCTGCTGCGGCGCGTCCCACCCACGCTCCTCGGCGGAGAGGCGCTGCCCAGACCTGGGCGTCCCGGATCCGGCGCAGCCGCCGACCCGCTCGCCGAGGCCGTCTACCAGGCCGCTCTCCGGCTCGACCGCACCACGCTGTCCGTCCAAGGGCCGCCCGGGACCGGCAAGACGCACGTGGGCTCCCACGTCATCGCCCGGCTGGTCAGCGAGCACGGCATGCGGGTGGGGGTCGTCGCCCAGTCGCACTCGGCCGTGGAGAACCTCCTCCGGGCGGTGGTGACCAAGGCAGGGCTGCCCGCTGACCAGGTCGCCAAGAAGAAGCGTTCAGGTCCCGCCGCCGACGTGGCCCCCGACGTCCCCTGGACAGAGCTCGGCAATGCTGACCTCGCCGCGTTCGCCGAGGCAGGCCGTGCCGACGGCTGCGTCGTGGGCGGCACGGCTTGGGACTTTGCCGACTCCCGGCGGTGGCCCGCGGAAGGGCTCGACCTGCTCGTCGTGGACGAGGCGGGTCAGTTCGCGCTCGCGGACGCGGTGGCCGTGGGCAGGTCGGCGAGGAACCTGCTGCTCCTCGGGGATCCACAGCAGCTTCCCCAGGTCAGCCAAGGGCTGCACCCCGAGGGAGTGGCGGGCTCGGCGCTGGCATGGGTGGCGGGGGGCCACGACGTGCTGCCCGCCCACCTCGGCTACTTCCTCGACGTCTCGTGGCGCATGCACCCCGACCTGTGCGCGGCGGTGTCCCGGCTGTCCTACGAGGACCGGCTCGCGGCTCATCCCCGGGCAGCGCGCCGCGCGCTCGTCGGGGTCCCGCCGGGAGTCCGGACGGTACACGTCCCGCACGTCGGCAACGTCGTGTCCTCACGGGAGGAGGCCGCGGAGGTGGTCCGGCAGGTGCGGTCCGTCGTGGGCTGCGCCTGGCGGGACGGTGACGCGCCGGCCCGGGCGCTCCAGGCGGAGGACGTCATCGTCGTGGCGCCCTACAACGCCCAGGTGACCACAGTCCGTCGCGCGCTCGCCGACGCAGGCCTCGGAGGCACAGAGGTGGGGACCGTCGACCTCTTCCAGGGCCGGGAGGCGCCGGTCGTGGTGCTGACCCTGGCCGCCTCCTCCCCGCACGACGTGACGCGCGGGATGGGCTTCCTCCTCGACCGGCACCGCGTCAACGTTGCGGTATCCCGAGGTCAGTGGTGCGCCGTCGTGGTGCACTCGCCGGACCTGACCGAGTTCTGGCCGCACACGGTGGAGGGCGCCGAGGACCTGGGCGCGTTCCTTGCACTGACGGGCCGGGCCTGACGGGCCGGGCCTGACGGCCTGCCCGCCGCCCGCCCCGCCGGCCGACGGTCTAGAAGTCGCCCCCGCCGAAGTCCCCACCGAAGTCGCCGCCACCGAAGTCGCCCCCGAAGAAGCCACCTCCGTCGCCTTCGGCGGCGACGTCGCCCGCCCCGGCATCAGCGCCGAGGTCGGCCTCCGCACCGGCCTCGGCACCCGGGTCGGCTCCTGCCTCACCCTCGCCTCCGGCGAACTCCTGGCCCGGGTCGCCGAACTCGGGCCCGAACATGGCGTCCGCGATCGCCGATCCGATCACCACACCGGCGATCGTGCCGAGCAGGCTCCCGCCCACCATGGCGCCGAAGCCTGGCCCACCGCCCCCGAAACCGCCCCGCGCACCAGGTCCGCCCTGGCCGCCGAACGTGTTCAGCAGGGTGCCCGGCTTCCGCACCTCGGCGCGCGTGGCCATCCGGGCGAGGGAGCGGGGGTCGTCTGCGGTGGTGCGCTCGGACTCGGGCACCTGGTTCGACAGCTGCTCGAGCACCTGGCGGCGCTGCTCGGGGGTGAGCTGGGCGAACGCCTCGGCGTGCGCCTCCTCCACCGCGTCCGGGGGTGCTGTGCGCAGGAGGTACTTGTAGCGCTCGATGGCCACCTCGTCCTCGCTGCGGCCGGTGGACGCCGCGGAGCCGTACGCCGGTGCGTCCTGCGGCTGGTACCCGCCGGCCCGGCCTGCCAGCGGTGTGCCCTGGTAGGTGCCTGGCCGGTAGCCACCGGCGGCCTTGTCGCGCGGCTCGCGCCCGAGAAGTCGGTCGAGGAAGCCCATGGTCGTGCCCTTCGTCGTGGCTGGAGTGTCTCCCACCCAGCCTCCTGGGAATGGCAACGGCCCGCACTTTCCGAGGAAGGTGCGGGCCGTAGGCGCTCAGGTCAGACCGGGCGGATGTTCTCCGCCTGCAGGCCCTTGGGGCCCTGCTTCACGTCGAACTCGACACGCTGGTTCTCCTCCAGCGTGCGGTACCCGTTGGACTGGATGGCGCTGAAGTGCGCGAACACGTCGGCGCTGCCGTCCTCGGGGGCGATGAAGCCAAAGCCCTTCTCGGCGTTGAACCACTTGACGGTTCCGAAAGCCATAACTGCTCCTTGCAAGAGGCGACGACCCCGACCTTCGGAGTCGTACATCACGGTGTCGTCGTCATCTCTCGGAAGAACGATCGAGGCACTGCAATGACTCAAGCCTACCCGGTTCCGCCGTCGGCGTCCCGGTCTAATCGTGAGCATCTTGCACGCACGGTGTTAGAAAGGTGCCATGACCGTGCCCCAGATCTCCTTGAACAACGGTGTCAGCGTGCCCCAGGTGGGCCTCGGCGTCTTCCAGGTTCCGGACGACAGTACGCAGGTCACGGTGGAAAAAGCCTTCGAGCTGGGCTACCGCCACGTCGACACGGCCGCCGGCTACTACAACGAGGAGGGCGTCGGCGCGGCGGTGCGCGCGTCGGGGCTGCCGCGTGAGGAGTTGTTCGTCACCACCAAGCTCCGCAACGGCGACCAGGGCTACGAGAGCGCCCTCCGCGCGTTCGAGAACAGCCGCCGCGCACTGGGCCTGGACGTCGTCGACCTGTACCTCATCCACTGGCCGGTCCCGAGCAAGGACCTCTACGTGGAGACGTGGCGGGCGTTCGAGAAGCTCTACGCGGAGGGAGCCGTCCGGGCGATCGGCGTCTCGAACTTCCTCCCCTCGCACCTCGACCGCCTGGTGGCGGAGAGCGAGGTGGTCCCGGCCGTGAACCAGATCGAGCTCCACCCGACGTACCGCCAGCCGGCAACGGTGGAGGCAGGTCTTCGTCATGGGATCGTGCCCGAGGCGTACTCGCCCCTGGGGCGGGGGCAGGACCTCGAGTCGGCGGCGGTCACCGCGATCGCCACGGACCTCGGCGTCACCCCGGCCCAGGTGGTCCTGCGCTGGCACGTGCAGCACGGCTCGATCGTGATCCCCAAGTCGGTCAGCCCCGAGCGGATGGCCACGAACATCGACCTGTTCTCGTTCGAGCTCACGGAGGAGCAGATCACCCAGATCGACGCCCTGCACCGCGATGGCGCGCGCATCGGCGCCGATCCCGAGACCGCGGCGTTCACCCAGTTCAGGAACTGATTCCACACTCCCACCCGGACCGTGCCGACCCGTGCGGGGCGGCACGGTCCGCTGTTTCCCAAGGGCCGCGGGCCTACCCTGTAACACAGGTCACATCATCGTAACGATGTGGTCCGCGTGACGGACGCGACACATGAACGTCACACAAGGTGGTTACTTTCAGCGATCACGACGCGGGCAACGGCTCCTCGTCGCGATCGGTGCGTCAACGGTGCGTCGTCCGCCAACCCAGGGCGACATGACAGGAAGTAGGAGAACCTTGAGGCGGAACACTCTGTTTGCGGCGGGCGCACTGACGCTCGCCGTTGCGCTGACCGCATCAGCCTGTGGCACGGTCGAGACCGGCGGTGGCGGCGGCGGGGGCACCGAGGGCGAGTGCGCGGTCAAGATCGGCGTGATGGGTGCGCTCTCGGGCGCGAACGCCGGCATCGTCATCCCGTCGGTCAACGGCGCGAAGCTCGCGCTGAAGGAGTACGAGGCCACCGAGCCCGAGTGCTCCGTCGAGCTCGTCGAGTTCGACACCGAGGGTGACCCGGCCAAGGCGACGCCCGTCGCGACGCAGATGTCGACGGACGAGTCCTTCCTCGGCGTCATCGGCGGCGCGTTCTCCGGCGAGACGCGTGCCACCAAGGCGATCTTCGACGACGCGGGCCTGACCATGATCAGCCAGTCGGCCACCGCGACCGACCTGACGCAGGAGGAGCCGGCCGCGGTGTTCCACCGCGTCGTCGGCCACGACCTGGTCCAGGGCACCGCGATCGCCAACTACGTGTCCGAGACGCTCGGCGCCAGCAAGGTCTTCGTCGTCGACGACTCCACCGCCTACGGCGAGCCCCTCGCCGGCAAGGTCAAGGAGGTCCTCGGCGACAAGGTCATCGCGACCGACAAGACGCAGGAGAAGCAGACCGACTTCTCCGCCGTCGTCGGCAAGATCCAGGGCGCGGCGCCCGACGCCGTCGTCTACGCGGGCTACGCCGCCGAGGCCGGCCCGTTCCTCAAGCAGCTGCGTGACGCCGGCGTGACCGTGCCGTTCATCGGTGGCGACGGCCTCTACGGTGTCGACTTCCCGAAGGCTGCGGGTCCCGCCGCCGAGGGCGCCATCGTCACCTGCCCCTGCGTCCCGGTCGAGGGCACCTTCGCCGAGGACTACGAGGCCGAGTTCGGTGAGGCCGCCGGCGCGTACGCCGGTGAGGGCTACGACGCCATGAACATCTTCCTCGAGGCTCTGGCCGAGGGGAACACCACGCGCGAGGACGTCGAGGCGTTCGTCGACGCGTACGAGGGCGAGGGTCTGACCAAGTCCTACAAGTTCGACGAGGTCGGCGACGTCGACCAGGCGAACGTCATCGTGTGGTCCTACAAGGTCGAGGGTGGCGTGCTCGTCCCCGACCAGGAGATCAAGCAGTAGTAAGCCACTGCGTCGAGTACCGGTGGGGCGGTGAGGAGTACCTCGCCGCCCCACCGGTACGTTAACGGACCATTCGGAGAAAAAACTCATGGACTTCACGAACCTCATCGAGGGGCTCGGGGGCTTTACGGTCGACGGCCTCACCAAGGGCTCGATCTACGCCCTCGTCGCACTGGGATACACCCTGGTGTACGGCGTGCTGCGGCTCATCAACTTCGCGCACTCCGAGGTCTTCATGGTCGGCGCCTGGACGGTGCTCGGCGTCTACACGGCCGTCGGGGCCCACTCCGGCGTCGGTGTCTGGCTGGCCATCGGGATCACGCTGCTCGCCGGTCTCATCGCCGCTCTCGCCTCGGCCGGCACTGCTCTCGTGGTGGAGCGGGTGGCCTACCGCCCGCTGCGCAACAAGAACGCGCCACCGCTCATCGTGCTGATCACGGCGATCGGGTGCTCGCTCGTGCTGGTCGAGATCTTCGGCCACGCGCTGCGGGTCATCTTCGGCGCCCCCTTCGGCCGCTCCGCCGTCAACATCCCGACGGTCGTCCCGACGCGTGAGGTGATCACGATCGGGAGCTTCAACATGAGCAACATCGACCTGATCGTCATCCTCTCGGCGATCGGGATGATGGTGGCGCTGGACCTCTTCGTCAACAAGTCGCGGCTCGGCCGTGGCGTCCGCGCCGTCGCCCAGGACCCGGACACCGCCTCGCTCATGGGTGTGAACAAGAACAGCGTCATCATGCTGGTCTTCGTCATCGGTGGCGTGGCCGCCGGTCTCGCGGCACTCCTGCACACCATGAAGTACGACTTCGCCAAGTTCGACATGGGCTTCCTGATCGGCATCAAGGCGTTCACCGCTGCCGTGCTCGGCGGCATCGGCAACCTGCGTGGCGCGCTCGTGGGTGGCCTCCTGCTGGGGGTGGCCGAGGTCTACTCCTCGGCCCTCATCAGCTCGAACTGGGAGGACGTGACGGCGTTCGTCATCCTCGTCGTCGTCCTCATGTTCCGTCCCACCGGCATCCTCGGTGAGTCCCTCGGGAAGGCTCGCGCATGACCGACACCACGCCCCAGAAGTCCGTGCTGCAGCGGGTTGCGGCCGTGCCCTCGATGCTCGGCGACGCACCGCAGTGGGTGAAGGTCCCCCTGATCCTGCTGGTGCTCTCGCTGTGCGTCTACCTTCCGTTCCTGAACGTCCTGCCGTTCGCGTACCTGCGGACGGACCTCAGCCCCAACGGTTCCGACTGGTCCACCGTGCTCTTCACGATCGTGCTCTACATGATCGTGGCGGTCGGTCTGAACGTCGTCATCGGCTGGGCCGGCCTGCTCGACCTCGGCTACGTCGGCTTCTACGCCGTGGGCGCCTACTCGATCGCGCTCTTCGGCTCGCCCGCCTCGCCCGTGACCAAGGCCATCGCCGAGCGGTTCGGCCTGCCCGAGGGCTGGTCCATGGCGTTCGCGGCCTGCATCCCGCTGGCCATCTGCATCGCCCTCATCGCGGGCGTCGTGCTCGGTGCGCCCACCCTGCGTCTCCGTGGCGACTACCTCGCGATCGTGACGATGGGCTTCGGCGAGATCATCCGCATCGTCATGCGCAACTCCGAGTGGACGGGTGGCCCCGCCGGCATCATCGCGGTGCCGGAGCCCCCCGCGCCGGACGAGGACTTCTTCAACGGCATCGATGTGGAGCGCTGGTACTGGCTCGCCCTCGCCGTCCTGGTGGTTCTCATCTGGCTCATGCGCCGCCTCGAGCACAGCCGCGTCGGTCGTGCCTGGCTGGCCATCCGCGAGGACGAGGACGCCGCGGCGGTGATGGGTGTCAACGCCTTCAAGTACAAGCTGTGGGCGTTCGCCATCGGTGCGTCGCTCGGTGCCATCGCCGGCCTGCTCTTCGCGAGCAAGCAGGCGTACGTGGAACCCAACGGCTTCCAGCTCAACCTGTCGTTCCTCTTCGTCGCGATGGTCGTCATCGGCGGCTCCGGCAACATCTGGGGGGCGCTGTTCGGTGCCTTCCTGATCACCTACCTCCCGGAGCGGTTCCGTGAGTTCGAGTCGTGGCGCCCGCTGGCGTTCGGCGTCGCGCTCGTCGCGATCATGGTCCTGCGTCCGCAGGGCCTCTTCCCCAACCGTCGTCGGGCCCGCGAGCTCGAGGACCGCAAGCACGAGGCAGAGGAGGCTGCAGCTGATGCCTGAGCAGACCATCCCTGAGTCCACGTCCGTCCAGGACGCGCCCGTCAGCGACAGCGAGGTGCTGCTCTCTGTCGACCACGTGACGCTCCGCTTCGGCGGCGTCGTCGCGCTGAACGATGTCGACTTCGAGATCCGCACGGGGGAGATCCTCGGCCTGATCGGCCCCAACGGGGCCGGGAAGACGACGTGCTTCAACGCGATGACCGGCGTCTACAAGCCGACGTCCGGGAGCATCACGTTCGCCGGCACCCAGATCTCGGGGAGCAAGCCTCACCAGATCACCGCGCTGGGCATCGCCCGCACGTTCCAGAACATCCGCCTCTTCCCGGAGATGTCGGCGCTCGAGAACGTGATGGTCGGCTGCGACGCGCGGAACAAGACCTCCGTGCTCGGCGCCCTGTTCCGGCTGTACCGGATCTGGGGCGTGCCGGAGGAGGACCTGCCGCGCAACCCCGTCAAGCGGGCCCTCGCGAAGGTGATCGGCGTCAGCCGTCACGAGCTGGAGGAGCGCCGCAGCCGCCGCAAGGCGTGGGAGCTGCTCCACTTCGTCGGCATCGCCGACCGTTCCGAGGAGCTCGCCCGCAACCTCCCGTACGGTTACCAGCGCCGGCTGGAGATCGCCCGGGCGCTGGCGACGGAGCCGAAGCTGCTGTGCCTCGACGAGCCGGCGGCCGGGTTCAACCCCGCGGAGAAGGAGGACCTCATGGGCCTCATCCGCCGTATCCGTGACCGTGGCCTCACCGTCCTGCTCATCGAGCACGACATGAGGCTGGTCATGGGGGTCACGGACCGCATCGTGGTCCTCGAGTTCGGCTCGAAGATCGCCGAGGGTGCTCCGGCCGAGGTCGCCCGCGACCCGAAGGTCATCGCTGCTTACCTGGGAGAGCCAGATGCTGCTTGAGGTCAAGGACATCGTCCTCAACTACGGGAAGATCGAGGCCCTGCACGGCCTCTCGCTGGAGGTCGCCGAGGGCGAGGTGGTCTCTCTCATCGGTGCCAACGGGGCCGGCAAGACGTCGACCATGCGAGCGATCTCGGGCGTGCGTGGCGTGGCGTCGGGCACGATCAGCTTCGACGGCCAGGACGTGACGAACCTCCGCGCCGACCAGCGCATGCGCAAGGGCCTGATCCTGGCGCCGGAGGGCCGCGGGGTCTTCCCCGGCATGACGGTGGTGGAGAACCTCGAGATGGGGGCCTACACCCGCCGTGACCGGGCAGCGATCATGTCCGACTTCGAGCGCGTCTTCGAGCTGTTCCCCCGGCTCGCGGAGCGCAAGAAGCAGGTCGCCGGGACCATGTCCGGCGGTGAGCAGCAGATGCTGTCGATCGGCCGTGCGCTGATGTCGCGGCCCAAGCTGCTCCTGCTCGACGAGCCGTCGATGGGCCTGGCGCCCATGCTGATCCAGCAGATCTTCTCGATCATCCGGGAGATCGCCGCGCAGGGCACCACGATCCTCGTGGTGGAGCAGAACGCCAAGCAGGCGCTGACCCTGGCGGACCGCGCCTACGTCCTGGAGACGGGCAACATCGTCAAGACGGGCAAGGGCTCGGACCTTCTCACGGACACGAGCATCCGCGAGGCGTACCTGGGCGTCGCCTAGCCTCGCCCGGGTGCCCGACGGCGGACCCGGGCCGCGACCACCACCGTGAGCGCCCCCAGGGCCGCGCCCGCGACGTTGAGCACGACGTCCTGGACGGTCGGGACCCGGCCGGGGATCAGGTGCTGCGTGAGCTCGATCGCGAGGGAGAACGCCCCTCCGGCGACGGTGACCGCCCAGGGCCGGCGGACGAGCAGCACTCCGAGCACGCCGAACGGCACGAAGAGGACCACGTTGGCGAGCGCCTCGATCACGGGGAACGTGGTGTGGAGGCCGAGGGCGTCGAGGATCCGCAGGCCGAGCCGTCCCCAGGCGGGCACGTCGGTGGTGGGTGGGGCGGGCGACATGGTCGCCACCAGGACCGCTGCCACGTAGAACCCCGAGATCCACCACAGCGCACGCACGCACCGACCCTATAGTCGCGGTCGCCCGGCGCGGGCACCTCGGTCAGCGAGGGAGAATCAGAGGGTGCAGCACTTTGCCTCCGACAACTACGCCAGCGTCCACCCCGAGGTCCTCGCCGCGATCGCCGCGGCGAACGACGGCCCGGCCGTCGCCTACGGGGACGACCCCGTCACGGCGCGCCTGGGCGAGCGCGTCCGCGAGGTCTTCGGCGACCGGGCTGTCGCCTTTCCCGTCGTCAACGGCACCGGGGCGAACGTCATCTCGCTCATGGCGGTCACGCCCCGCTGGGGCGGCGTCGTCGCGAGCGACGTGGCGCACGTCAACACCGACGAGAACGGCGCCCCCGAGCGCGTGGGCGGGCTGAAGGTCCTGGCGTCCCCCTCGGTGGACGGCCGTCTCGCACCGGACGCCCTCGACCGCTGGGCCGGCGACCGCGGCGACGTGCACCGCGCACAGCCCGTCGTTCTGTCGCTCACCCAGAGCACCGAGCTCGGCACCGTCTACTCCGTGGCCCACCTCAAGGAGCTCGCCGACGCCGCGCACGCGCTCGGCATGAAGGTGCACCTCGACGGGTCGAGGCTGGCCAACGCCGCAGCGGCGCTCGGCACCGGCCTGCGTGAGCTGACGACCGACGTGGGCGTGGACATCCTCTCGCTCGGCGCCGCCAAGATCGGCGGCATGATCGGCGAGGCGGTGGTGGTGCTGTCCGACGACGGCCCGACCGCCCCGGGCGCGCCGCGCAGCGCCGCGGAGGCCGTGCCGTTCCTCCGCAAGGCGACGATGCAGCTCGCGTCGAAGGCCCGGTTCGTGTCGGCGCAGCTGCTGGCCGTGCTCGGCGAGCCGGGTACGCCCCACGGCGACGGGCTGCACGACGGCCTGGGCGACAGCCCGTCGGGAAGCCCGCTGTGGCTGCGCAACGCCGCCCACGCCAACGCGATGGCGGCCCGGCTGCGGACGGGGGTCGAGAGCGTGGGCGCCGGCGTCGTCCGGGTCACGCGGCCCACGGACGCCAACGCGGTGTTCGCGACGCTGCCCCGCGCCGCCGCCGACCGGCTGCGGACGGCGTACCGCTTCTACGACTGGTCGGCGGGGGAGACTCCCGACCGCGTCGAGGTGCGGTGGATGTGTTCCTGGGACACGTCGGAGGAGCAGGTGGACGGCTTCGTGACGGCGCTGGCCGCCGCGCTGTAGGCCGGGCCGGGGCGGGGGAGGGCTGCGACACTGGGCCGATGACCGGTTACCAGCTCCTCGGTCCCCGGGCCCCTGCGGTACTCACCGTCTCCCTCCTCGCGCTCGTCCTCCTCGCGGCGTGCGGCGGCCCGTCCCGCACGCCGACGCCGACCCCCGCGGACCGGCCGTCGCCGTCGTCCCCCGCGACCGAGAGCCCGGAGCCGACCCCGTCGCCCACGCCCAGCTCCAGCCCCACCCCGTCGCCGCCCGACCCGCTCGCGGGCTGGACGCTCGAGGAGAAGGTCGGGCAGCTGCTCATGGTGGGCGTGGACGTCCAGGCCCAGCAGCCGGTGAGCTGGGACGTGGTCCGGCTGCACCACGTCGGCAACGTGTTCCTGGCAGGCCGGACGCAGGCGGGACGGGGCGCGACGGGCGCGCTCACGCAGAGCTTCCGCGACCTTGTGGCCACGGGCGTCACGCACGGGGCACCCCTGCTGGTCGCGACCGACCAGGAGGGCGGGCTCGTCCAGGTCCTCCGCGGGGAGGGCTTCTCGGAGATCCCCCGTGCGACCGAGCAGGCCGCCCTGGACCCGGCAGTGCTGCAACAGCAGGCGCAGGCGTGGGGGGCGGAGCTCGCGGCCGCGGGCATCAACCTCGACCTGGCGCCGGTGATGGACCTGGTACCGGCCGGGACGGAGGGCTCCAACGCGCCCGTCGGGTACTTCGCCCGCAACTACGGCACCGCGCCGGAGCAGGTCACGGCGTCCGCGAACGCCTTCTCGGCCGGGCTGCGCGCTGCGGGCGTCGAGCCCGTGATCAAGCACTTCCCCGGGCTGGGCCGGGTCACCGCGAACACCGACGACACGGCCGGCGTCACGGACACGGTGACCGGTCCGGGCGACCCGTCCGTCGGGGTCTTCGCCGCGGGGATCGAGGCAGGGGCGCGCTACGTGATGATGTCGTCCGCCGTCTACACGCAGATCGACCCGGCCGCGCCGGCGGTCTTCAGCCCGGCCGCCGTCTCGCTGCTCCGCGACGACCTGGGCTTCGAGGGCGTGGTCATGACGGACGACCTGTCCGGCGCGGACCAGGTCGCGGCCTGGGCGCCGGGGGACCGGGCGGTCCTCGCCGTGGCCGCGGGCGTGGACCTGGTGCTCGCCTCGGCCGACCCCGCAGTGGTGCCCGCGATGGCCCAGGCCCTGGTCGCGCGGGCCCAGTCCGACCCGGCGTTCGCCGCACGGGTCGACGAGTCGGCCCGCCGGGTGCTCACGGCGAAGGCAGGCCTGTAGCGAGGATTTAACAATCCGACCTCTTTGCCTGGAGTGTGACCTTCGCTACATTTCATCTGTTCCTCATGATGCACAGTCCATGACAGCGCAAGAGAAGGAGCACGATGATCACCTCCCTCACCCGCCTCGCCGACGGTCTCCTCCAGAAGGTCGCCCCCCAGGTCGTGGCGCAGGCCATGCCCTGCGGGACCTACTACCAGTACCGGTGCGGCAACACCTGCGGCAGCCGCGGCTTCCGCATCCTGCAGCGCCGGACGTGCCGGGACTGCACCGGCGGCGGCTCGGGCTGCGACGCCTGGAGCAGCCTGAGCTGCGACTGCTGACCCGCTGAGCCCGTCCGGTGGGCCCGCCTCCCGGCGGGGCCACCGGACCGTCCGTCGCCCGCCGGCCCTGGGAGCCTCATGCTCGAGACCGTCACCCTGTTCCTGCAGCTCTCCGTCGCCGGGGTGCTGCTGGCGTCGGGCGTCTCCAAGGTGCGCGGCGACGCGAACCGCGACACGTGGGTGCTGCTCGTCGGCCGGGCGCCCACAGCCCTGCGCGGCCTGCCGCCCGGCCTGGCCTCGCTGCTCCACATCGGCGTCGAGCTCGCCGTGGGACTGCTGCTTCTCCTCGGACCGGCCGTCCGGACGCCCGCCCTTGCCGCTGCCGCGCTCCTGTTCGCCGGGTTCACGCTCCTCGCCCTCTGGTCCGCGCTGTCGGACGAGGCGCTCCCGTGCTCCTGCTTCGGGCGGGTGACCGCACCGCTCGGCTGGCCCCACGTCTGGCGCAACCTCGGCCTCACCGGCCTGGCTCTGGCAGGCCTGGCCGGCGCCGTGGCGACCGGTCCCGCGCTCCCGGCCTCGCCGGGAGCAGCAGCCCTGGCCGCCGGGGCCGCCGTCGTCGTCGCAGCCCTGACCTTCTCCTTCGACGACCTCGTCGACCTGTTCCGCCCGGGGACGCTCGCGCCGAGCAGCGCGCCGGGAACCCACCGCTAGAAACGGAGACCCCGTGGCCGTCCTCACCGCCGCCGTCGTGCTGCTCAGCGTCCTGGTGCTCTTCAACCTGCTGCTCACCCTGGCCCTGGCCCGGCGGCTCCGCCAGGTCGAGGCCTCCGGTCACGCCACGCACGCGGCCCCGTCGTTCCCCGACCTCGACGAGGTCAAGCCCGGCACGCCCGTGAACGAGTTCACCGCCGTGACCACGGACGGCCGGACGGTGACCAACGAGGAGAGATACGGCGACCGCACCGTCTACGCCTTCTTCGACACCGGCTGCTCCACCTGCTTCAAGCAGCTGCAGCCGCTCGTCGACCTGGTGGAGCGTGAGGGGTTCACGCCCGACCAGGTCATCGCCTTCGTCACCGACGAGTCCGGCAGCCCGGAGAAGTACACCTCGGTGATCGACGGCCACCTCACCGTCGTGGTGCACCGCCCGGACGAGCTCCGCCGCCCGTTCGAGCCCGGCGGGTTCCCTGCCTTCGTCCTGGCGGACCGGTCGGGCCTGGCCGTGCGGTCGGGCGTGGAGGTCTCCGACCTCGACACCGTCCTCGCCCCGGCGTGAGCGCACGAGCGGGGAGCGCACGAGCAGGGCGCGGTGCCGTGCTGCGCGAGTCGGCCGGGCGCGCGGCCCGGGCGGTGGGCATGTGCTGGCAGGCCACGCCGTGGTCGCTCACGTCCTACACGGTGCTCACCGTCGTCGAGGGCCTGCTCCCGGCCGGGATCGCGCTGGGCACCAAGTGGCTCCTCGACGTGCTCCAGTCGGGCGCCGAGGCACCTGGCGTCCCGGCGGCGCTGGCGGCGTCGCCCCTGACGATCGTCCTGCTGATCGCAGCCGTCGCCCTGACCGACGCCGTGGTGCGGTACGTGGTCCGCTACCTGGGCACCCGGATCCAGCGGGGCGTCACGCTGCTCGTCACCGAGCGGCTGTACGGCGCGGTCAGCCGGCTGCCGGGCCTGCGGCACTTCGAGGACCCGGCGTTCCGCGACCGTCTGCGCATGGCGGAGACCTCGGCGTCGGACGTGCCCGAGGAGATCGTCCACTCCCTGTTCGGCGTGGTGCGCGGCGTCCTCACCATCGGCGGGCTGCTGGGCATCCTCGTCACGATCAACCCGCTCGTCGCGCTGCTCACGGTCGTCGCCTCGGTCCCGGCCCTGTTCGTCCAGGTGCTGCTGAACCGCGAGCGGCACGGGGTGCAGTGGCGCATGAGCCCGCGGTCCCGGCGGCAGGCCTTCTACCAGGACCTCATGCTCAACCCGTCGGCCGCCGCGGAGGTCCGGCTCTTCGGCGCCGGCCCGTTCCTGCTGGACCGGATGCGCACCGAGCTGCGGGCCATCAACGCCTCCGAGGAGGTCATGGACCGCAAGACTGTGCTGACCCACGCGCCCCTGGCGCTCCTGGGTGCCCTCGTGTCGGGCGGCGGGCTCGTCTGGGTGGTGGCCGCGGCGGCCCGCGGAGACCTGACGATCGGCGACGTCTCCGCCTTCATCGCGGCGGTCGCCGGCGTGCAGAGCGCCGCCGGCCTGCTCGTCATGAGCCTCACCAGGACCCACGAGACGCTGCTCCTGATGACGTACTACGACGACGTCGTCGCCACCCCCGTCGACCTGGACACCCCGGTGGACCCGCGGCCCGTCACCGGCCTGCGCCACGAGATCCGGGTCGAGGACGTGTGGTTCCGCTACACGGACGACGGCCCCTGGGTGCTCCGCGGCGTGTCGCTCACGATCCCGGCGGACGGGTCGGTCGCGCTGGTCGGCTACAACGGCGCCGGCAAGAGCACGCTCGTCAAGATCCTGTGCCGCATGTACGAACCCACGCGCGGGCGCGTGCTGTGGGACGGCGTCGACGTCCGCGAGCACGACGTGGTGGCGCTGCGGAGCCGCATCAGCGCCGTCTTCCAGGACTTCATGGACTACGAGCTCACGGCACGCGAGAACATCGCGCTGGGGGCGCTGGAGCACCTGCACGACGACGCCGCGGTGCGGGCTGCCGCGCAGGCCGCGGGCGCCGGGGCGATGGTCGAGGGCCTGCCCCACGGGTACGACACCATGCTGTCCCGGCTGTACTACCAGGACGAGGAGGCGGCCGGCGGGGAGACGCCGTCCGGCGTGACCTTGTCCGGGGGGCAGTGGCAGCGGCTCGCCATCGCCCGGTCGCTCATGCGGCGCGGGCGGGACCTGCTGATCCTGGACGAGCCGACGTCGGGCCTCGACCCGCAGGCCGAGCGTGACGTCCAGGACCTCCTGGCGACCCTGCGGAACGGCGCCGCCACGGTCGTGGTCTCGCACCGTCTCGGTGCGGCCCGGGACCTCGACCAGATCGTGGTGCTGCAGGACGGGACGGTCGCCGAGCGCGGTACGCACGACGAGCTGATGGCCCGGGACGGCGAGTACGCGCGGCTCTTCACGCTCCAGGCGGCCGGCTACACCGGGGACGAGGCCCTGGCATGACGGGCGCGGTCATCGGCCTGTGGGTGCTCGCGGTGGTGGTGCTCGCCTCCGCGGCCGCCGTCGGGGCCGTGCGGTACCTGCGGCACCGCTACGTGGTGGTCACGGTGGAGGGCACCTCGATGACGCCCACCTACCGGCCGGGCGACCAGGTGCTCGTCCGGCGGCCGGGACGGCGCGGCCCGACGGCGTCCGTGGGCGCCGTCGTGGTGGTCCGCAGGCCTGACGTCACCCACGGCTGGCGGTCGGCACGCCCGGTCGCGGGCACACCGTCCGGCGAACGCTGGTTCATCAAACGCGTCGCGGCCGCGCCGGACGGCCCGGCGCCGGAAGGCCACCTGTTCCTGCTCGGCGACCACCCCGACAGCCTCGACTCCCGCCGGTACGGGCCGTGCCCCGAGCACCAGGTCCTGGGGACCGTGGTGCGGACCCTGCCCGCCCGGGCGTGACGCCGGCGGGCGCCCGCGCGCCCGCGCGCCCGCCGGAACGCTATGCCAGCCCGAGCACGTCCAGCGTCCACGCGTGCTCGAACGCGATCTCCTCCCACCGGGCGTACCGCCCGGAGACGCCGCCGTGCCCTGCCGCCATCTCGATCTTCAGCAGCGCGGGAGCGCCCGCTGCGCGGAGGCGGGCCACCCACTTGGCGGGCTCCACGTAGAGCACGCGCGTGTCGTTGAACGACGTCGTGGCGAGGATGCGCGGGTAGTGCGACGCGTCGTCGGGCACGTTCTCGTACGGGGAGTACGCCTTCATGGCGGCGTAGACCTCGGGGTCCTCCAGGGGGTTGCCCCACTCGTCCCACTCCACCACCGTGAGCGGCAGCGTCGGGTCCAGCATGGAGGTGAGGGGGTCCACGAACGGGACGTCCGCGATGACCCCGGCGAACGCCTCGGGCGCCAGGTTCAGCGCGGCGCCGACGAGCAGGCCGCCCGCGGAGCCGCCGTCGGCCACGATGCGGTCCGGTGTGGTCCACCCCGCCTCGACGAGGTACCGGGCGCTCGCCACGAAGTCGGTGAACGTGTTCGGCTTGCGCAGCAGCTTGCCGTCCTCGTACCAGTGGCGGCCCAGCTCGCCCCCGCCGCGCACGTGCGCCAGGGCGAAGACGACGCCGCGGTCCAGCAGGCTCAGCCGTGGCACCGTGAAGTACGGGTCGATGCTGCTCTCGTACGCGCCGTACCCGTAGAGCAGCAGCGGGGCGGGCTCGCCGGGGACCACCTTGTCGCGCCGCCACACGAGGGAGAGGGGCACGCGCGTGCCGTCGTCGGACACCGCCCACTCGCGGCGGGAGTCGTACTCGGCCGGGTCGTAGCCACCGAGGACGGGCTGCTGCTTGAGGAGCGTGCGGGCACCGGTCGCGACGTCGTAGTCGTAGACGGCCGCGGGTGTGACGAACGACGTGACCGCCGCCCGCAGGTTGGGCTGCTCCCACACGCCCACCCCGGCGCCCACCGTCTCGAGCGGCTCCCCGAAGGTGATCTCGTCGAAGGCCCACCGGTCGCCCAGCGTGGCCCCGGCGGCCCCCTCGAGCCGCAGCACGGCGCTGCGGCTGATCGCGTCGCGCCGGTAGTGCAGCACCAGGTAGCGGGCGCTCGCGCTGATGCCCTCCAGGCGGACGGCCGGGTCGTGCGGCACGACGACGGACGCCTGGGCCGGCGTCACCGTCTCGCCCGGCGCAGGCACCGGCGAGGCGACCAGCTCGAAGTTCTCCGCCCCGTCGTTGTGGAGGATCAGCAGGGCGTCGCCGGCGACCGGGGCGCCGCCGGGCAGGACGGCGTGCTCCACCGAGTACTCCACGCCCTCGCGGCGGGGCCACACCACCCGGAACTCGCCGGTCGGGTTGTCGGCCTCCAGCAGCCAGGACTCGCTCGTCACCTTCGAGCCCAGCTCGATCTGCAGGTACTTCCTGGACCTGGAGAGGCCGACGCCCACCCAGTAGCGCTCGTCCGGCTCCTCGAAGACGACGACGTCGTCCGACGCCGGGGTGCCGACGCGGTGCCGCCAGACCCGGTACGGACGCCAGGCGTCGTCGAGGGTCAGGTAGAAGACGTGCTGGCCGTCGGGGGTGAAGAGTGCACCCGGGGCGGTGCCGCGGACCTCGTCGCCGAGGTCCGTGCCGGTCGCAAGGTCGCGGACCTTGAGGGTGTACCGCTCGTCGCCCGCGGTGTCTGTGGCGTAGAGGAGGCGGGTGCCGTCGTCGGACACGTCGAGCGAGCCGAGCGAGAAGAAGTCGTGGCCCTCGGCCTCGGCGTTCTGGTCCAGCAGGACCTCCTCGCCCGGCACCGGCTCGCCCGGCTCCAGGACGCGAGGGGTCCAGTCGTCCGGCCCGGACACGGCGTACCGCGCGTGGATCGGGTACTGCCGGCCCTCGACCGTGCGGGCGTAGTACCAGTACCCGCCGTCGCGGGACGGCAGGGAGAGGTCCGTCTCCAGGGTGCGGCCCTTGATCTCCTCGAAGATCGTCGCCCGCAGCGGCGCGAGGTGGGCGAGCTGTGCCTGTGTCCAGGCGTTCTCGGCCTCCAGGTGCGCCACGACCTCGGGGTCCTCCTTGGCGCGGAGCCACTCGTAGTCGTCGGCGAAGTCGTCGCCGTGGTGCGACCGGAGAACCGGCCTGCGCTCCGCCACGGGCGGGCCCGAGGGCGGTGCGGCGGAAGCCGCCTGGGCGGGCGCCGTGTCGGTGGGCTGCGAGGTCTGGTGGGCTGCGGCGTCGGGCACCGTGCCAGGGTACGGTGCCCGGCGCCGCGAATGGGATCGGTCAGGCGTCGCGTCGCGACGTGCGCAGCTCCACGACCAGCACCACGGCGGCGAGGACCACGAACAGTGCCCCCACCACCGGAATGCCCTGCACGCCGACGGTGGCGACGACGCCCGCGCCGATGGCCGACCCGGCCGCGATCCCCACGTTGAAGACCGAGCTGGAGACCGCGGACGCCATCTCCGTGGCCCCCGGCGCCACCTGAAGGTTGAGGTGCGAGATGGCGGGCGGGATCGCGCTGAAGGCGAAGCCGAAGAGGGCGAGCCCGGCGACCGCGAGCGGGGGGACGCCCCCGAGCAGCTGCAGCACCGCGAACGCGACGACCATGAGGCCGAGCGACACCACGATGGTGGACCATGGGTGGCGGTCCAGCACCTGGCCCACCACGAAGGTGGCGACGACCCCCGCCAGCCCCTGCCCCAGGAGCAGCAGGCTCAGGTACTGGGGCGCGAACCCGCCCACCTCCAGCAGGTACTGCGTGACGAAGGTGATCATGGCGAAGCCGCCGGTCACCAGCAGGGCGGTGACGGTCATCAGGACGACGAACCGGCGCATGCTCGGGTGCGTCCCGCGGGAGGTGTCGCTCTGGGTGCCGCCCGCCGCCGGCATGAAGGCCGCGACGGCGACGCAGGCGGCGAGGCTCACTGCCGACATCACCAGGAACGACGTCCGCCAGCCCGCCTGCTGGCCCAGCCAGGTGCCGAACGGGACGCCGAGCACCGGCCCGAGCGAGTTGCCGATGGTGAGGCGGGCGATCATCCTGCCGCGCACCTGCGGCGCGAACATGGCCGCGGCCGCGGGGATCACGATCGCCCAGAACAGGGCCTGGCCCAGGGCGGTGATGACCCGGGCGGCCATCTGGTCCCAGTAGCCGACGGCCAGCGCCGACCACAGCGAGCCCACCACGCACAGCGCGGTGGTGATGACGAGCACGGTGCGGCGGGGGAGCCGCCTGGTGACCATCGCGAGCGGCACCGACGCGAGGACGACCACCGCGGCGTACGCCGTGACCAGCAGCCCGATCTCGGACGTGGTGCGCCCCAGGTCGGGGGCGATGAGGGTCAGCATACCGCCGGGAAGGTTCTCGGCGGTCACGAAGGTGAAGGCCGAGACCGACAGCGCGGTCAGTGCGATGAGCGCACGCCGCTGGTCCGCGGGGGAGGAGGCTGGCGCGTCGACACTGTCCGGGAGAGCGGTCGGGGCGGCGGGCATGGGGTCAGTATCGCCTATCGATCGAATCGATTCTAGGGAGTGTCCAGAACCGGGCAGGCCCGGTCAGCCCAGCGTGCAGGCCTCGCCCTCGCCCGTCGTCACCAGGGCCCCGGTGATCGCCAGCTCACCCCGGCCCTTGGCGGCCAGGCGGAAGGCGGCGCCGGCGTCGTCCTCGGCGGTCACCACGAGCCACCCGCCGACGTCGGCCCCCGTGGTGACCACGTCGAAGCCGTGCTCGTCGAGCACCGGCTCGACCGCGGCGGCGACGCGGTCCCAGTCGGCGCTCGTGACGTCGAGGCCCGCGACCTCGTAGCCGGCGGTCGAGAAGGTGCACCCGCCGTCCTCGCCGGGCGCGACCTGCGCGTCGCTGACGAGCTCCCAGCCGAGCTCCGAGTCCAGCGCGTCGTCCACCGCGGCGCGGACGTCGGTGAGGACCTGCTCGTAGTAGCCCCCGGCGTCCGCGAGCGGGGTCGAGGCCACGGGGCCCGAGCAGCCGCTGACCAGGGCGGACACGGCGGCGACGCCGGCAGTCAGGGCGAGGCGGGTGGTGCGCACGAGGTCTCCGTTCGTCGGCTGCGGCCACCCTAGCGACAGCGCAGGTTCCCGGGTAGCGCTCCCCATGGCCGACGGCGACGCCTGGCGGGTACCGTGTGGCTAGCCACGGAAGGGGTTAAATGTCGGAGATGTACGGCGCGGACGTCGAGCAGCTGCGGGCGCTCGGCCGCGCGATCACGCGCCACGGTGACGACCTCGAGTCGTCGATGGGGCAGGTCGCCACGGCAGTCACGAGCTCGCCGTGGCGAGGCCCCGTGCGGGACCGGTTCCTCGAGACCTGGCGTACCGAGCACACGGCGGCCGTGCGGGCCGCCGTCACGGCGCTGGCCGAGGCCGGGCGCGCTGCCGCGGTGAACGCCGACGCCCAGGAGCGCACGAGCACCACCTACGACGGCGGGGGCGCGGGTGGGAACGGCGCCTCGCCCGACCCCGGACGAGGGTCCGGCGGCGACCCGTCGGAAGGGCCGGGGGACAAGCGCAAGGAGCCGGGCGACCCGGGCGACCTCGGCAAGCCCGAGGACGCGATCGACGTGCCGCTCGACGACGCCGCGGTAGGCCCCGAGACGATCGAGCAGGGCTCGTTGGCCGACTGCTGGTTCCTCGCCTCGGCCGGCGCCGTCGCCCAGCAGGACCCCGAGTGGGTCAAGGAGCACATCGTCTACGACCCCAAGACCGGCACCTACACCGTGACGTTCTACGACGACGGCAAGCCGGTGAAGATCACCGTCGAGGACACGGTCCTCGAGAACGCCGCCGGCGCCCCGGACGGCAGCCCGTCGTGGATCTCCGTCTACGAGAAGGCCGCCGCCGTGTACATGGGCGGCGAGTACGGCGACATCGAGTACGACAACCCCGCCAAGGCGCTCGAGATGATCACCGGCAAGGACACGGAGACGGAGTCGCTCGACCCGCCCCTGTGGTTCAGCCCGCCCAGCCTGTCCTCGATCGGTGACAAGGTGGACGGAGGGCAGCCGGTCGTGGTGTCGTCCAAGGACGGCGGCGGCTGGTTCGGCGACGGGCCGTCCGACAAGGAGGTCGTGGCCAACCACGTCTATACCGTCCAGAGCGTGTCCGACGACGGCAAGACGATCACCCTCATCAACCCGTGGGGTCCCGGGGGAGGTACCGGGTCGGACGGAGAGACCAAGCCCGGCACCATCACGATGACCGCCGACGAGTTCTACGACAGCTTCGGGTCCGTGACCTACGGCTCGTCGACGAAGTGAGGTGACGACGATGGCTCAGGACGAACGCGTGACTGACGCGGCGAGCACGGCCGGGGTGCTGCGGGTGGCCCAGAGTGCGCAGCTGCGCCTCGGCTCCACCCGCGTGGGTGTCATGGTGGCCGGCCCGCGCGAGGGCGTCCCGACGGCGCGCCTGCTGGTCCGCGCCGACGACGGCCGCCGGGCGACGGTCGACGCCGTCGTGGGCGACCACGTGGACCTGTTCGGCGAGGGCGAGCTGGAGCTCGTCGCGGTGGACGGCGGGACCACCCCCACGGAGCACAGCGCCGTCCGGGTGCGCCACCTGCCGGCCTGACCCCCGGCCGGCTGCGACCCGCCAGGTGCGCGAACGGCGCCCTCTCCGCACGGAGAGGGCGCCGTCGGCGTACCTAGGTGGTGCTACCTCACGGGGTGACGGTCACCGCGGTGTCGAGCACCCGCGTCCCGCGGACGAGACCGGCGGTCAGCTCGGTGTGCACCGTGCCGGCGCCCACCTCCTCGGCCGCGAGCCTCGCGGTGAAGGTGAGCGTCTCACCGGGGACCGGCGCCGTCGACTCGATGTAGATGTCGTTGACCGGCAGGATCGCCTGCACGTCGCCGGCACCCGCCGCATTCTCCGCGCCGACCAGCCATGCCTGGCCGGCCGGGGCCGTCTGCTGCTCGGAGTAACCGAACGAGATCTCCTGCGTGCCGCCCGTCTTGATCCAGAGCTGGAACTTGCGGAGGTGGTCGGTCCCGTAGTCGTTGACCTCCCACTGGACGATCCGGTAGGCGCCCGACGACGCGATCCGGATGCCCGGTGCGTCCGTGCCGTCCAGGTCGGTCCAGAACGGTGCGATCACGTTGTTCGGTGCCAGCGGGCTGGCGCCTGCGGGCAGCTGGCAGCAGTTGTTGTCGGTCGACGCGGCGTCGCCGGCGACGACGTACCCGTTCGAGTTGATCGAGATCCGCGTGTACGTCTGCCCGTTGAACTGGTACGCGGGGACGGCCCAGGTGAGGAAGTCCTCGTCACCGATCGGGTTGGCCCCGATGCCGTAGGCGCCGAGGTCGAGGAAGGCAGGCTCCGACGTCGCGACCATCGACGGCACGCCCAGCTGGGCGCCCGCGAGGGTCCGGGACGTGCGGGCGCTGCCGCCGAGGGCACCGAGGCCCTTCGTGGCGACCGAGACCTTCTGGTCCTGGTACGACAGGTTCGTCGCGGTGACCGTGCAGGTCACCTTGTCACCCACGGACACCTCGGTGTCGGCGCAGGTCTGCTCCGACGTGACGGTGCCCTCGGCGTGGATGAACGCCACGGGGATGTGCGACTCGCCGGCCGAGGTCGCGAACGTGATCTCGCCGAACTGCTGCACGCCCAGCGGGGCGGCGGTCGAGATGGTGATCGTGACCGCGCGGGACTTCCCGGCGGGAATCTTGTACTCGGCGGCGTCGAACGTGATGGACGAGCCCTCGGGCACGGTGGCCGTGGGGCGCACCGTGATCGCGGAGCCGGTCATGTTCTTCAGCGTGCGCTTCGTGGTCAGCGTGTCCGGCACCACCGGCGCGTTGATCGACGGCAGGTTGATGTCGACCGTGCGCAGCGGGTCGCCCGTGAGGGCGAACAGGTTCTGCGCGGTGTCCGAGATGGTGATCGGGGCGTCGAGCGACGCGCCCACGTCGACCCGGCCTGCACCCCTGTCGAAGGGGTCGGCCGGGGTCACCATGTCCTCCTTGAGGACCTCGGTGAGGGACTGCGTCATGATCGCCGACTTGATCTCGCCAGGCGTCCAGTCCGGGTGTACCGACTTGACCAGGATGGCCGTGCCGGCGATGTGCGGGGACGACATCGAGGTGCCGCCGATCGCCTGGAAGTAGTTGCCCGCGGGGCCGCCGTCGGTGGACTGCGGGGTGGGCGTTGCAGCGGCGAGGATCTGCACGCCGGGGGCCGTGATGTCCGGCTTCAGGAACGAGCCGGCCGGACCGCGCGAGGAGAACGCCGCCATGACGTCACCCTGGGCCTCGTCCTGCTCGCCGGCCGTGAAGGTGCCGGTGATGCCCGTGTGGGACAGGACCCACGCCTTGAGGGCCGCGCCGTCAGCCACGTGGACCGTGGGCAGGTAGTGGTTGTCCAGCGCGGTGTCCGCGAGGGCCGGGTTGTAGAGGATCATGCCGGCCGCGCCACCCTGGAGGACGTTGTAGCCCTTGGCGACGCGCGCGTTGACGCCGCGCTCGCACACCACGATCTTGCCCTCGACCGTCTCCGCGGGGGCGGGCTCCTGGCACAGCGGGTCGCCGAACGCGGAGGCGTGGACCACGGGGGTCGCCGCGTCCACGCCACCGGTGAGGGAGGCGCCCTCACCGGTGAACACGGAGCCGTCATCGGCCGTCAGGGTGAAGGTCGACGTGAAGGTGCGCGGCTGCGTGGACGCCGCCACCGTGGTGACCCACGGGGAGAGGTGGTTGGCCGTCGCGGCCCCCGGACCGTCGTTGCCGGCCGAGGCGGCCACGAAGATGCCCGCGTTGTAGGCGTCGAGGAACGCCAGCTCGGTCGGGTCGTTCAGCGGGTCGGTACCGCCGGAGATCGAGTAGTTGATGACGTCGACGCCGTCGAGGATCGCCTGCTGGGTGGCAGCCATCGTGTCGGCGTCGGTGCAGCCCTCGGGACCGCAGACCTTGTACTCGATGATCTTGGCGCCGGGTGCCACGCCCTGGATACGGGCGACCTCGGGGCCGAAGGGCTCCGGGTCGTCCAGGATCTGGCCGGCCGAGGTGGACGCGGTGTGCGAGCCGTGGCCGTCGCCGTCGCGGGCGGTGCCCGCGTACATGTCCACGTCCGTGCCGGTGGCGGTGCGGTCGTACGCGTCGGTGAAGTGCCAGCCGCCGATGAGCTTGTCGTTGCAGACGAACGGGTCGTTCTCCGGCGTGAGGGGGTTGTCCCCGAACTCGCAGGGGATGGTCGGGCCCGTGTACGCGGGCAGGCCGTCGTCCGCGAAGGACGGGTGCTCCGGCCACACGCCCGTGTCAAGGTTGCCGTAGATCACGCCGTCGCCCGCGAGGGCGTCGGTGCCCAGCACGTCGTAGGCGGCGTCGGCGTTGATGAACTCGATGCTGGAGTCGGTGAGCGGCTGCTCCATCCCGTTCTCCTGGACCGCGACCACTCCGGGTACCTGCAGCAGCGCTGCCACCTGGTCGCCGGGGACCTCCGCCGCCACGCCGCCGTAGACGGTGGTGTAGCTCTCGAAGAAGGTGACGCCCGGGACGGCCTTCTGCACCGAGCCCTTGATCTCCCGCTCGCGCTTGGCGAGGTGGGCCTCGTACTTCTTGACGTCGGCGTCGGCCTTCGACAGCTTCGCGCCCTTGACGCTTGGGCTGGTCGCTGCCAGACCGGCGACGTCGCCGGTGTACGAGGCCGTGGCGTCGTAGTCGAACTTGAGAAGCACCGGGATCTTCGCGCTGCTGGTGAGGCCCAGCAGGCTCTCCGGCGTGCGCGCGAGCGCGCTGCTCGGCGACTTGCTGCCCTGCGTCCGCGACACGATCGAGGCGGACTCGTCGGTGAGATCCGTCGGACGGGGGGACGGGGCGGCGGTGGCCGACACTGCGAGGCTGGTGACGGCGAGGGCGGCGCAGGACGTCGCGGCCGCCAGCCGGATGAGGGATTGTCTGCTCAGGCGCATGAGGGGCCCTTCTGAGGCACGTGGGACATGAGCGCGCGGCCGGAACGGAGTTTTCGGTCGCACACGTGAGACAGAAGGTAGACCTATTGATGTGACGACAACAACAGGAAGTGTTACGGGTTGTTTACGATTTCTGCACGGGCCGCCGGTACCAGGGTCAGTCCAGCGGGTGCAGGATCCGGTGCAGGAAGCGGCGGGTGCGCTCCTCGGCGGGGTCGGTGAAGAGCTGCGCCGGGGCCCCGCGCTCCACGACCACGCCGCCGTCCAGGAACAGCACCTCGTCGGCGACCGCCCGGGCGAACGCCAGCTCGTGCGTGACCACCACCATGGTCCAGCCCTCGTCGGCGAGCTCCTTCATCACGGACAGCACCTCGCCCACGAGCTCCGGGTCCAGCGCCGACGTGGGCTCGTCGAACAGCAGCAGGTCCGGGCTCAGGGCCAGGGCGCGGACGATGCCGACGCGCTGCTGCTGCCCGCCTGACAGCTCGTGCGGGTAGGCGTCGCGCTTCTCCGCGAGACCCACCCGGGCGAGGAGCTCCTCGGCCCGGGCGACGGCCTGCGCGCGTGGTACCCGGCGCACCTGGACCGGGCCCTCGATGACGTTCTCCAGAACCGTCCGGTGGGGAAAGAGGTTGTGGTGCTGGAACACCATCGCCGACCGGTCCCGGAGGGCTGCGCGGGTGGCCTGCGGCACGGGCAGCGCGAAGTCGATGGCGGGCCCGCCGTCGAACGCCAGCGTGCCGGAGTCCGGGATCTCGAGGGCGTCGAGCGACCGCAGCAGGGTCGTCTTGCCCGACCCGCTCGGCCCGATCAGCGCGACGACCTGGCCGCGGTAGACCTCGAGGTCGATCCCGCGCAGCACCTGGTTGTCGCCGAACGCCTTGTGCAGCCCGCGTGCGACAAGGAGCGGCGCCATGTCGTCCACAGCGTTGTCCACAGGGCCGTCCACAGGTGTGTCAGTGTGCGACATAGCGTTCCAGCCTCTTCTCCAGGACGTCCTGCCCCGCGGCGAGCACCGTGCAGAACAGCCAGTACACGAGCGCCGCCTCGAGGTAGAGCAGCATGAACTCGCTCGAGAACGCGGCGATCTTCTGCGCCTCGCGGAACAGCTCCGTCACGAGGATGAGCGACGCCAGCGACGTGTCCTTGACCAGCGAGATGAAGGTGTTCGAGAGCGGTGGCACCGACACGCGGGCGGCCTGCGGCAGGATGATGCGGCGCAGGGTGCGCGACCGCGACATGCCGACGGTCCAGCCCGCCTCCCACTGCCCCTTGGGCACGGAGAGGATCGCCGCGCGGATCACCTCGGCCGCGTACCCGCCGACGTTCAGCGAGAACGCGATCACGGCACTCGGCCAGGGGTCCACGACCAGGCCGATCGACGGCAGGCCGTAGAACACGACGAAGAGCTGCACCAGCAGCGGCGTGCCGCGGACGACCGAGATGTACACGCGCCCGATGCCGGAGAGCAGACGGTTGCCGGAGATCCGCATGAGCGCGATCCCGAGCGCGATCGCGAGCCCGATCACGAACGACATCAGCGCCAGCGGGAGCGTCCCCCGGAGCCCACCCATGACGATGGGCCAGAAGGACTCACCGAGGAGGTCCCAGTCCACGGGCTACCTGCCCGCGGTCACTGGGAGACGTCCTCGCCGAAGAACTGCTCGCCCAGGTCGGCCAGCACGCCCTCCTCACGGAGCTCCGCCAGCGCACCGTCGATCGCCTCGGCCAGCGCCTCGCGCTCCGGCGTGACGACGAACGCCGACTCCGACGCCTCCTCGGTCTCCACCGCGACGGCGAGCCCCGAGGCGCCGTGCTCCTTGACGAAGTCGAGGTAGGTCAGCTTGTCGTTGATGGTGGCGTCGACCCGCTCCTCCTGGAGGAGGGCGACGGCCTGCGCCCAGCCCTCGACCGCCTCGACGTTCGCGCCGTTCTCCTCCGCCATGGCGTACCAGTTGCTGGTGAGCGACTGGGCGGCGGTCTTGCCGGCCAGGTCGGCGAGGCTCGTGATGGAGTCGTCGCCCTCGCGCACCACGACGACGCCCGGCGAGACCGTGTAGGGCGCGCTGAAGACGTACTTCGCCTCGCGCTCCTCCGTGATCGACACCTGGTTCGCGATCGTGTCGAACCGGCCGGCGTCGAGGCCGGCGAAGATCGCGTCCCACTGCGTCTCCTGGAACTCGATCTCCAGGTCGAGCTTCTCGGCCACCGCGCGGGCCACCTCGACGTCGTAGCCCGTGAGGTCGCCGGAGCCGTCGGCGTGGAAGCTGAAGGGACGGTAGGTGCCCTCGGTGGCGACGGTCAGCGTCCCGTCGGAGACGAGGCCCAGGCCGTCGTCACCACCGGTCGCGTCGTCCGCACCGGAGCAGGCCGTGAGTGCCAGGACGGCGGCGGCTGCCGTGGCGGTCAGGGCGAGGGCGCGGTTGCGCGTCATGCGAGAGGCTCCGTTCGTGCGTCCCGGGCCCGCCGGGGTGAGGCGGGCCCGAGGCATCGGTCATGTGGATGAGACACATCAACGTAACCGATCCCAGACGGAATCCCGCCAGATCAGCCCGTCATCTCCGTCACACGGTCGCCCGGCAGGCCCAGCGCGGCGTCGAGCACCGCGTCCACGTCCGCACCGCGGCCGCGGTACGCCTCCAGGATCTCCCGGACCGGGCCCGGTGGCAGGCTCAGGGGCCCGGCGAGGACGACGAGCGTCTTCTTCTCGAGCTGCCGCACCCGTTCCCGGGTCACGCCGAACTCCGCACCGAGGTCCTGGAGGGTTGCCGGGTCGCCGGAGGTGAGCAGGCGTCGCCGGAGGATGATGCGCATCCGTTCGTCCAGCGAGCCGAGCGCTGCCGTGAGCAGGGCTGTGGGGTCGGCGACAGGCTCGGGTTCCTGGGCCGCGGCCGCGGCACCGGGTGCGGGCGGCGGGGTTACCGAGAGCGCCGCGAACGTCTGGAAGATCGAGAGCACCGTCCACGGCCCCACCTGCATGGAGCCCAGCAGGTCGTCGACGCACATCCGGTCCAGGTCCGCGCCCGTCCGGAGCGCGTGCCGGCGCAGGACGTTCGTCAGCCGCGGAGCGAGGGGCAGGTCCTGCAGCTCGAGGTCCGGCGCCAGGCGCGGGAACAGCCTGCCGATCGGCACGGCGTTCTGCGTCTCGACCGCCAGGCGGGCGACGGCGGCCAGCCGGGCCACGTCCGCGGGGTCACCCGGCACCGCCCAGGTGGGGTCCGCGGTCCCGTGGAGCCAGGGGAACGCGTCGACCCAGCGTGGGGGCTCAGCGGGAGCCAGTGCATCGGGCATTTAGGGTCCTTCTCGGCGGTCGGTGCACTGCTGAGTCTCCGGCCTCCTGGCACCTCTACGCCAGCGCGCCCTCGGTAAATCACCCATCGCCGAGAGGGCTCACCCCAGGCGCACCTTCGGCTCGGGGAGCGCCGGTGGCCGCTTCGCCGGGGAGGCGTCGAGCAGCCGGAACGCCTCGGACATCGCACGGTCGAGCTGCGGGTCCTCGTCGGAGAAGTAGTCCGCGGGGGTGTGCCGCACCTCGATGTCGGGATCCACGCCGTGGTTCTCGACGCCGAAGCCGGGCCCCTCGAGCCACGTGGCGTACCGCGGCTGCGTGATCGCCGTGCCGTCCACGAGGGAGAAGCGCATGTCGATGCCCACCACCCCGCCCCAGGTCCGTACCCCCACGACCGGCCCCACGCCGAGGGCCTGCGCGGCGGCGTTCACGATGTCGCCGTCCGACCCCGCGTACTCGTTGGTCACGAGCACCACCGGGCCGCGCGGGGCGCGGTCCGGGTAGGTGGACGGCGAGGCGTAGTGCCGCCCCACGCCCCAGCCGACCACGCGCTGCGCGAGCCGTGCGATGACGAGCTGTGAGGTGTGGCCTCCGCCGTTGAACCGCACGTCCACGACGACGCCCTCGCGCCGGACGGCGTGCCGGAGGTCGCGGTGCAGCTGTGCCCAGCCCGAGCTCGTCATGTCGGGGATGTGCACGTAGCCGAGCCGGCCCTGCGACCGGTCGGCCACGTACTGCCGCCGGGACCGCACCCAGTCCTGGTAGCGCAGCGCCGACTCGTCGGCCAGGGGCACGACGACGACGCGCCGGTCCTCCGCACCCTCACGGCGCAGGACCAGCTCCACGGGCTGCTCGGCGGCCCCCACCAGGGCGGGGCCGAGGCTCGCGCCGGCCACGGACCGCCCGTCGACCGCGACGATCACGTCTCCCGGGCGGGCGTCGACGCCTGCGGCGCGCAGCGGTGACCGGGCGTCCGGGTCGGTGGACTCCCCGGGCAGGACCTGGTCGACGCGCCACCCGTCGGCGACGGGGCTGAGGTCGGCGCCCAGGAGGCCCAGACGCCGGGAGGCGTCACCCAGCGGCCCGGCGTGCCGTACGTAGGCGTGCGACGTGTTCAGCTCGCCCACCGTCTCCCACAGGACGTCCTCGAACTCGTCGCTCGTGGTCACGCGCTCGACGAGCGGCCGCCAGCGGGCGGTCACCCCGGCCCAGTCGACGCCGTCCATGTCCGCCCGCCAGAAGTGGTCGCGCATGATGCGGGCGTTCTCGTCGAACATCTGGCGCCACTGCTTCACGGGGTCCACGTCGTGGCGGAGGCGCCCGAGGTCGATCTCCACCGAGTCGGCGTCGTCGTCGCCCGACGACGCCCGCGTCGCCGGCTGCGACGTCAGCGTGCCGCCGGACCGCACCACGAGGCGCTCGCCGTCGCCGGACACCGCGTAGTCGGAGACGTCCGAGGCCACCTGCGTGACCTTCCGTGTCTCGAACGACCAGTACTCGAGCGCGTCGCCCGGCCGCTCGCCTGCGACGCCCGCGCGGCGTGTGCCGAGCACTCCGGCGTCGTCGTCCTGGTGCACCCAGAGCACGCCGTCCTTGGCGGCGCGCAGGTCGCGGTAGCGGCCCGAGGCCACCGGGAAGGGGACCACGCGCTCCTCCGCGCCGTCGGCGTCCAGGTCCGGGGTCACCACCGCGTCCGCCGCGCCGTCCTCCGGCGCCGGCCGCTCGCCGCCGTCGGCCCCCGCCTCGGACGGGGAGCCGCCGGAGTCCTTCTCGTCCTTCGGCGGCTTGGAGAACCGCCTGCCGTCGGCCGCGGGCCCGAACGGCGCCGGCTCCGTCGCCGCCAGGGGGATGAGCCACGGCCGGGTGGTGCCGGTGAACGACAGGCCGAACTCGTGGCTGTCGTACTCGGGGTCGAACGTACGGTCGGAGAGGAAGACCACGTACCTCCCGTCGGCCGAGAAGGCGGGGGAGGAGTCGTTGAACGTGCCCGACGTCAGGGGCGTGACCGCGTCGTCCCCGTCCAGGTCGGCGATGACGAGCTGGTGCAGCTCGCCCTCCGTGGCGGGCGTGGGACGGCTCCACAGGAGGTACCGGCCGTCCGGCGAGAACACGGGCTGCCCGGCCTCGCCCTCCAGCGACGTGTCGAGAACCCGCACGGTCCCCTCGTCGAGGTGGACGAGGCTGATCCGGCCGTCGTGGGAGACGGTGGCGACCCGGTCGCCCGCAGGGTTCGCCGCGAGGTGCAGCACCCGGCCCAGCGCGCCCGACGCCACCCGGTGCGGCGGCTGGGACCCGTCGACCGCGTGGAGCTCCAGGGCGTCCTCGCCCTCGGCGTCGGTGACCAGCACCACGCGGCCCGTGGTGCCGAGCGTCGCGATCTCCCGCACGCGCACGGCGGAGTCGGCGACGAGCGCCCGCACCGGCCCGTCCCGGTGCGTCACCCGGAAGGCGGTGCCGCGCCAGCCGATGACGCTGGTGTCGCCGCCGTGGTCGGGCGCGAGGGCGGTGAGGTGCCGGCGGGGCGACGCGGCGACCGGGCGGGGCGCGACGCCCGCGACGGTCACGTCGATCTCCCGGGGCTCCGCGTCGACCGCGTCGAGGACCCAGAGGCTGCCGCGGCTGTGCCAGACCACGCGGGTGCCGTCCGTGGTCGCGTCGCGCACGTAGCCGTCGGCGGGACCCTGGTGCGTGAGCTGTCGCGGCTCGCCCTCGCCCGGGGTGTCCCAGACCCACAGGTTGGCCTGCTCGTCGGCCCGGTCCGGGAAGCGGGCGGCCCGGTCCGACGTGAAGAGGAGCCGTCCGCCCACCCACATCGGGTCCACGACGGACGCCGTGTCGTCGGGCAGCATCCGCTCCCAGCCGCCGTCGCCGGTCCGGTCCAGCCAGAGCCGGGTGGCCGTGCCACCCCGGTACCGCTTCCAGTGGGCGGGGGTGCGGTAGCCCGCCGAGACGAGGGCCACCGCGCCGTCGTCGGACACCGCCAGGCCCCAGGCCGGGCCGTACGGGAGAGTCTCGACGGCGCCGTCGAGCGCGACCGCGCGCGTGACGGTGAGCTCCGGGTGCGCTGCTCCCGCGTGGCTCGCCGCGACCACGCGGCCTTGCGCGTCCCAGCCGAGGACCATCGTTCGGGAGGCGCCCCACCAGGTGAGCCGCCGGGCGGTGCCCGTCGCGACGTCGGCCACGAAAACCTCGGGCTGCCCGTCGCGGTACGACACGTACGCGACGTGCGCGCCGTCAGGAGAGAGCCGCGGGGTGCGGACGGGGACCCGGTCGTCGGTGAGGCGCCAGGCGCGGCCACCCTCGACGGGGGCGAGCCACAGGTCGTCGGCGGCGACGAAGGCGACCTGGTCGCCGTGGACGGTGGGAAAGCGCAGGTAGGCAGACGTCACCCGGGCCACGCTAGACCCGCGGCCCGCTCGCCGACCATGGAGATTCGCTCCCGGCGGAGTGCGTGTGACGATGGGCCCATGACTGACGTCGCGACGATCGTCGCCGAGGTGGAGGCACAGGAGCGAGAGCTCGTGCTGCGCTCGTTCACGCACGACGACGCCTGGCGCGTGGGGAGCCTGCTCATGGAGCTGGCGACCGAGCGGGACCTGGCCGTCACCATCGACATCTGCAAGGGCACCCAGCAGGTCTTTCACGCGGCGCGGCCGGGCACCACGCCGGACAACGACTCGTGGATCGAGCGCAAGGTGCGGGTCGTGTACCGGTTCGGGGCCTCGTCGTACCTCGTGGGACTGCGCGCCCGGGCCAAGGGATCCGACTTCAACGCCGACCACGGGCTGCCCTTCCAGGAGTACTCGGCCCACGGCGGCGCCTTCCCCGTCCGGGTCGAGGGGGTCGGCATCGTGGGCGTCGTGACCGTGTCGGGTCTCGCGCAGCAGGACGACCACGCGCTCGTGGTGGAGGCGCTGCGCGCGGTGCGGGGGTAGACGGGCGGCGGGTTACCGTGTGCGCCGTGAACGGACTGATCCTCGCCGGCGCGCGCGTCCTCGGCACCGACGGCCTCGTCGACCTGCACGTCCGCGGCGACCGGCTGGCCGCCGTCGTCCCCGCGGGGGAGGTCGGACCCGGGGGCCCCGGCGGGGGCCCGCCCGGCGGGGGTGCGCACGGCGGGGGTGCGCCCGGCGCGGGCGCGGCTGAGCGCGTCGACCTCGACGGGCGCCTCGTGGTACCCGGCCTCTGGGACGCGCACACCCACCTGACCCAGTGGGCGCTCGTGCGGCGCCGCCTCGACGTCTCGGCCGCGACGTCGGCGGCCCACGCCGTGCGCCTCGTCGAAGCCGGCCTCGCCGACCCGGCCACAGCCCCGGCGCCCGGGCAGCCGCTCGTCGGCTTCGGGTTCCGCTGGGCCGTCTGGCCCGACGAGCCCACCGCCGCGCTGCTCGACGCCGTCGCAGGCAGCACCCCCGTGGTGCTCCTGTCGGGCGACCTGCACACCGCCTGGGCGAGCACGGCGGGCCTGCGGTTCCTCGGGATCGAGCACCCCACCGGCCTCCTCCGCGAGGACGAGTGGATCCCGGCCAGCCCGCGCATCGTCCAGGTGCCCGACGACGTCACGGACGCCCTGGTCGTCGACGCCGCCCGGGCGGCGGCACAGCGGGGCGTCGTGGGCGTCACCGACTTCGAGGTGGCGCCGAACCTGGCGGTGTGGCGCCGCCGGGCGGAGCTCGGCTGGGACGCCCTGCGCGTCCGCGCGGGGGTGTGGCCCGAGCACCTGGACGCCGTGCTCGCCGAGGGCCTGCGGGCGGGAGACCCCTTCACGGGCAGCCCGCTCCTCACGCAGGGGCCGCTCAAGGTCATCTCCGACGGCTCGCTCAACACCCGGACCGCGTACTGCTTCGAGCCCTACGCCGGCGCGACGGGGCCCGATGCGCACGGCCTGCTCAACGTGCCCACCGACGACCTGGTGCCACTCATGTCCCGTGCCGCTGCAGGCGGGCTGGAGTGCGCGATCCACGCCATCGGTGACCACGCCAACGCGCTCGCCCTCGACGCGTTCGCCGCGTCCGGTGCCCGCGGGTCGGTGGAGCACGCCCAGCTCCTGCGGTGGTCGGACGTGGAGCGGTTCGCGCAGCTGGGCGTGACGGCCAGCGTCCAGCCGGAGCACGCCATGGACGACCGTGACGTCGCCGAGCAGCTCTGGCCGGGCCGGGCCGACCGCACCTTCCCGCTGGCCTCGCTCGCGCGGGCCGGCGTGCGGGTGGTGCTGGGCTCCGACGCCCCGGTGGCGCCTCTCGACCCGTGGATCGCGATCGCCTCGGCGGTCACCCGTAGCCGTGACGGGCGGGAGCCGTGGCACCCGGAGCAGTCGCTGACGTTCGCGCAGGCGCTCGCGGCGTCGACCGGCGGCCGGGGGACCACCCCGGTGGCGGGCGGGCCGGCGGACCTGGCCGTGCTCGACATCTCGTCACCGGTGGCCGACGCCTCGGCGTCCCTGGCGGCCCGGACCGATGCGCTGCGGACTCTCCCGGTCGCGGCGACCCTGCTCGCCGGCCAGTGGACTCACAGCATCCTGTAAGTATTCACCGCTTTCTGGGGTCGACGCGGCGACAAGGAACTTGTAGCGTGGATGCAACAGCGCACTTGTCCCCCCTTGTCGGTACCTGTCGGTCTTTGTCGACCGGCGGACCCTGTCGGAAGCAGCCCTCGATGCGCATCGCGATCATCGGCGCCGGCTTCGCCGGCCTCTGCACCGCCAAGGTGCTGCGCGAGTACGGCTTCGACGTGGTCGTGCACGAGAAGGCCCCGGACGTGGGTGGCGTGTGGAGCGCCACCCGGCGGTACCCGGGGCTGACCACCCAGAACGACAAGGGCACCTACGCGTTCTCGGACCACCCGATGCCGCGCCGCTATCCCGAGTGGCCGTCCGGCGAGCAGGTCCAGGCCTACCTCGAGAACTACGTGGACCGCTTCGGTCTCGGGGACGTGCTGCGCCTCGGTTCCGAGGTGCTGCGCGCCGAGCCCGTGCGCGGTCCTCGTCCGGTCGGTGCGGACGGCGCCGGACTGGTCGCGCTGGGCTGGGACGTCACCACGCGCGACGTGGCCACCGGCCGGGAGACCACCGAGCGCGTGGATCACCTGGTGGTGGCCAACGGGATCTTCTCGGAGCCCGCCCTCCCGGACTTCGAGGGAATCGAGGAGTTCGAGGCGGCCGGTGGCCGTCTCGTGGACGCCACCGACCTCCACACCGTCGCCGAGACCGTCGGCAAGCGGGTGGTGGTGATCGGGTACGGCAAGTCGGCGTGCGACGTGGCGGTGCCGGTCTCCGACGTCGCCGCGAAGACGACGGTCGTGGCGCGGAGCCTCCTGTGGAAGATGCCCACCCACCTCGGCGGCTGGCTGAACTACAAGTACCTGTTGCTCACGCGTCTCGGCGAGGGCCTGTTCCGGTACGTCGAGCCGGTCGGTGTCGAGCGGCTCATCCACGGCCGCGCCGCACGGGCCCGCGACGCACTGCTCGACGGCGTCCAGCGCGTGGTCACGTCGCAGCTGCGCCTCGAGGAGCTCGGCCTCGTGCCCGACGGGCCCTTCGAGAACATCGCCCGGTCCACGGTCTCGCTGGTCACCGAGGGGTTCTTCGAGCGGGTCGCCGAGGGCCGCATCGAGGTGCTGCGCGACCGGACGGTCGCCCGCCTGCTCGACAAGGGCGGCGAGCCCTGCGTCGAGGTGGACGACGGGAGCATCCTCCCGGCCGAGATCGTGGTGTGCGGCACGGGGTTCCGCCAGGAGGTGCCGTTCCTCCCCGACGACGTGCAGGAGCTGCTGACCGACCGGCGCGGCAACTTCCGGCTCTACCGGCAGATCCACCCGCCGCGGGTGACCGGGCTGTCGTTCGCGGGCTACAACTCGTCGCTCCTGAGCCCCCTGTCGGCGGAGGTCGGCGCCGCCTGGATCGCCGCTCTGCTGACGGGGCGGTACCGGCTCCCGCCGGCGATCCTCATGGACGGCGCGATCGACCGCCGGCTCACGTGGATGGAGGAGCGCACCGAGGGGCGGCACGCGCGCGGCACGAACATCATCCCGTTCTCCATGCACAACGTGGACGAGCTCCTCCACGACCTCGGGACCGGCGTCGGCTGGCCCACCCGCGTGGCGCAGTGGGCCCTGCCGGTCCGCCCGGGCGCGTACCGCAAGGTGCTCCGGCGTCTGCGCCGCAAGGCGCGGCGGGGGACCCCTCGGGTCCGGCGGTAGCGGCGGGTCCAGGGCAATGCCGGGTCACCTCGCTCAGTAGGAACTTCGCGAGGAATGTCCTAGGGTGCGGGTGCTCAGCGGCCTGACCGCGACGGACCGACCCCGAGGAGCACGAGCGTGCGACGGCACACCCCCACCAGCCCGCCCCAGCCCACCCCCCGCCCGGGACGACGGCGAAGCCGCGCCGCCTTCACCGCAGCGGGCCTGGCCGCCGGGCTGGCCGTCCTGGTGATGGGGACGGCCTCACCGGCAGCCGCTGACACCGTCACGCCGGTCGGGTCGTGCCCGGCGGGCGACACGTCGGTCGAGCTGGACGGCAAGCTCGTCTCAGCAGCGGCTGCCGCCCCCGCCGGCTACCAGATCGTGTCGTACTGCGTCAGCGGTCGCGGGGTCGCCGGGCCGGAGGTGCACACGCTGAGCAGCCCGGCCTCCTCGGCCACCGTGCGGCACAGCACGGGCAAGGGCATCACCAGCTACTCGGTGACGTACGCGCCGGCGCCGCAACCCGTCGCCCCCGCGCCCCCGCCTCCACCCCCGCCGCCCGCCCAGCCGACGCCGGACGTGCCCGCGGCCTCTGCCAGCCCGTCCGCGCGGCCCAGCATCTCGGCGGAGCCCACGCCCACGGTCGCCGCCCCGCCCGTCGTCGCGTCGGTGGCGCCGTCCCCGGTTGCCTCGGCGAGCCCCAGCCCGTCGGCGCTGTCGAGCGAGACCGCGGGAGCCGTCGTCGGCCAGGGGCCCGGCGAGGACGAGGACGAGGTGCGGTGGGGCCGCGTGATCCGTGGCGGCATCGTCGCGGTGCTGGTCGTCGCCGCGGGAGTGGGCGCCTTGGTGCGCTACCTGCGCGGCCGTGCCGCACAGCCGCAGCCCGCCCTCGGCTTCGCGGTGCCGGCGCCCGAAGGATCGTTCGTCCAGGCCCACCTCGACGCCCCGACGGCGGCGATGCCGACGGTGCCCGCGCCGGCCGGTCCGCCCGTCCTGCCGACGCCGCCGCTGCCGCCCAACCCGTTCGCCGCGCCCGCTGGGCCCGGCGGCCCGGCGGGGCCGCCGCTCCCGCAGAGCCGGCCTGGCGGGCCGACGATCCAGGGCGGTCCGGGCGGCTACGTCCAATACCCCGGCTTCCCGCCCCCGGAAGGCACCCGCCCCCGCTGACCCATCCCGCTGCTCCGGGTGGTCCGCCTCGAGAACGTCATCAGGTGCCGCTTCCCCCGGGGTCACGGCACCTGATGACGTTCTCGAAGCGGGCTTCTGACGGGGTGGGTCAGTCAGCCAGGTGGTTGACCTCGGCGACGAGCGCCTCCGAGGCTGCCGGGTCGGCCACGTGCTGGACGACCGCTGACCGCAGCCGCGCCCAGTCCTCCTGGTCCAGCGCCGTCAGGAGCTGCTGCAGCTGGCCCGTCGGCACGGGCAGCGCGGCGAGGCGCGCCCGCAGGCCCTCCGGCGTGACGGCCACGGTGAACGTGGCGGTCGCCTCGACCTCGCCGCCCGCGCCCGTCGCCCGCGCGACGACGGTGTGCTCGCCGACGCCCAGGTCACCAGCCGCCAGCACGGCGCCGTTCTCCACCGGCGCGCCGTCCACGGTGAGCTGCACCTGGTCGGCGTCCGTCGCGGAGGCGGCCAGGACGACGTCGGCCCCCGTGTCGAAGGTGCCGCCCGCCACCGGGGCCAGAACCTGGACCGTGGGCGCGTCCGCGGCGGGAACCTGCTCCTGAGCCTGCTTCCAGCCGATGAAGGCGCCCGGCCGGTTGGTGATGATGCCGTCCACGCCCTCGGCCGTGAGCTGCTTCCACTGCTCGGCCGAGTCGACGGTCCAGGCGAAGACCGCGATCCCCGCCGCGTTGAGGTCGGCCACCACGGAGGGACGCCCGGCGAGGGCCGCCGCCGCGGGGTTGTAGTAGGAGACGCCCAGGTCGCGGGATACGGCGACCGGGTCAGCGTGGACCGTCGACACCAGGTACCCCGTGGGGATCTGGGGCGCCCGCGCCCTGGCGTGCCGCAGCACGTTCGCGTCGAAGGACTGGATCACCATCCGGCCCGCGAGCCCGCGCGAGGTGATCATGTCGACGATCCGGTTCACCTCGGCCTGCGTCTCCGGACCCTTGATCTCCAGGAGCATCGCGGACGAGCCGGTCCGCATGAGGTCGAGCGTCTGCGCGAAGGTGGGCGCGGGCTCGCCCGTGAACGCCGGGTTGAACCACGAGCCCGCGTCCAGGGTCGCGACGTACGGCGACTGCAACCGTGCGATGTCGCCGGTGCCGTCCGTGGTGCGGTCGACGGTCTGGTCGTGCATGACCACCGGGACGCCGTCCGCGGTGGTGTGCACGTCGATCTCGACGAACTCGGCACCGGTGCGCATCGCCGCCGCGTACGCGGCGAGCGTGTTCTCGGGTGTCACGGCGGAGTAGCCGCGGTGCGCCGCCGTGACCGGCAGCTCGCCGTCGCCCGCCACCGGGGTCCAGGGCTCGATCTCCGTCACGCGGACGTCGTCCACCGAGATCCGGGCGCCGTCGGCGGAGAAGCCGAGGACGCCGTCGGCCGACCGCTCGATCGTGCCCTCGAGCCGCTCCTGGCCGTCGTAGATCCAGGTGGCATGGGTGCCCTGGACCTCGACGGCGATCCGGACGTCGCGCCCGGTGCCGGCCGCGGACTGCGCCGCCGCCGTGTACGGCACGTTCCACGCGTTGCCCGCGGTGCGCTGCGCCAGCTCCAGGCCGTTCGCCGCGGTGGTCGTGGTCCGCATGGCCGCCTGCCACCACGGCACTCCGCCGCCAGGGGCGATGTCGAGGATCGGGGCGAGCCACCGGGTGCTGTTGGTGACCTGCTCGAAGCGGACCGTCGCCTCGAACCGGTAGTTCTCGAGGTGCGGGCCGAACGTGATGCGGGTGATCGCGCCGGGCTCGCCCACGAGCCGGCCGTCACGTACGGCCCAGCTCCCGGCCACCGGGCGCCAGCCCTCGGGCAGCGCGCCGTTCGCCGTGCTGTTGAAGTCCTGCGTGTACGCCACCTCACCGGGGGCGGCGACGGCGGGCGCCGCCCCGGGCACGGCCGCCAGGAGCGGCGCCGCCACAGCGGCCGTGGCGAGTGCGGCGACGGAAAGGGACAGGGAGCGTCGCGTACGGGCGCGTCGCAAGGTGCCGGGCATGGCTCCTCCTCGAGTCGGGTCGCCCGCGACGCTAGGCACCGGTGGTGGCCGCCGGCTGACGCGTGGAGGAACGGGAGGTGTCGGCTGCCCGACGCCGACACCTCTGGACGGGGAGGAGACCCGGTCAGCGAACCAGGCAGAACGGGTGGCCCGCCGGGTCCGCGAAGACGCGGAAACCGTCGGCCCCGCCCGGCAGACGGGTGGCGCCGATCGCGAGCACTGCGGCCTCCCCGTCGTCGAGATCGGGCACCTGGATGTCGAGGTGCAGCTGTTGCGGCCTGGCCGGGTCGGGCCAGGCGGGCGGGTTGTAGCTCTCCACGCTCTGGAACAGCAGGGCACGGTCGCCGCCCAGCATGGCCATGCCATCGGCGTCGTACGTGACCTCCTCGCCCAGCAGCTGCGACCAGAAGCGGGCGAGTGCCGAGGCGTCCGGACAGTCGAACGTGACACCCAGGACGGTGGTGCCCTGGGCGTCCTCCGCGACGCAGAGGTCGAACGGGTGCCCGGCCGGGTCGGCCAGGGTGTTCCACCTCTCGTCCTCCCGGAGCAGGGTGGCCCCGAGTGCGACGGCTCGTTCCGTGGCCGCGGTGACGTCCGGGACGTTGAGGTCGAGGTGGAGCTGCTGCGGGTGCTCCTGGCCCGGCCACTGGGGCGGCACCAGGTCGGGCGCCGGCTGGAACGCGATGGACCAGCCGTCAGGGGTGCCCAGGGTGAGCCAGCCGTCGCTCTCCTCCTGCTCGACGGTGGCCTCGGTCAGGCTCTGCCAGAACGCTGCCGACGCCTTCGTGTCCGGCACGTCCAGGACGACCGCGTCCACCCGGCCGATCCCGTGCGGTGCGGGGGTGTTGCTCTCGGTCATGATCCCTCCTTGTTCGGTGTCACCAGCGTGCACCGTGCCTCCGACACTCACCCGGGATGGCAGCATGGCCCGGTGCGGGTGGAGCCGGTGTCAGCGGAGGTGCTCGTCCGGCGCATGGTCGACCTCGTGCTGGAGCGGGCAGCGGTCACGCCCCCGGACCAGGCGGTGCGCCTCGCCGTGGACGGCCACCCGTCGACCCGCCCCGAGGAGCTGGCCGACGCGCTCGTCGGTCCGCTGCGCGCCGCGGGGCACCCGGTCGCCCGGATCCGTGCGGACGACTTCCTCCGGCCGCGGTCGCTCCGGCTGGAGCACGGGCACCACGACCCGGACGCCCTCCTCGACGACCGGCTCGACGTCGGCGCCCTCAACCGGGAGGTGTTGTCCGCCGTCGGACCGGGCGGGACGGGGCGCTACCTGCCGAGCCTGCGCGACCCCGTGACCGACAGGGCCACCCGGGCGCAGCCCGTCCCGGCCGCGCCGGGCCTCGTCGTGGTGCTCGACGGGTCCCTGGTGCTGGGCAGGTGGCTCGACCTGGACCTGGCCGTCCATCTCGCGCTGCGCCCCGCGACCCTGCGCCGGCGTACCGGGCCGGACGAGGCGTGGACGTTGCCCGCCTACGAGCGGTACGCGGAGGAGACCGATCCCGAGGGGACCGCCGACCTCGTGGTCCGGGTCGACGACCCGCGGCACCCCGCCCTCGTCCACCGTGACCGATGAGGCTCAGGTCACGGCACGGAGCGCCCGTAGGCCGTCCTCGTCCTCGTCGCCGAAGACCCCCACGGTGCGTGTCACGGTCAGCGGCCTCGCGTCCAGTCCGTCGAGCTCCTCGACCAGGGCTTCGACGCGGAGGGTCACCTCGTCGACGATCCGCTCCACCTCCGCGGGCGTTCGCCCGGCCGGGTCAGGCACGGGCCAGTCGAGGTAGCGGCGACCGGGCAGCACGGGGCAGGCGTCGCCGCAGCCCATCGTGATGATGACGCCGGACGCGCGGACCAGCTCCGGGGTGAGCGGCCGGGGGAACTCGACCAGTCCGTCGAGGCCGCGGCGCGCGAGGACGGAGCGGACGGTGGGGTCGGGGGCGGCGGCGGGCCGAGAGCCCGCCGTGCGGACCCGCAGCCGGTCGCCCGCGAGGTGGCGGAGGACGGCGGCGGCGATCTGCGAGCGGCCCTGGTTGTGCACGCACACGAGCAGCACGTCCTGGGCCCGCAGAGGTAGCGGGTGCAGGGCGAGGGCCGCGAGGCGGTCGGTGGCCAGCCAGGCGGTCACCGCGGGGAGGTGCGGAGTCGCGCCCATCGTGGGCGCCACCATGCCATGGCTCTCCTGGACGAGGCGCCGGACCGTCTCCGGGCCCACGCTGGTGGAGAACTGCTGGGCGAGCGTCTCGGTGATCCGGCCGAGGAGGGCCGGCGTGTCGTCCGGGTCGAGCACCGGGTCGCCGTCGAACCGCGGTGCGGCGAGGGCCGCGACGCCGAAGCCGACGATGCCGCGCGGGGCGACGCGGTAGCGCTGGCGGTCCGGCCGGACGGACGGCGGCCCGTACAGCGGACCGTCGTACAGGGCGCCGATCTCGTCGTCGTCCGCTGCGCGGCTGACCAGGTAGGCACCGCGGCCCACGGGCGCGATCACCCCGACGTCGGACATCGCCTGCAGGTGCTCGAGCGCCTCGGCAGCCGACAGCTCCGGTCCGGCCAGGTCCTCAGCGGCCGACTGGCCGGCGGGACACGTCAGCAGACGGGCGAGCAGGCGCAGCCGCACGGGTTCTGCCATGGCGCGCGCCTGCGCGATCCGGAACTCTCCCGGGTTCATGCCCACCCCCTCCGCTGCCTTGGCGCACGACGACTTCCTCGTCGTCCGGTCGGTGGTCCATGTTGGCCCTTCCGAGCGTGGGAGCGCTACCCCTGGATCTCAGGCGGTGGTCTCCGTGAGGAGCGCGCCGAGGCGTGCCAGACCCGCCGGCACCAGAGAGTAGTAGGCCCATCGGCCGCGCTGCTCGCGGGCGAGGAGGCCGGCCTCCACGAGGATCTTGAGGTGGTGGCTCACCGTCGGCTGGGACAGCCCGAGAGGCTCGGTCAGGTCGCAGACGCAGGCCTCTCCACCCTCGTGAGCAGCCACGATGGACAGAAGCTGGATGCGTGCGGGGTCGGCCAGCGCCTTGAAGGCGTGCGCCGTCTCGGCGGCGGCGGCCGGGTCGAGCACCTCCCGGACGAGCGGCGCGCAGCACACGGTGCCCGACGACGGACGGTCGGCTCGGGCGGTCGTCGTCGCCTCGGCGAGGGGCAGGAGGGGGCGCTCGGTCGTCACGGACATGGCACCATCTTGCCACGTATCGACGTTTGTGGATACGTTGATCTCGAACAACTCATCGAGGTTCTTCGATCTAAGGAGTGAGCATGAGCGAGCCGTCCCGGGAGGGCCTTCCCGTCGTCGTGGTCGGAGCCGGGCCGGTGGGTCTGGCTGCCGCCGCTCACCTGCGCGAGCGGGGCCTCGACCCCCTGGTTCTCGAGGCCGGGGACGGCCCCGGCGCGGCTGTGGCGAGCTGGGGTCACGTGCGGCTGTTCTCGCCGTGGCGGTACGGCGTCGACGCCGCGGCCCGCAGGCTGCTCGCCGGAACCGGCTGGGTCGAGCCCGACCCCGAGGTGCTCCCCACGGGTGCTGACCTGGTGGACCAGTACCTGACACCCCTCGCAGCGGCTCTCGGCGACCGCGTGCGCTACGGCGTGCGGGTGGTCGCCGTCGCCAAGGACGGCGCCGACCGCACCCGCTCGCTGGGGCGTGAACGGCTGCCCTACCTCGTCCGCACCTCCGCGGGCGACGTGCGCGCCGCCGCGGTGCTCGACGCGTCGGGCACCTGGGGGCAGCCGAGCCCGGTCGGGACGTCCGGCCTCGAGGCGCTGGGGGAGCGCGAGGCGTCGGCCTTCCTGACCGGGCCGCTGCCCGACGTGCTCGGTCGCGACCGCGAGCGGTTCGCAGGCCGCCACACTCTCGTGGTGGGCATGGGGCACTCGGCCGCCAACACCCTCCTGGCGCTGGGTGAGCTCGCCCGGTCCGAGCCCGGGACGCGCATCACCTGGGCCATCCGTGGCGGCTCGCCGCGTCGCCTCTACGGCGGCGGAGCGGCCGACGAGCTGCCGGCCCGCGGCCTGCTCGGCACGCGGCTCAAGGAGGCTGTGGACGACGGGCGCGTGGAGCTGCTGACGCGCGTCGGCATCGAGCGGCTGGAGCCGGTCGGCACGCCGTCGGCCACCCCGGAGGTACGCGTGCTCGGGACGGCGCGCCAGGACGGCAGCGACGGCCTGCTCGACCTCACCGTCCACCACGTCGTCAACGCGACGGGCTTCCGGCCCGACCTCGAGATGCTGCGGGAGGTCCGCCTGGACCTCGACCCGGTCGTGGAGGCGCCGCGCGCGCTCGCCCCGCTCATCGACCCGAACCTCCACTCGTGCGGCACGGTGCCCCCGCACGGTGAGTCCGAGCTGGCGCAGCCGGACGAGGGCTTCTACCTCGTCGGCATGAAGTCGTACGGGCGGGCGCCGACCTTCCTGCTGGCGACCGGGTACGAGCAGGTCAGGTCGGTCGCGGCGGCCCTCGCCGGCGACCGGGCCGCCGCCGACGCGGTGGAGCTCGACCTGCCGCAGACCGGCGTCTGCTCCACCGACCTCGGCCTTGCGGCCGACGCCGACGGCACGGTCGCGTCCGGGCTGCTCGACGCGGCCGGCTCGGGGTGCTGCTCCACGAGCGGTCCGCAGCCCGTGACCTTCGGGCTCGCGACGGGAGTGGCCCACGGCCGTGCGGGGGACGCGGCCGTCTGAGGCCGGCCCGGCCCGGCCGGGGACGGGCTGGTACGGAACGGGGCGGAGGCCCGGCGACCGAGACGGTCGCCGGGCCTCCGCGTCAGGAGCAGGTCACCTCAGGAGCAGGTCACCTCAGGAGCGGGTCACCTCAGGAGCAGGTGACCGCCGGGGCCGACGACGGCGGGGTGCCGTTCGCGACGAACCCGTACGTGGTGCTCTGGTTCACGCCGAGAGTCCCGTTCCACGGCGCGTTGGTCACGGTGTGCGTGGTGCCCGACGAGGTCAGCGTGCCGCTCCACAGGTTCGAGATCGTGGTTCCGGACGCCAGCGTGAACTGCGTGCGCCAGCTCGTCCGGGAGGCAGCCGCCTTCACGGTCACCTCGCCCTGGAAGCCGCCCTGCCACGAGTTGACGACCCGGAAGGTCGCCACGCACTGGCCCGGGACGGGCGTCACGGTCGGCGTCGGCGTCGGCGTCGGCGTCGGGGTGGGCGTGGGTGTCGGGGTGGGAGTGGGGGTCGGCGTCGTGACGCCCCCGAACACCTTCGCCCGCACCGACGTCTGCGAGAACCCGTCCGCCCCGGTGATCACCCGGGTGCCCCAGGAGGTGCGCCGGGTCGGGTCGAACGCCTGCACCATGTCGAGGTACTCGACGCCGCCGCCGTTGCCGCTCCAGGACCAGGCGAACCAGCCGATGCCCTGGGACCGCGTGTACGACATGATCGTCGCCTCGTCCGGGTTCCCGTCCGAGTGGTCGTGCCCGAACTCGCCGACGATCAGCGGCAGGCCGCGGCTCGTGAACGAGTCGATGTAGGCGCGCACCTCGGCGGCCGTGTCGTACACCCCGTACATGTGGATGGAGAACACGGTGTTGCGGTCGGGGTCGGCGGCAAAGACTGTGGCGGCGTTGTCGCGCATGGTGCCGCTCCAGTCCTGCCCCCAGTTCGGCGCGTCCACGACGATCGTGTGGTCGAAGCCCGCCGCGCGCAGGCGCTGGATCGCCGTCGACGTGTCGGACGCCCAGCGGCTCGCGGTGGCCGCGTCGTTGCCGTAGGGCTCGTTGCCGATGTTGATCAGCACGTGGTCCTCGGTGCCCTCCAGCGTGGGCAGCAGCGAGATCCAGTAGTCGGTGGCGGTGGCGAGGGTCGACGCACCGGCCTGCTCGCCGTAGCCGGTCGTGTCGTGGTCCTCGAGCACGCAGACCAGCTTGTTGTCCCAGCACTGGTCCACCACGGCGGCGACGTCCGCCGGGCCGTTCCTGGTCCAGCGCGTGCCGTCGCTCAGCACCACGCGCACGGCGTTGGCGCCGGTGGCGGAGATGTCGGCGAACGCGCGCGTCTGCGACGCGTACCAGGTGTGCGCGTGGCTCGTGCCGCGCAGCAGCAACGGCGTGCCGTCTCCCTCGACGATCTTCCCGTTGCTCACGTGGATGCCGCCGGTGGCGGCCTCCGCCGTGGTGTCGCCGGCCAGCGGCGACGCCACGAGCATCGCGGCAACTGCCGCGGTCGCCGCGACGCCGCCTGCGGCGGCGGTGAAGTCCTTGCGTGTCAGTCTCACGGTCCCTCCCCTTCGAGAGCTCTGGCGCGGTCGTCGTGTCCGACGACGTCCCGCGCACCTTCGCGCCGAAGGCTCGCCCGAGGAGAAGGGCGCGACAAGGATCTGAAACGCTTAAGGACAGAACTTCCTTCAGTGACCTAAGTCAGGCAGAGGGGCTCTTCGGCGGCCTGACCGTCGGCACGTCGCCCACGATCGGGATGGGCCTGCGGTGGAAGGGGAAGCCGTAGCGCGTCACGAGCCCCGCGAGCGTGGTGACCCGGTTGCGCGGGCCGATGAGCGACATGATGTGGACGAACAGCCACACGATCCACGCCGTCCCGCCGGTGAGCCGGAGCTGACCCTTGCCGGGGAGCTGGATCTCGGCGATCGCGGCACGACGGCCGATCACGGCCATGGTGCCCTTGTCGGTGTACTCCAGCGGCTCCGTGGGACGGCCCTCGAGCAGCGCGACGATGTTCTTGGCGACCTGCTGTCCCGCCTGGAGCGCGGGCTGCGCCAGCTGCGGCAGGTCGGACGGGGACACCGCGATGTCGCCGGCTGCGAAGACGCCCGGCATCCCGTCCACCTGGAGGTCGTCGCCCACCACGATCCGGCCGCCGCCGTCCTGGGGCAGTCCCCACTCCGCGACCTCCTCGTGCGGGTGCACGCCGGCGGACCACACGGTGAGGTCGGCGTGGATGCGCGTCCCGTCGGTGAGGACCACGCCGTCCGGCTCCACGGCGCTCACGCCCGCGCCGAGGTGGAGCGACACCCCACGGCGCTTGAGCTCCTGGGTGGCGTAGGCCCGCAACGAGGGCGCGAAGGACTTGAGCAGCTCCGTGCCGCGCTGCACGATCTTGACCTCGAAGGCGTCGCCGTGGATCTCGGGGTACGCGGGGGCGAGACCGGCGGTGCGGAGCTCGGCGAGAGCGCCCGCGACCTCCACCCCGGTGGCGCCGCCGCCCACGACGACGACCCGGAGCCCGTCGTCGGACCGCCGGGACTTCGCCGCCTTCTCGAGGCGGATGAACAGGTTGTCGCGGATCTTCATCGCCTGCGACCGGGAGTACATGGGGAAGGCGTGCTCCTTGGCACCCGGGGTGCCGAAGAAGTTGGTGGTCACGCCGGACGCGACGACGAGGTAGTCGTAGCTGATCCACATGTCGTTGAGCAGGCGGATCTTCTTGGCGGAGTGGTCGGCACCGACCAGGTGCTCGTGCACCACGCGCACGTTCTTCTGCTTCAGCCGCAGGCCGCGCAGGAAGTAGGTCACGTCGCCCGGGTTCAGGCCCCCCGTGGCCACCTGGTAGAGCAGCGGCTGGAACGTGTTGTACACGCGGCGGTCGATCAGGGTGATCCGCACCGGGGCCTTCGCGAGGGCCTTGACGACGGCCATGCCGGCGAATCCACCACCCACGACTACCACGTGCGGGAGCGACTCCGTCTCGGAGGCGAGCAGGTCTGTCTCGAGCCCGAGCTCGTCGTCGAGGTGGGTGTGGGCGGGGGTCGGCTCGGTCACTGGTGCGAGGCCTCCTGGTGCGGTGCGCGCCGGGTGGCACGCGTTCTGGCGGTCAGCTCTGTCAGGTTGTGCGGTGGAGCTGTCGGCCGGCGTCCGCCGGTGTCGCGGACGTCGTCCGCGACGTGTCCCACGGTACGGGGCAGCGAGCACGGCTCGCCAATCCGGGGTGGCGCGCCGACCTGGCAGGATGGCTGCCATGGGCGACCTCCTGGCCGTGTGCCGCGTGCACCAGCTGCTTCCCGACCCGAGCGCCGTGGGCGTCACCGCCATCGACAAGCGGCCGGTGGAGGGCCGCGTCGTGGTCAGACGGTTCGGCCTGTACGCCGACGTCCAGGCCGACCGCCGGGACCACGGCGGACCGGACCAGGCGGTCTACGCGTACGCGCAGGAGGACGCCGACGTCTGGGCCGCTGAGCTGGGGCGTGACATCCCTCCGGGTCTCTTCGGCGAGAACCTCCGGACGCGGGGCCTCGACATCGGCCGATCGGTGATCGGTGAGCGCTGGCAGGTCGGCACGGCGGTGCTCGAGGTCACCCAGGCTCGCGTGCCGTGCCAGACCTTCGCCCGGCGGATGGGCGAGGAGCGCTGGGTGCGCCGGTTCGCCGACGCCAACCGGACGGGGGCGTACCTCCGGGTCGTCCAGGCGGGAGAGCTCGGAGCAGGCGACGAGATCACCGTCGGCTACCGGCCCGCCCACGGGGTGACGGTCGCGGAGGCGTTCGCCGCCTGGAGCCGCGTCAAGGCGATGGCCAGGCCGGTCGGGGACGACGGCGACGACGTGGGACCTGCGGTCGACGCACGGGTCGAGCTGGGGCGGCGGCTCCTCGAGGCGCACGCCAAGGGGGACGTCACGCTGAGTGCCGACATGCTCCGCCGGGCGGAGCAGGCCGCGGGCCGCGCGGTCGTCGACTGAGCCCCGGCTCCTGCTGTCGACCGGATCTCGCACCGCGGAGGAGCCGGCTCAGCGCCGAGCGGGCTCGTTCGGCGGGAACTCGCCGCTGTCCGAGCCGTCGTCGCCCTGGCGCACCAGCTCCTGGAGGCGGCGCTGCACGGACTCGACGTCAGGCACGTCGTCCAGGATCATGCCCGGCTGGTCCGTGCCGTCGGAGATGACGAGCGTGCCGCAGCCCCAGAACCGGTCGCTCAGCTGCTTCTCGAACGTGACGTTGTTGATGCGGTACAGCGGGATGTCGCGGCCGGTCTGGGTGAGCACGCCGGTGCGCAGGGCGACCCGCTGGTTCGTGATCACGTACCGGGTGGTGAGCCAGCGCACCCACGCAGGGACCACCGCGGTGACGGCGAGGACGACCAGCACGATCGTGGCGAACCAGAGGATCAGCCCGTCGACCGGCAGCGGGAGCACCCACAGAGCGACCAGCGCGGCCAGGAGCACCACCAGCAGCAGGATCGGCTTGACGATCTTCTTGGGGTGGGTACGCAGGGTCATGACCACCGACTCGCCCTCGGCGAGGTGCTCGTCCTTCATGCGTGCATAGTGTCACGATCAGGGCGAAGGCGGGAGATTCCAACCTTCCACGGTTCGCAGGTGATGGCCGTACCCGAGCAGGCTGATCGCCGCCGTCCCGAGCTCGAACCGGGAGCCCAGCCGCGGGTCGATGCCGAGCCAGGCCGTCACGAGGACCCGCAGCAGGTGGCCGTGCGACACGACCAGGACGTCACCGCCGTGGCGCAGCGTCTCCTCCGCCCGCTGCACCACGCGCGCTGCTCGCGCCGCGACCTCCTCGAGCGTCTCGCCGGGCCGCCCGTCACCGTGCTCCGGGTCGGGCGGCAGGGAGCGCACCCCGTCCTCGAAGATCAGGAACTCGCGGCCCAGCTGCTCGCCCACGTCCTTCGCGGTGCGCCCGTCGACCGGCCCGTAGTCCCACTCGGCGAGGTCGTCGTCGGTCTCGGCGTCCGGGTAGCCGGCCAGCTCGGCGGTGCGCCGGGCCCGCTGGAGCGGGCTGGTCAGCACCCGGTCGAAGCGGTACTCCGCCAGCGTCGCCCCGGCCTGGCGCGCCTGCTCCACGCCCGCCGGGGTGAGCGGGATGTCGGTGCGGCCGGTGTGCTGCCCGGACAGGCTCCACTCGGTCTCGCCGTGACGGAGCAGCACCAGCTGCGGGTCCTTGGTGGGGATGAGCGGCATGGTCCGAGCATGGCGCAGCCCGGTGGCGCACGCTCGTGGGCGCGCCACCGGGCCGCGGATGCGGGAATCCGCGGGCCGCCCGTGAGGTTGGCACGTCCGTGAGCGAAACCCTGAAGGTCGACATCTGGTCCGACGTCGCGTGCCCCTGGTGCTACATCGGCAAGCACCGCTTCGAGACGGCGCTGGCGCGCATCGCCGAGCGCGAGGGCGCCGCCCCCGACGTCACCGTCGAGTACCACTCGTTCGAGCTCTCGCCCGACACCCCCGTCGACTTCGAGGGCACCGCCACCGAGTTCCTCGCCGCCCACAAGGGCATCCCCGTGGCCCAGGCCCAGCAGATGCAGGACCACGTGGCGGCGCTCGCGGCCGCCGAGGGCCTGCAGTTCAACACCGACGCGGTGCGGCACACCAAGACCCTGCGGGCGCACGAGCTCCTCCACCTGGCCAAGGCGCACGGCGTCCAGTACGAGCTGAAGGAGCGCCTGCTGCGCGCCTACTTCACGGAGGGGCGCCACGTGGGGCACGTCGAGGACCTGGCGGACCTCGCTGCCGAGGTGGGCCTGGACCGGGACGAGGCGGTCGCCGCCCTCACGGACGGCCGGTTCGCCGACGACGTCGCGGCCGACATCGCTCAGGCCCGCGCCTTCGGCATCAACGGCGTCCCCTTCTTCGTGCTGGACGGGAAGTACGGCGTCTCCGGCGCCCAGGACCCCGACGTGTTCGTGCAGGTGCTGGACCAGGTCCTCGCCGACCGCATTTCCGCGTGAGACCGGGAACCAACCCGTACTGAATGACGTTGGTGCAGGTAGATCGGGTGAAACGTGGTCGCTGCGACGGACCTCACAGGACGTCCGGTAGACGATGCGACGTGGTATCACCGACACTGAGGCACCCCACAGAGCAGTGGGTACGAGCACCGCAGCCCGACCCTCACATCCCCGAGGAGGAGACATGACGGACAACCACGAGAGCCAGTACCGCTCGATCGCGAACCCTCGCCGAGTCACCCTGGTCGACATCAGCGCCGCCGAGGCGGCCGCGCCCCGCAGCGAGGCGGCGCACCTGCACATGATGGGCGACGACGCAGGCACCTGCGTCGACGGGGTCTGCGCCATCCCGGAGTGACCCCGCAGCGCTCCCTGCCGCCGGGGACGCGCCGCACCTGATCCTGAACAATCCGCCCAGATCGATCTACCCTCGACGAGGAACGTCCGTGACTCGAGGGGGAGCGTGGCATGAGAAGTTTCCGAGCGGGTGGAGCGATCGGTGCGGTAGCGCTCGCGGCGGCGGGGCTCGCCGCGTGCGGCGGAGGGGCCGGTGGCAACACCGCCGAGGGTGACGGCACGCTGACCATCTGGACCCTCGAGGACAACCCGGACCGGGTGGCGATCCTCGAGGACATCGCCGGGGACTTCGGCGCCGACGCGGGCGTCGACACCGCGGTGGTCCCCGTCGACGCGGCCCAGTTCAACGCGCTCCTCGTGTCGAGCGCCGCCTCGGGCGACCTGCCTGACGTCATGGCGGCGCTCGGCCTGGACGGCGTGGGCGCCATGGCCGCGAACGACCTGCTCGACACCGACGCGCCCGCGCAGGTCGTCGACGGCCTCGGCGTGGACACGTTCAACCCGGCCGCCCTCGACCTCGCCACCGTCGACGACACGCTCCTCGCCGTCCCGAGCGACTCCTACCCGACGGTGCTCTTCTACCGCACCGACCTCTTCGAGGCGGCGGGCCTCGACGCCCCCACCGACTACGACAGCATCATGGCCGCCGCCGAGAAGCTGCACGCGACCGGCATCACGCCGTTCGCCGGCTTCACCACCGAGCAGGGCGACTTCCAGGGTCTCGCGCTCGCCAACGGCTGCGAGCTGGTCCAGGAGGACGGGACCGTCACGCTCGACGAGCCCGAGTGCGTCGAGGCGTTCGCGTTCTACGACGAGCTCATCACCGAGCACTCGTTCGCCGGCGAGCAGGACTGGGACGCCGTGCGTGCCTCGTACCTCTCCGGGCAGGCGGCCATGGCGATGTACTCGTCGTACCTCCTGGACGAGCTGGCCGGCCAGCACGAGAACTTCGTCCCGAGCTGCCCGGAGTGCGCGGCGGACCCCGCGTTCCTCGCGAAGAACACCGGGGTCGTGGCCGACATCGGCGGCGCGGACGGCGAGGTGCGTGGCCAGTTCCGGATGCAGAGCGACTGGGCGATCACGGTGACCGCCGACCCCGAGGCCGCCGACTTCGTCACCTACGCGATGAGTGACCGCTACCTCGACGTGCTCTCCATGGCCCCCGAGGGCAAGGTGCCGGACCGTCTCGGCACGGAGGCGAACCCCACCGAGTACCTCGACGGCTGGAAGGCGCTGCCGATCGGCACCGCCAAGCAGCAGACGCTCGCCGACTTCTACCCGCCGGAGGTCCTCGACGTCCTGACGAACCCGGACGGCGAGGCGCTCTGGTGGGGAGTCCGGCAGGGCCACGCGGAGCTGCTCGGCGCGATGCTCGGCGAGCTGCCCGTGGAGAACGCGATGAACGACATGTTCACCGACGCGCTCACGCCCGAGGAGGCGGCCCAGCAGGCGGCCGACCAGGTCCGCGAGATCCAGGACTCGCTCGGGTGACCATCCCGGGGCGCTCGCGGGTCGCCCGTGCGGGCGCCCCGCGCCGGTCACCGCTCGCGCGGGCCGAGGCCCGGGCGGGCCTCGGCCTGGTGCTGCCCAGCGTCGTGATCGTGGTGGTCCTCGTCGTGGTGCCGATCCTGTGGTCGCTGCTGCTCGCGTTCAAGGACCTGCGGCTCGTAGAGCTCGCGCACGCCCCGCTGTTCGGCGACTTCACCACCGCGTCCATCGTCGAGGTGCTGTCGTCCCGTCGGCTGTGGGAGTCGATGGGCGCCACGTTCGCGTACTCCGTGATCGGGACGGCGGGGGCCATCGCGGTGGGGCTGGTCGCCGCGCTCGCCCTCCGCCGTCCCTTCCGGGGGCGCGGGCTGGTGCGCGCGCTCCTGCTGCTCCCCTACGTGGCGCCGATCGTCGCCACGACGTTCGCCTGGCGCACCCTCCTCAACCCGCAGTACGGACTCGTCAACGCGTGGGGGCAGGCTCTGCTCGGCTGGGACCGTCCGATCGCGTTCCTCACGCAGCGCTCGGCGCCGGTAGGGGTGTTCGGTCTCGAGCTCACGCTGCCGGTGGCCTTGTCGACGGTGATCGCGTTCGAGGTGTGGCGCACGTTCCCGTTCGCCTTCCTCTTCCTCACGGCCCGGCTGGAGGCGCTGCCGGGCGACATCGAGGAGGCGGCCCGCATGGACGGGGCCACGCCGACGCAGTCGTTCCGCCACATCGTGTGGCCGCAGCTGGTGCCGATCGTCGCGGTGCTCACCGTGCTCCGCTTCATCTGGACCTTCAACAACTTCGATGACGTGTACCTCCTCACGGAGGGGCGCGCAGGCACGCAGGTGGTCAGCGTGGGCGTCTACAACTACCTGGTGGGTCGCGGGGACGTCGGTGCGGCCTCCGCGCAGGCGCTGCTGCTCGCGGTCGTCCTGGCGGTCCTCATCGCGGCCTACCTGAGGCTCGCCGGCCGGCGCGGAGGTGAGTCGTGAGCGAGATGACGGTCTCCCGGACCGGGACGGAACCTGTCCGCATGGTGAGAAGTTCAGGGTCGAGGCGTAAATTCACCCGCTGGTCGCGGAACGCCGTCGAGCTGGGGGTCCTGGGCGTCCTCCGCTGGGTCGTGACCGGGGTGCTGCTGCTCGTCGCGGTGTTCCCGTTCCTGTACGTCCTGGTCCTCTCGACCCGCGACATCGCCTCGCTCCAGCGGGACCCGGCGCGCTTCTGGCCCGCGCTCGACGAGGTGCGGCTCGACGCCTACGTGGACGTCCTCCTGCCCCTCGAGAGCGGTGGTCAGGACTTTGCGCGACTGATGCTCAACAGCGCGGTGATCGCTGTCGCGACCGTGCTGATCACCCTGCTCGTGGCCGTTCCAGGGTCTTACGCGGTGAGCCGGCTGGACTTCTTCGGCAGGCGTCAGGTGAGCAGCCTTTTCCTTGCGGTCTACCTGTTTCCAGGCATCTTGCTGGCAGTTCCGCTCTTCGTCGCGTTCACCCGGCTGGGGCTTCGCGGGAACATCTGGGTGCTCGTCGTGGTTTACGTGTCACAGACGGTTGCGGTCGCGATCTTTATGCTCAAGAACTATTTTCAGACGGTGCCGGTCGGGCTGGAAGAGGCAGCCGCTCTCGACGGACTCGGTCGGCTCGGCATCATCAGGCGCATCATCCTGCCCCTCTCGTTGCCGGCCATCGTCTCGAACGCACTGTTCGTCTTCATGATCGCGTGGAACGAGTTCCTGTTCGCCCTCCTGTTCCTCGTGGAGGACCGGAGCAGGTGGACCGTCTCCCTGGGCCTGGCCCAGCTGACCAATGCGCTCGAGACTCCGCCGGCCACGCTGATGGCCGGATCCATTGTGCTGACTGTCCCGGTAGTGGCAATCTTCTTCGCCACGGAGAGATTTCTCGCCGGCGGCCTCACCTCCGGAGCGGAGAAGGGCTGAGCACGCGTACGACCCACATCGACGAAGAACCACAGGGGTGTATCCACGCATGAGTACCGAATCGTTTCGACACTTCACGGACGGCCGCGTTCCCGACGCCGGGATCGCCGCACTGTTCAGCGTCGAGAACCGATTCCAGAAGCGCCTCGACGTCGAGGCAGCTCTCGCGCAGGCCGAGGCAGAGGTAGGACTCATCCCGGAGCCGGCAGGCCGGGCGATCTGCGCTGCCGCGCAGCTCGACAAGCTGGACCTCGAGCGTGTGGCCGCGGCCACGGCCGCGGCGAGCCACCCGCTCGTGCCGCTGATCGAGGAGTTCGCCCGCGTCGTGGGCCGCGAGCACGGCGGCTGGGTGCACTGGGGCGCCACCACGCAGAACATCACGCAGACCGCTGACGTGCTCGTCCTCAAGGACGCCCACACGCGGATCAAGGGTCTCCTCGCCCAGGCGCTGCGCGCCATGTCCAAGCAGGCCGACTCGTCCGCCGCCGTGCCGATGGCCGGCCGCACGCACAGCCAGCACGCCGTGCCGATCACGTTCGGCTTCAAGATGGCGGTCTGGATCGACGAGATGACCGCGCACGTGGACCGCCTCGAGCGGCTGGAGGACCGCCTCTTCCGGGTCCTGATGGGCGGGGCCGTGGGCACCTTCGCCTCGTTCGGTCCCGCAGGCCGCGACGTCGAGCGCCGGGTGGCGCGGATCCTCGACCTGAGCACCATGCCGGTGCCCTCGCGGGCGATCAACGACGGCATCGTCGAGCTGGTCCTCGTCCTCGGCCAGCTCGCCGGCACGGCAGGGAAGATCGGCAAGGACATCTACTCGCTGATGCAGCCGGAGTTCGGTGAGGCGTTCGAGCCGATCCCGCACGGCACTGTCGGCAGCTCGACCATGCCCCACAAGCGCAACCCGCAGCTGGCCCTCGACCTGCAGTCCACCAGCGCGCAGCTCCGCGCTCTGGCGGCCCCCGCGCTCGAGTCCATGCTGCACGACCACGAGGCCAACGGCGCCATGACGGCCCTCCTCGAGGACGTCGCGGCGCAGGCGTCGGTCCTGGCCGGCGACATCCTGTCCCGCCTCGTCGTGATCTTCGACGGGCTCGAGCTCGACGAGGACCGTATGCGCGCCAACCTCGCGCTCTCGGCGGGCCTCATGGGCTCCGAGTCGCTGATGATGGAGCTGGGCGAGCGGATCGGGCGCCAGAAGGCGCACGAGGTCGTCTTCGCCGTGGCGCAGGAGTCGGCACGGAAGGACCTGCCCTTCCTCGACCTGCTCACCAAGGACGAGGTGGTGGCCACGTACTTCAACGAGGACGAGATCCGTCACCTCATCGACCCCGTGAACTACCTCGGCGAGTCGGTCGCCATCGCCCACGCGATGGCGCAGCACGCCCGGGCGGTCGCCGACCGGCTCGAGATGCCCGATGCGGTCGCGGAGCCGGCGGTGACTCCGGCCCGCAAGGTCGTCGCCACGCCGCCCGCCGTCCCGCCGGTGCCCGACGCCGGGTGGGCCGCCTCGGACGACGACGTCACTCCCGTCGCCGGTCGGGCGTCCACAGGGGCGGGCGACAAGGTGCTCGTCCCCGCCTGACCGGAGCGGTCCTAGGGCCTGTCCTGTGAATGGCCTGGTCACTGGTTCTGTAATGTCCGGGTTGTGGGTGTTGGTCGGGGTGAGTTGACGGATGCGGCGTGGGCGCGGATCGAGCCGCTGCTGCCGGTCTCGTCCGGGCGTGGCGGGCAGTGGCGTGATCACCGGCAGGTGATCAACGGGATTCTGTGGCGGCTGCGGGCCGGGACGCCGTGGCGGGACGTGCCTGCGAAGTACGGGCCGT